>JAULYI010000288.1:0-8053 GCA_032117915.1 Kapaibacterium sp. (SeqCode) | reverse complement strand
CCTTCGTGAAGGGCTCGATCAGGTCAATGACCTTGATGCCGGTCTCGAACATTTCCTTCTGCGTCGAAAGCGACTTGAAGTCCGGTGCTGAGCGGTGGATCGAATACTTCTTTTCGGAGACGATCGGCCCCTTCTGGTCGATGCCTTCGCCGGTCACGTTGATCAGACGTCCAAGAACGGACGGACCCACGGGCACGGAGATCGGGCCTCCGGTGTCTTGCACCTCCATGCCACGCACCAGACCGTCGGTCGAGTCGATGGCAATGGCTCGCACGCGATCCTCGCCCAAGTGCTGCTGCACTTCACAGACGAGTGTTTCATCAGCGCCGGTCTCGATGGACTTGCGCTTAACATGCAATGCATTCAAGACGGGAGGGATCTGACCGGTGGTGAACTCGACGTCCAACACGGGACCGATAACCTGGACGATGCGGCCGACGTTCATGGAAGTTCCTATCGCAATTACCCTTGACGGGGCTTGGTGTAGAAAATAGACGCGCAAAAATAAGCAATAACAGCATTCACAATGGCTCGATAGGGGGCAAGGTTTCCACAGGGGAAGGGAGCCTGCCTACGGTGGCATGCTAATACCATGGGTCGCTGTAGAGACCAGCGCTATGCCAGCGTTGTTGTTTCACCGCGCGGACAAATCCATCGCACGCCCATCCACGGGCGCAAGCGTGTGTGTGACCACCGGCGAGATCGCTTCGCTTTGCGTTGTAACAATGTTGGTACATTTGTGCATGAACACTCGTCACGGAATGGCCTATGAACACCACAATACGTACCATCGGCAATAGCCGAGGAGTCATCATTCCCTCATCGTTTCTAAAAGCGTGTAACATGCAGGAAATGGTCACCATAGAATGCGTCGACGGCTCAATCGTGATAACTCCGGTGCGCGAGCCGCGTCAGGCGTGGTTTGCATCAATCACCAATGAGGCATCGGTCATGGATAGTATCCCACTTGACGAGGATACGACGGAGTGGGAATGGGAGTAACGGCAACCTATCGGCGCGGTGACGTCTATTGGGTCAATCTCGATCCTGTCATCGGTAGCGAGATCAGCAAGACCCGTCCGGCTGTTATACTCTCCCCGACGGACATGAATGCAGTACTTCCTCGAGTTATCATCGCGCCCCTAACATCGAACGGAGTAGCCATGGGATGTCGGCCCGAAGTCACCTTCAAGCGCAAGCATGGTCGGATCCTGCTTGACCAGCTTCGCTACGTCGATAAACGGCGTCTGGTATCCCACATGGGTTCCATCCCGGAAGGGCATTGGCTGCCGGTACTGCTGGAGATGTTCGCCTAGCAGCAACCACGCTGGATTGCCCATGCTACGGCCGCGCGCCGTCGCAGTATGTTTGCACCCATGGGTACAACACTGATCACCGGCGCTTCGGCCGGACTGGGCATTGAGTTTGCACGGCTGGCAGCGGCCGAGAGGGAAGATCTGGTGCTGGTTGCACGCCGTCGTGACCCGATGGCTACGCTTGCGGCGGAACTTTCTACACGGCATGGCATCCGCGTGACGATCGTCGAGGCAGACCTGAGCACGCATGAAGGTGTTCAGCAAGTGATCGACACCGTGGTGCGGGACGGTTTTGACGTTGACACGCTGATCAATAATGCAGGCTATGGCCTCTACGGCAGTTTCGCCGAACGTGAGACCGACGGACAGCTGGGCATCATCGACGTGAATGTACGGGCGCTGACGATGCTCACGCATGCGCTGTTGCCGGGGATGCTGCAGCGCCGCCGTGGACGCATCATGCTCGTGGGCTCGGTTGGAGGCTTTTTGCCCGGACCCTACCTGGCAGTATACTATGCGACCAAGGCCTACGTTCTGTCCTTCGGCGAGGCACTCTCGGAGGAACTTCGCGGGAGCGGCGTAACCGTGAGCGTGCTTGCACCCGGCCCCACCACAACCGAGTTCCAGGCCGTGGCAGGCCTTGGCATTTCGCGCGTCTCGTCGGTCACCCCCATGATGTCTGCCGCCGCCGTAGCCCGCATCGGCTACAACGGCATGAAGGCCAACAAGGTCGTCGTTGTGCCGGGTCCGACGAATAAGCTCTCCACCTTGCTGATCAAGTTCATGCCGCGGGCTGTGACACGCCGCCTGATCGGCGTGCTGCAGGCACGCCGCTAGCATGATCGTGATACGTGCCGGTGTGCGTCGATTGGCGTAGGCGTGACGTCTGTATGGGGCGTTGGATTTGGTATTTTTGCCAGCCATTCCACATCGCATCACACCCACAAGGTTCACCGCTATGTCATACATCGTCTCAGCCGCCCGTACACCCATCGGCTCTCTCCTGGGAAGTCTGCAGGACCTCTCGGCTCCGCAGCTTGGTGCGGTGGCCATCAAGGCAGCCATTGAACGTGCAAAGCTCGATCCCGAACGCGTCGATGAAGTGATCATGGGTAATGTGCTGACAGGGGGCGTCGGACAGGCTCCGGCGCGCCAGGCAGCCATCTACGCAGGTCTGTCAAAGCACACGGCCTGCACAACGATCAACCGTGTCTGCGGTTCGGGCATCAAGTCCGTCATGCTGGCAGACCAGGCCATTCGTTGCGGCGACGCGCAGGTGATCATCGCCGGCGGTCAGGAGTCGATGACGAATGCTCCCCATGCCATGCTGGACTCCCGCAAGGGCGTCAAGTTCGGTAATGCCCGCATGGTTGACCTGATGCAGTGGGACGGTCTGTGGGATGTCTATAACCAGGTTCCCATGGGCGACGCGGCCGAACTCTGTGCGTCCGAGTGCAATATCACGCGCGACATGCAGGACGAGTTTACGATCGCCTCGTACAAGCGCGCGCAGGAATCGATCGCCAATGGTCTGTTTGCCGACGAGATCGCTCCCGTTACGATCAAGGGTCGCAAGGGCGACGTGATCATCGACACCGACGAGGAGCCGGGCCGCGTACAGTTTGATAAGATCCCGACGCTGAAGCCGGTGTTCAAAAAGGACGGAACCGTGACCGCCGCCAATGCCTCGACGATCAACGATGGCGGCGCAGCCGTGGTGGTTGCATCGGAACTGGCGCTGACCACGCATAACCTTACGCCCATGGCACGCATCGTGTCGCAGGCATCGTTCGCCCAAGACCCCATCTGGTTCACAACGTCGCCGATCGAAGCGATCAACCGGGTCGTTACCAAGGCCGGACTCAAGCTCGACGATATCGATCTGTTCGAGATCAACGAGGCCTTTGCCGTGGTAACGCTTGCTGCGCAACAGAAACTGGGCATCCCCCACGAAAAGGTCAACGTTCACGGCGGAGCCGTTGCGCTCGGTCACCCCATCGGTGCCTCTGGAACACGCATCCTTACAACGCTGCTCTATGCGCTGCGCCGTCGCGGTGCCAAGTACGGTCTGGCAACGCTCTGCATCGGCGGTGGCGAAGCTTCGGCCGTTATTGTCGAGATGCTCTAAGTCGAACACTGCCCCCTACCATAAACTTCGAACCTTACTGAATACCTGGAGAGATGATGCTTCGCAAAGTAACCTTGATTGAAGGCGACGGAATCGGTCCTGAGATCTCCGCAGCCGTGCAACACGTCTTTGCCGCCGCGGCTGTACCCGTCGAATGGGAACATGCCGTAGCCGGCTTGGCCGCTATCGAACAGCACGGTACGGGCGTAACGCAAGAAACGCTTGATGCGATCAAGCGCAACGGCCTGGCGTTAAAGGGCCCAACGACCACACCGGTCGGCGGCGGACATAAGAGCGTGAACGTGACGATCCGCAAGTCGCTTGAACTCTACGCCAACGTGCGTCTGGCCAAGTCCATGCCCGCTGTCGAGACGCGGTTCAAGGATGTTGACGTTCTGGTCTTCCGCGAGAACGTCGAGGACACGTATGCGGGCATCGAGCACTGGCAGACGGCGAATGTTGCCCAGTGTCTGAAGCTGATCACACGACAAGGCTCAGAAGCGCTCATCCGCTATGCCTTCGACCAGGCGCAGACGCTTGGACGGAAGCGCGTGACGTGCGTGCACAAGGCCAACATCCATAAGATCACGGATGGTCTGTGGCTTGACGTCTTCCGTGAAGTGGCCAAGGACTATCCGGAGATACAGAGCGACGACATCATCGTTGACAACTGCTGTATGCAGCTTGTATCGCGTCCGGAGCAGTTTGACGTGCTCGTCCTTCCGAACCTGTACGGCGACATCGTCTCCGACCTATGTGCGGGTATCGTAGGGGGCTTAGGTGTTGCTCCGGGTGGCAACATCGGTCATGACTGCGCCGTATTTGAAGCCGTGCACGGCTCTGCTCCCGATATTGCCGGCAAGGGGCTTGCCAATCCCACGGCCATGCTGCTGTCCGGCATACAGATGCTACAGTACATGGGCCTTGTGGCGCATGCCGATGCTATCATGAAGGCTCTGATCGATACGCTTGCTGCCGGCGTGAAGACGCGTGATCTTGGCGGTTCTGCTTCGACGATGGAGTTCGCCCAGGCCATCGCCGAGCGCGTCGAACCCATTCAGCACGAAACCACGGGCATCGTCGCCGGTACCAGCTCGCGCAACACGCACCATTCTGTCGCCTCGCGCGACGCATGGGAAATGCACGGAGCAGATGTCTTTGTCTATGCTCCCAACGGTCTGCCGGCCATGCCCGAGCAGATCGGCCCGTTTACGCTCAAGCTGATGTCTAACCGCGGCACCAAGGTGTGGCCGGGGAAGACGCCGGACATCCTGCTCGTGGATCATTTCCGCTGTCGCTTCGTGTCGGCACAGGCCGTTAGCCGACAGGACATCCGGGAGCTGTTGGCCGGCGTAGAGGCGGCAGGCTTCGAGTGGATGCATGTGGAACTGCTGCATCATGACGGTGGAGATGCCAAATACTCCAAGGCACAAGGCGAATAAGCGTCATCGCGAAGGACACCGAACCACGGTGTCCTTCGTCGCTTTACGGCATACCACTTGCTTCACGAACCCCGAATGTCCGGAACGCAGCATCCAACCCCACGCGAACGTGTTGCGCAGCTCTTTGACGGAGCTGCGTGGCGCGAGCGGTTTCAGCTTCCGCTCTGGAAGCGGATGGGGAAGTTCGTGCTGCGGTGGGCATGGCGCGCGACCGGTACGGCGATCATCCTGAGCGCGCTGCTGGTGATGCTGTCGCAGACGGAGACCTTCCGGTCGTGGGCCAGACATGTGGTGCTTGACCAGATCAATCGAGCCCTCCTTGGGAAGGTCGTGGTCGATGATATCCGCATCGACATCTTCCGAGGTCTTGTATTGACCCGTCCACGGCTGTCCGCCGATGGAAAGACTGTGCTGGAGGCCGACGAGTTGTCGCTCTTCTTTGATTTGGCACCCCTGGCCGGCGGTACGCTGGCCGTGAACAGTCTTTCAATCGAGCGGCCACATATCGTGATCCTGCGTGACGAGGCAGACTCGGTGTGGAACGTCACGCGGATCGTGAAGCCACCGGCGGATACCACCGATACCGAACCGCCGGGACTGATCATTGCGGTGCGCCGCTTCGAGATCAACGATGGCGCCATAGTGGTGAATGATCGGACCACTCCGTGGCACAACGGACGGACCTTCGATCCCACGCATCTGGACCTGAAAGACGTTCAGTTGCGGGCCTCGGCCTATCTCGACCTTCGCGGACGTCACTACGACCTGGCCGTGGATCACCTCGAATGCCGCGATCGCACGTCTCCGCTGGATATCCGGCGCTTTGCGATGGCGGCAACGATCTCTCGCAATGGTGTCGAGGTGCCGCTCATCCGCTATCGCACAGGACTCGGTACCGATCTCCATGCTCGAGCGTCTGCGCCGGGCCTGAACGTGTTTGATACGCTCGACCTGGGACGCTATCCGGTAACGACCGTGCTGGAGGCAGATAATGTCTGGGGGCCTGACCTGACGTTCTACCTGCCGGCCGTCGATGTGATCGACAACTACCGGCTCTTCGGTGCTGCCACCTACAGCGGTAACGCCGTCCGCATACGCGACATCGTGCTAGATGCCGGCGATAACCGCATTCGCGGCGATGTCGATGTGTTGCACCTGACGGATGGACGTCCCATGGCGCTCGACGTCAAGGTTGTGAACTCGGCGTCGACCTATGCCGACATGCGTCGGCGGTTGCGCTTTGTACCGCTGCCGGACCTTGCATTCCTGCGTCGCACAACAGTTGACTCCCTGCGGATGCGCGGTGCCCCGACCGACAGTCTGTGGTTCGAGGTTCACGGTGAGGACGCCCCCGGACGCTTCGATGGCGAACTAACGCTCCACCTGGGCAAGGAAGAACTTGGGTACGAAGTCGATATGCAGGTCAAGCGCGGCCGCCTGGACAGCTTCATCCAAGACTCCGTCATGGTCGATACGGACATCAATGGACGGATCATGCTGATCGGCACGGGTACGACCTTCCCTGACGTCGATGCCGTTGCACAGGTCGAACTGGAGGCATCGCGATTCATGGGCCGGGATGTTCGGTCGTTGCGCGGCTTGCTGCAGACCGACGGTATGGGCGGGATCGTGATCGATACGCTCACGGCAGATGTGACTCCTCTGCGAGACTCCACAGACGTACTGATGGGCCTTGCTCCGGAGCAGACCGTCGTCGTCATGGGCACCCTTTCACTGGCAAGTCCAAGCCGTCCGGCCTACGAGCTCGACATCCGCACGACATCATTGGACCTGCAGCGACTGCTGACGATCTCGACGATGCCGACGACGCTAACCGGACGATTCTCGGTGATCGGCGAGGGCTTTGAGCCCGACAGTCTCGACGTGATCGTCGATGCAGATGTGCGCCAATTGGCGTTGGACGACAGGGCGGTTCTGCCATTCCAGCTCGACCTAAACGTAGAGCGACAGCCCGACATGCGCATTATCGATCTTGTGGCGCGGTCGCAGCGCGACGCACCGCCGTTCCTTGATGCACGGATGCACGGCTCCTTCACGATGTCGTCCCTCGTCGATGCCTTTGGCATGGGCGTCGTCACCGCTGTCGATGTCGTCCGCGAGCGTCTACGCCACGTCACGGATGACGTGGTGATTCCTGCGCCTACACCTCGCCCCCTGGCATCGATGGATGCCCAGCTTGAAGTGGTGGCACGCGACCTTTCCCTGATCAATGTGTTTCTTGACGGCGTATCGATCGATGCGTCTTGTATCATTAGCGGACGATTGGCGACGGGGCCAACATCCTTCCTGATCGGTATCGACACGCTGCGAGCCGAAGGGCTGCGCATCGAGACCGATTCGACGATCATTGTTGCTGATCCGATGTTGGTGACGGCAGAACTCGGTGTGGCAGACCTGCTGGCAACGCCCAATCTTGACCGACTCTACGTGCAAGCCCTCTGCGACACGTCCATCCACATCAACGATGTAGAGATCCGACATCCGTTCGTTAGTCTTGACCTGCGCGACTCGACGGTCCGCCTCAAGGCAACCAGTCGCATCAACGACATGGAAGGATACATTGCCGGACGCGCGCGGTTTACGGATGAGGCAACGGCGGTCGATATTGACTCGCTGTCGTACGTGCTCGATGCCGAACGCAGCCTTGCTTGGCGAATGATCCGCTCGTCCTACTTCACGATCAATCGTGGTGTCTATCACATCCAAGATCTTGCCGTCCAACGTGCCTGGGCCGAGACCGTTACCGTTTCCGGGTGGATGTCGCCATCGGTGTTCCGAAACCTAGGCGTGACGGTTGAGAACTTTCCGTTGCGGGACATCCGGACGTTCGGTGAGCTGGAAGAACGTGACCCTCTGGCGCTGCTGGGAGGACTGGTCACGCGCTCCGAGATCGTGGTGAACGGAACATGGGATGAACCCGTGATCGACATTACGGCCGCAGCGACGGACGTGAGCTATAACGGTGAACTCATCGGCTCGCATAGCATGACGTTGCGTCACAGCGGACGTACGATCGCCGGCAAGGCGACCATCTATGATCCTCGTAGCCAGGACAAGCTCGAGACGCTCGTGCTGGATATCCGAGCGCTGCCGCTGGATCTGGGCTTCACCAACGTTCAACAACGGTGGGGCAAGGACAAACCGAT
>JAULYI010000287.1:2368-5021 GCA_032117915.1 Kapaibacterium sp. (SeqCode) | reverse complement strand
CGCTTGCAGACGAGGCCTTCGCATTGCACTTTTTGCAGGACATGTATGCTGCCGGACACGTGGCCGGTACATGGGGTAATGCGTCGCTGCGCAAGGGGACGCATGACTACTACAACGAGCATGGCTACGAAACGACTGACTGGACGGGTAAGATCATCCTGCTAATGGGCGACTCGCATATGCGGCAGGAAGATATCGACGTTCCGGCACGGGCTGTACGAAGCAGCATCGAGCAGCTCCTGGATGCATACCTGGGTACGAAGGCGCCGTATGACACGCACACCTTTGAGGATACCGAGCTTACAGGAACTGATCTCCACGCTGCGGATACGCTCAACGTTTGCGCAAGCTATGACGTCCCCGGACGGGTGATGCACAGCGGACTGCAAGAGCCTATCCTGCGCCAGCTGGAACGTACACCCATGCCCGCGCTACGGGAGGGTCTGGGACAGCTGCCACGGTTTCGGGCAGAGCTGGGCGGATTTGTCGGTGTAGCCCCGGCCATTCGATTTTCTGGCTGGAACGATGAATTCGATGCTACGAAGTCCACCGCCTTTGGTGTAGGCTCGTTGGGTCTGAACCTGCGGCTCGGCGTAGGCCTGGACGGCATTACGAGTGAAGCCGATGATGGCCTTGTGTTTGCCGAATTCGGCATTGCCCACGACGATGATTCCGATGTATCAACAACGGTCGATTCCGTGGCGACCGGATTCAGCAACTCGATCGCAGGACTACCAGCCCGTTCATCGTATTCGGTTCGTCTTCGGATGCCGTTTTTTCTCGTTCCCGGAGATCTTGTTCTCGGGGCTCTGCTCATTGCCCCCTTCTCTTCTGACCTCTACACCGAGATGGCCGTGCATGCCGTTGGCGGAGGCCTCATTCCCTGGCAGGCCGGGATCGCAACGTCTGTGGGTAGGTTCCAGTTCGTCCTAGGGCGCGAGATCGGCGTGAATCTCTATGGCTTCGGCAGTAATCCTCAGGTGCTCCAGCTACCCTATGTGAATGCCGACGGTCTTGACGTTGCCGAGATCGTGCAGCTACGATCCGTGAAGATCGAGCTACCTGTTCTGGAATGGCGCTTCTTCCGCACCTTCTCGAGCGATCAAAGCTCAAGCATCCTGCTCCAGTTCTTTGGCGCTGCAGACGTACCGGTATGGTGGAGGAGCTACAATGCCGGACCGTCGAACTTTGACCCTCAAACGCGATATGGACTGGGATTGCGCCTGGTGTTCGACTGGCGCTATTATCTCTGAGCCAACCTGTCCCCACAGGCCGAAAAAACTCCCTGTGGATCGATGAAGAAGAAGCGGTTAAACCTCGGGCCTGAACGAATCACCGTAACAACGCAAAACGGACGCTGCTCGTCAGAACAGCGGGCGTTAATCGTTATCATGGAATCAGCTTACTCTACCATCTTTGCCATGTTGTCGATCACAGCATCCTTGTCACCCGTGACGGTACCACGGCTACCAACGTTGGCAACGAGCAGGATACCGGCAACGTGAGGTGCCGCCATCGAAGTACCGCTCATCGTGGTAAGACCTCCGCCCATTCTTGTCGATGTGATGGTAACGCCCGGTGCACAGATATCAACGGGGAGACCGTAATTGCTCCATGATGCAAACACATTCGCAATGGTATGGGCCGACACGGTCCAGACATTGGGATTGTTGTATCCAACACGTGCCGGTGATGACGTTGAGCAGTCGACGCCATCGTTTCCGGCAGCGAGCACAAAGATGATGTTCTTGGCGGCTGCATTGCGGATCGATTCGTCAAGCGCGGAATAGGCCGGACCCCCGAGGGACATATTGCACACGTCGCCGGCGGCAGCATTAGCCGAGATATGATCGACACCGGCTATGATCCACGAATACTGTCCGCTGCCACGCGAATCAAGGCACCGAACGGCTACAAGGTCAGCACCCGGGGCAACACCGACGGCATCAAAACCATCGTCTTTGGCACCGATCGTACCCGCAACGTGTGTTCCGTGGCCATTCTTGTCCTGCCATGCCGATGCGCGTGAGCCGGTCACGAAATTCTTCGAAAGCGTCTTGTTGACGGTAAGATCGGGGTGCTTGTCATCGATGCCGGAATCAATGATCCATGCACGCGTGCCGACACCACTCAGATGGCCTACGACATCGACTCCCCAGGGGAGTTGCTGTGGGGAGACTCGAGCATACGTCGAGCCGCCGCCGCCGGGTTTCGCCTGCTGATCGACCGGTCCGACCGTGATCTCGTAGTCTTCCTCGATACGCTTGATGGCCTTGTCACCCTCAAGTTTCTTGAGGATGCCCGGAGGCAGCTTGGCACTGAAGCCACGAATGGCGCTTTCGTATATGTAGCCAACGGTCAGGCCGTGCGCCTTCTCGAGGCGCTTGACTTCAGCTCCGACCTCGTTTTGATCAACCTGCGATTCGTCGAAGACGATGACGTAGTGATCAGGGATCTTGCTGGCACCCTTCGGTGCGGCTAAGATCGTAGCGGTTCCCTTGCCGTCTTGCATCGGCTCAATGGCCGACGGATCTGTCGAGCAGGAAACAACTGCACAGATGGTGAGGATAGACAGCGCTGTCTTCGAGAATGTATGCAGCATGACGGACACCGTTAGATGATGACGAAACCCGACTCAAACTTACCCTATTTT
>JAULYI010000287.1:0-2358 GCA_032117915.1 Kapaibacterium sp. (SeqCode) | reverse complement strand
GGGCCAAACTTGGGCAACGCTTGGGCAACGCTTGGGCCATCCCAGGGCCGTCAGTGCTGCAGGCGAAACACGTATCTTGACCGTTGCAATACAAATCACTTAATGAACGGAGGCCTCTGATGCGTACACGCGCGCGATTCGTTGTCGTACTGTTCCTATGGATGGCCGTTAGTTCGGCTCATGCACAGCGTTCATTTACCCCATATCCGATCATCTTTGTCCATGGATTGATCGGCAGCGACAAAACATGGAACGATGCCACAGGGGGCATTGCGCATATCTACGGCGAGCACGTGCCAACTCGCGGCGATGACGCCGGGACCGTACTGCATGCCATGCTGAACAGGTATAAGAACGTCACGAATGTCTTCGGCAAGGATGGTATACCGGGAACCAGCGATGACGATGTCTATGTCAATCCCAAAGTCTCCCTTGCGTCGGGCGTGTACGTTGTGAACTTCGAAACGGCATGGAATGAGGACCCCACGAATCCAACGATCATCCCGAATACGAACCACTGGATCATCGCACGCGAGTCCCAGAGCAATCAGTCCGCCGTTGTCAAACAAGGATATGCGCTGAAGCAGTGTATCCAGCTGGTGCTGAATGCTACCGGAGCCTCCAAGGTCATTTTGGTTGGACACTCCATGGGTGGTATTGCTATTCGGGAGTATTTGCAGCGCCGTCAGAATGGACAGCCGAGGTGGTGGATCGACCCCACGTCGGAAGACGGGCACCACGTCGCAAAGGTTCTGACGATCAGTTCGCCCCACGGTGGATCAGATATTCTAAAGTGGGTCCCGTTGTTTGCGAAACGGGGAGAAGAAACACCACATATGCTACCCAGCATCGTGAATACCAGCTGCGAAGCGATCAGAGATCTGCGGATCAACTATGCCACGGGGTCGCAGCGCACCGGTGTTTACCTGTACGGTGGCAAGGAAGCGGGACTGAACACGAACTGGCTCCTGAGCGGTTGGCATAATGCCGACGTTGACTGCAACGGTCGTGAGAATGACATTGTCGAGGGGATCAACCCAGGACTGAAAGGTGCTCATCCACTGCCTCGGAATGTCCGATATACATACGCCGCAGCGCGCGTACCTGGATTTTCGAGCGATCTGCTTGTTGATTTCGATCGACAGTATCTCGTTGCTGATTCTGGTGCCATCTGGCCCGTCGGAGTCGCGGACACCATCCATTCCAGTCGTGACCATTGGACCGTCGTGTCCGACATACCAACGCTGATGCGCGGACTGGATGAGCCTGGCTCTCAGGCGGATGCCTACGAGATCGCCACCGGCGTGGTGTATCGCGGGGCGATCACGGTTCAACCAGGTGGTTCTTCTCGCGATGTGGATGTGTTCAGGCTACCGGTTGACACGGTCCTGCATCGGACGTCATCGCTGCGCCTTCGCGTGCGCGACACGCTTGTGCAAGGTCGGGAGCTGAGCTGGATGCTCCTCACAGCATCGGGCGATACCGTGGAACGTCTCACCACCGGGTCGAGCCGGCAGCATGCCGCCGTTGTCCTTGAGGCGCCGGCCGATGTCTCGGGTGGAGCGCTATACCTGGCCATCGCGGGCGAAGCCCGCGGCGCGGAATGGACGTATCCGTATGAGTTCGAGCTCGCCTATGAGCGTCAGACGCGTGCGGCACCGATCCTGCAGGGACTCGTTGACACCACGATCACGAATGTTGATACGCTGCTGGATGCGTTCAACGTTGACTACGATCAAACGCCTGATCTTGTGTGGAGTATTGAATCGTCGGACTCTGCGCTGATTGCACCATCGGATGTTACCATCGTGGGTAACGGCTCGAACTACACGGCAACCATTGTGCCGCGTCCGGGCGCCGTGGGTACGGTGACGGTACGAGTACGGTGTGCCGACGAAGCGCTTGCAACGACGGTGGACTATGATGTGTCGCTGATCAAGGACAGCGTGAACCGGGCGGCACCGGTGATCCTTGGGCTTCGCGATGCGACGATCAAGAGTTCTGATACCCTGATCGAAGAGTTCAGTGTTCTGTACGATAACCCGGACAAGCTTCGGTGGAATATCGTCTCGCTGGATACAACGGTCGTGCATCCGTCGAACATCACGCTGCTTGGCGACGGCACGCGGCTTGCCCTGCAGGTGTTGCCGCAGGTAGGTAGTGTGGGCTATGCCGATGTGCAAGTGATCTGCTCCGACTCCGTGTACTCCGTGATGTCCGGCTTCCGCATCACCGTTGTGAACGATTCGCTGCCACGCACGCCACCGGTGATCCTTGGAATGGCGGACACGACGATCACGTCACGCGACACGTTGCTGCAGAACGTACAGGTTGTGTATGAAGACGCGGAAGAATTAC
>JAULYI010000286.1:0-14717 GCA_032117915.1 Kapaibacterium sp. (SeqCode) | reverse complement strand
CGAGCACCGAATCCATGCGTCGTATAACGCACATTGGCAGGATCACATCGGGGTACTTACCGCGCCTGAAGAGATCGCGCAGGACATCGTCAGCGATGCCCCAGATAAAAGAAACAATCTTGTTGTGAGTGGCTTGATCCATGGAACGAAGGTATACGTGTCGTAAGTCAGTAATGCATTGCACAATGCCGAATCTACCAATTTCAATCAGAGCTTTCACGTATTTGACGCACGTTTTCTATACACACGAAGCATCGCGTCGCCTGTGACCATTTCTTGGACACGCCGCTACACGATGCTTACGCAATACCATGTGGTTACAATCTCAGGCATCATTTCCGTGACGCCACGAAAATGATCAAGGGTCCAGAGGTTCACGATGTGGTGGGATGTCCATGATGCTCGGACAAGCAACTTCAATTATGGCGAATTCGCCATAATTAGGGGGCAGTGTGTGCCTTGATACATACCTTGATACACCCCCAAGATCTACGCTTCCGTGGGATGATGGCTGTTTGCGGGGATGACGGCTAATCGTGGGCGCAGCATGCCGCGCCCCTACATCCTTGGATACACATTCATACGCATATACCCACGGCTGTGCCACGACTGAAGTCGTGGGTTATTGCGTGGGTTATTGCGTGCGCAATCGCAATAATGTGCGTAGGCGTGTGTGGAGCTGGGTGCGGACGGCGCTGTTGGAGGGATGCAAAAGGCTGCCGCCAATACGGAAGACGTCGACAAGGTCGGTGTCGATGACGACGCTGGTGGTCGAGGATGCGGTGATTTCGAAGGGTGGACGTACCGAGATCCAGATGTTCTCTGTGCGGTCTGACGTTAGCGTGAACGGCGTGGCTACATCATCGCTCCAAGACATTCCATCGATGATCAGGGTTACTCGGTCCTTGTCGGTGGCAAAGTCCGCAAAGGTGGTGTCGTTCCGCCAGGTCGCTGCCTCGCTGGCCGAGAACTTGTGCAGCTCGAGTTTCATGCGGTCATACAGTCCGGCAGGCAGTGGTGCAGCAAAGGCGGCCGTGACGGTGTCGTTCGACCATGTTAACACCACCGGTCCTGCCTTGACCACACGCCCCGCTATGTCCGAGGTGTCTTCGGTTGATCCATGCAGCTTGATGCGCGAGAACAGCGCTCGCACTCTGGTGATCCGAATGCTGTCGACCTCGCCCGGTTCCTGGACGCTGCCGTCGGGCATTGCCTGCGAGATGACCATTGTTGGTATGGCCGTGCGCACAAGCAGGGTTCCCTGCTCCGTTGGAGCAGTGCTGTCCTCACAGGCATTGATGACAAGCGCAATTGATGCGCAAAGCGCGACGATGACGAAGGTTCGCATAGCTGGTTTCGATAACTGGAACATGCAGTGGTATGCAGGTGCATCAGGTATCAAAACTCGCTAGCAACCAACAATGACGTTGTCAGTCAAAGCACGGAATGCTTCGATTGGCGGTAAGGGGCATGGGCGGTACAGCGTGCCGTACCGCTACGCGCCGTACTGTTAGCTGTCCTGTTAACGGACGAACGTTACCGGGATGACGTTGCGGACGCCGTTGACGGTGACCGCACAGAGGTAGCTGCCTGCGCCAACGCTCGGGGCAAGCGGCAGGCGCACAACACCCGGCTGCACCATACCGCGGAACTCCGTACCTACAAAGCGTCCTTCCGTGCCCCATACTTCCACCACAACCGATGCGGGCACGTCCTGACGCCATTCCAGATACATAGTCGATGCTGACGGATTGGGGAAGGCACGGATGGTGACCGGCGTACGACCTGCGTAGGCGTCGCGAACACTGACTGGATCTTGCAGGACGCCTAGCGGAAGCAGGCGCTCGCCAAAAATGGATTCTGTATCCTCCGGTGTTCCGCCAAACCACGTCTCCATCACATCCGTATAAATACGACGGAAGTCATATTGATACCGGAGGTCGCCGTTCTCATTGAAGTTGTCAAGATCTGGTGCATTACCAAACACACCGGACCGAACACGGTTACCAAACACGAACTGCACACTGGCGGCTCCGTGGTCTGTTCCGCGACTGCCATTCTGCTCCGGTCGACGTCCGAACTCCGACGCTGTTAGACCAACGATTCTGTCGGCCTGGCCTTGCATGATCATGTCCTGCATGAACTGTCCGACTCCCTTTGTCAGCGAGTCGAGCAGGAATGGATGCAGACCCGTATTATCGTCATTCTGCTGCTGCACGTGTGTATCGAAGCCGCCCATGTAGACCATGTACACCTTGGACTTCAGGCCGCCGGAGATCAGTCGAGCAACAAGCTGCATTTGACGCACGAAGCCATTATCAGCATACTTCACAAGGTTTTTACCCTTGTCGAATGCATCCTTGATCACCTGCGAGTAGCGGTCGGACTGTTCAGCAACAAGGCGCACAAAGTTGAACTCACGCTCATACCGGTTATCACCGGGCATCGGGTCAAGATCCGGAGACAGCCCCTGACCAAGTTCGAAGAACTTATCAGGATCTGTCAGTGCAATACCCACATCTCCTTTGGGGCTTTGGAACAACATCGACAGGGTGCCGCCGATCTGTACCGCCAGCGGATCAGGAGGAAGGACGTCGGGGAATCCCGGTGTGGTCTTTGCGAAAAATCGACCTAGCCATCCGTCGACAAGTCGTACATCCGGACTCGACGAATTCAAACCACTGAGCCAGATATCCGTTGACCGAAAGTGCGAAAGGTTGGGGTTTTCGTACCCGACACCTTGAACGATAGCAAGACGGCCGTCCTCGAGCATCCGCTTCATGTTGTACGTATTTGCCGGATCGAGTGCGGGGTGCAGATACACCTTCGACAACAGGTTTATGGCATCCTCCTGTTTGACGCCGATATCCGGTCGCAGCTTATAGTACAGCGGATCTTCGCAGGGAATGACCGTGTTGAGGCCATCATTGCCGCCGAACATCTGAATGACGATCAGAATTCGATCGTTGTCCTCCGCGAGCGTAGGCAGAAGTTCAAACGGCGAGAACGCGCGCAGCGGGACGCCACCCAGGAGCTGTGTGCCAACGGCGGCGGCTGTGGTCGAGGCAAGAAAGTTGCGACGTTTCATGATGTTCACCGGATTCGTGTCGTTGAGGAGGGAAGCATCAGCTCAGTTGGAAGTCAGGCGCTTTGGAGATCGCGATCAGCAGACCACGTGCCCGCTGGGCCGCCGCCGCTTTATCGTCGAGGATCTGCGGCCAGTCGTAGGCCGGAGCGTTCTGCAGCAGTGTCTTAAGGTAGTAATCGTGCCGCGCCGAACTGATCGTCACAGGTAGCAGTAGCCGCGTGACCTCACGTACAAACTTGTCCGCAACGTTGTAGTCCGCGAACTGCTTGATAAAGGTCATCACCTGATCATCGTTCATGCCATCGATGATCGTCCGCGCAAACTGTCGGCGCACGGGATAGGAGTTTGTACTGATCCAGTAGTGGTAGCCTGGCCACCCTGCTACCGTCGGAGGATCCATGATCGCTTGGTCCATCTTCCTGGTCCAGGACTGCGGATCATTGTATTCGACGCCCAGTTGTCGCATCACACCGGCACAGAACTCTGCCGGCGTTTTGATCTGAGCACCGCGAAGGGCGGGATCGAAGAAATGAGCGCTTGAGAACAAGGCACGCATCATTGGTCGGATATTCCAGTTACTATCGCGGAAGATCTTGGCCAATCCATCGACCATTGCCGAATCGACCTCGGTCGGCGAGCTGTAAATGAAGTACCGATAGACTTTGTCGGCTATGAATCGCGATGCTTCGACGGGGCGCTGTTCGAAGATGATCTCAATCAAACGACGGATCTCTTCGTTTTTAACTTGATATTCCGTGTTATTGTCAGCAGTGCGACCGGGAATCGTCTGACCAAGTACCTGCTTGGCACCAACGTCGTGACGTTGTGCGGCAAAGTAGGCGTTGTAGATTCCGTTAGGTCCGGTTGGTTCGTCATTGTATCGGGCTGACTTCCAGCCGGTCAACACACGGGCCGCCTCTTTGACGTCACCCTCGGTGTACCAACCGATGCCAACGGTAAACAACTCGAGCAACTCACGGGCATAGTTCTCGTTCGGCTTTCCAACCTCGTTGTAGTGGCCGCCCAGGTACCATACCATGGCATTATCGACTGTCACGTCAAGGACGAGCTCCCGGAAATCCCCAAGACGATCCTTGCGCAGCATAAGGTACTGTCGCCACAGCGATTGCGGTGGCACATACGTCTCATCAAAGCTGAATTCAGTCGTGAAGTGTCCCGACCAAAACATGGTAATCTTCTCTAGGGCCTTCTGCTCAGAAGCCATCTCCTTGAGCCACCAGTTCGAGAGTGACGCTACCTGATTGTTCCACCCACCATAAATGGCAAATCGCGTCTGAAGGTCCGCTCCCAGCGGATTCTCCGTTGTAGCGTTCACCCATGTTCCCGGCGGCGCTGGCGCTGGCTCGGCGTCGTCTCCAAGCAACTCCTGTACAACGTTGTCAGCGAGCCGCCCTACGAACGATTTTGCTTGGGCATAGGTCGGCCCGACGCCCATGCGGCGTAACAGGTGATACACGTCATCAATGGTCAGCGGCTGAGCATAGGGTTCGATCCCGCCTTCAACCATAGGCATTGCCACATCGGCAGGAGCATGATCACGGGCTCCGAGCGCAGCAAGACCAGAAAAAAGTTGTCGCCTGTTCATGTTCACCTCAGCGGTGTCGTGATCGTGAGTGAGACAGTTCTGCAGTAGAATCGTCCCTCAGGGAGAGAATTGTCATAGGGCAGATCCGCAGGTCCGACACCGGTGACGGAGTCGATCGAAACCTGAGGAGCGACCGAGCGCAGGTACGCTTCAACGGCACGAGCACGGTCGGTCGACAAATTAACGTTGTATCGGAGTTCTCCAAGCCGGTCCGTCGAACCTTTGATCGAGGCTGTACTTCCCTGCCCGGCGGACTGCATGATAACGTAGCGCATCATCTGCTGGTTCACGGGGCTGATCGTTGCCTGGTCGTAATCAAACACGATAAGACTAAGGCGGCTGACCTCAAAGTTGCTGACGGTCTTTCGAAGCGGGAACCTGGTCGTCGCCTGAACAGGAGCGGCATTCGTTTGCTGGACGATGATTGTAGCGTCAAGCGTATCCACCGGCCCGATCACCGGACCAAGACGATCGGTGATCTCCTGCGTCAGATCAAATCGAACGTTCGGCGGCGCACCGGTTCCTCGCTTCCACCCAACCAGCGTTCCACCGCGTCTAACTTCGAGATCCCATGATGACGCTAGCTCAGGGTTCCTCGTTGCAACGGTGAACTCATGCATTGGCTGTGTGGGAACGAACTCGAGGAATCGCGAATGAACAACCGGCGCCAGCAGTGATGCATCACTCGCCGTGATCTCCACACGACGGTTCTCCTCCAAACCCTCTGCATACGCTTCATTGGAAGGCAATGAAGGCCGCTCTGCCGTGGTTACTCGGAATCGGTCTTCCGGAAGTCCCCATCGATCACGCATGTAGTCGACCACAGCACGAGCACGACGAGTCGCTAGCTGTCGCAGATCGGCATCGGCATATGCCTCGGTATCATCAGCTGTACCGGTGACCGTCAACACGACACCCTCTTGCCGTTGCATGCGTTTGCCGACAATGTCCAGCATCCGGTAATAGATCGGCAATGTCTGCTTCGGCAACGTCTGCTCAGAAAAGCCCTGTGTAGGCTCATCACTGCGATAGCGGGCACGCAGATCGGCCTTGCCTGCATCAAAGAACAGATATGGGAGCAATGGGAACGTCTGTGTCACCACCGTCTCATTGATCTCAAGGGGCGATGTCGAAAGCGACGTGATGACAACAGGGCGCTCCGTTGGCGTGACGGGCACTTCGACGATAGGCGGCGGTGCCGGCTTCGGCTCGGGCTCGGGCGCCGGCATGGGTGGCGGAGGTGGTTCCTCGCCGCCAACGATGCGATACCGGACCTGGATGCCGGCCATCGCATAGGACTGACGCCAGACGTTATCGGAAACGAGATTATTGAGGTTGTAGCGATAGCCGACCTCGGGGCAGACCTCTACATTCTCGAACCAGCGCAGCACGCCACCCAACGCGAAGGAGGCTCCGTAGGATGTTCCAGCTGTGGTGAGCTCACCGTCGGCATTCACACGCGTCGATCTACCATCCGGAAACAAGATGCCTTCGGGCGCTGTGATCTGTTCTGTCTGCTTGTATGTAGCACCTACGACGGGATTGCCGGCATCGGCTCCGAGCCGAAGGTAGACTGGTAGCCAGTCCAGAGGCCGGATACGAAGCCCTGCCTCGATGGCGACGTAGCCAAGGTTTGCTTCGAACCGATGCGAGCGCTGCAGTGGTACGAAGGTGTTTGAAGTCGGGTCAAGGACCTCGAAGTTGTCGGTGCTGACCGCTGTGAGCGCTGCAGGCCTGCTCGTATACGTGATACCACCGGCAAGCTCAAGTGCATCACCGAACAGCGCATACTCACCCGTTATACCGGCATACATGCCATTTGCTACGCCATCTGCGAATGTTCCGCAGTCGGCAGATCCGGCTACGATCGGCAGTGTGGAGGTGTTCATGACATAGAGGTATCCCCCCTTGACGCCGATCGACGACGGCTGAGCCTCGACCGTTATGGTAACGGCCGTGATGAGACAGAGCAAACACAAAGCTCTGAACATGGTCCTCCTGCGTCCTAAATCGGTCCCGAGGCCTTGGGCCTCAACGTCACCATCCGTGTGGTACTGAGCGCTGATTCTCGATCACCGTGCAGACTCAACCAGCGACAGCCGATCGAAGCATGGTTGACCATTCCGCACGCGTTAAGATACGAAGCGCATAGGCAGTTCCGAACATGATCAGGACGATGCCCGCTGCTTGCTGCATTCGCTGCACGATTGTCGGAGTGAGACGATCTCGATGCCGGAGGAGCAGCCGCACGAGTGTCAGCAACCACAGAGCCTGACCAAGGCCAAAGGCAATGGAGAAGGTCACAGCGTTGATGATCGTTGGCTCGTATGCCCCCGATTGCTGCATGAAGGTGCCAAGAGCTGCCAGGGCCGGTACGAAGGTGGGATTAGCAAGGTTGGCGATCGCAAACCCCACTCCCACAAAGAATGGCCCATGGGAGCGGATCCTGGCAAGCCATCCCGATGGAGTCGCCTCTTCCAAAGGATGGTCTTCTGACCTGGGTTCACGTGAACGGAACTGGATGATCCCAAAGGCGATCATGGCACCAACGATCATCAACTGCGAACCGAAGGTCACGCCGGGATACGACCGGGAAACCGATACGATCATCGAGGCAACGGCCGACGTGGCAAGCATTGCCATCAGACAATACAGGATGTCGAACAGGCCGGCACCCATGGCAAGCTTCACGGCAGGCGTCCAGCCCTGCCGCAAGGCAGTCCGAACAGCGGCAAAGCTAATTGGTCCGGGAGGAATGGCTAGGACATACCCTATCATCAATCCCAACAGAGCTGCAGTGATCATAGCACAATCTACGAAGTGGTATGCACTATCTTTGACGCGTAACTACGAGGCGATTTTCACATGGCGTTATCATCATCCGATGCACAGCTGCGCCCAACACTTGGGCTCTTCACGACCGTGAGTTTGGTCGTTGGAGGAATGATCGGTTCCGGCATCTTTCGGAACCCGTCAACCATGGCATCCTTTCTGCATTCACCCGAGTTGCTACTCGGTATATGGGTCCTGGCTGGCATGGTTACCATGTTCGGTGCCTTGACGAATGCCGAGGTAGCCGGCATCATCCCCTCGACCGGTGGGCAATACGAGTACTTCCGGGCAATGTATGGTGACTTCACGGCATACATGTATGGCTGGGCCCTGTTCGCCGTGGTGCAGACCGGCAGCATCGCCTCGATCACGTTCGTATTCAGTGAGTACTGCGCCCAGATCATTCCACTGTGGCAGCTTCCACCGAACGTCGTTCATTCCTTTGTCGTGACCCTGCCGTTCGGTACGATCTACCCCCTCGATAACATTGGCATCAAATTGCTGACGTTTGGCATTGTAGGGGTGCTGACGTTCGTGAATACGCTGGGCGTGCGCCAGGGCGGTATCGTGCAAGCAATCTTTACATCGGCAAAGCTCCTCGCCATGCTCTTTCTTGTTGGAGCTGCATTCGTGTTTGGCGACGGGTCCATCGCGAACATCACTGCGGAAGGTGCAACACCGCCACCTGTTGGCACGGCTCTGATCCTTGCAATGGTCATGGCAATGAACAAGGCTCTGTGGTCGTACGATGGTTGGAACAACATCACTTATGTCGCGGGCGAGGTTACCAATCCGCAACGAACGATTCCAAGAGCACTGATGATCGGCACGGCAACGACGATGGCAGTCTATCTGCTGATCAACATTGCCTATCTCTACATTTTGCCGATCGAGGCCCTGAGTTCATCGACCTCCGTTGCTGCCGATGTTGCCAACATCGTCATGGGTCCGTTCGGCCTGACCTTTGTGTCGCTGGCCGTGATGATATCAACCCTTGGAACATCCAACGGCACCATCCTTGCCAGTGCGCGTGTGTACTATGCAATGGCCAAAGACAGGTTGTTCTTTTCGTCCCTAGCGACCGTTCATCCGAAGAATCACACGCCAACGACGTCACTTTGGTGGCAGTGGGGGTGGACATCAGTGCTCATTTTTTCGGGCACCTTCGACATGCTTACGGACATGCTGATCTTTGTGAGCTGGGGCTTCTATGCTCTGGGAGCATACGGCATCTTCATTCTTCGGAAGCGAATGCCCGATGCGCACCGACCGTATCGAACATGGGGTTATCCCCTCGTCCCCATCGTCTTTATCGTATTCGCCATCGCCTTCCTTGGATTCACCATTGTCTCTGACGTAACGAACTATCTGAACGGCACATCCCCCGTCATCAACGCATTGTACGGTATCATCCTTCTGCTTGCCGGCGTGCCATTCTACCTCCGATTCCGAACTGCACGTCAGAAGGTCAACCCAACCGATACGTGAGCGAACGTTCGTAACGGCTCGTCGGCGGTTCGACCAACCATGTTGGTAGTCGTGTATCCGATCTCTACAAACGGGTGCAGCGGGCCCAGTTCGAAGGCTATTCCGGCCGCCAAGCGTCCACCAAACCGCGATACTGTTGGTTCAACCTCGATACCCTGATCAAGGAGTAGATCGATAAACTCCGTGTTCTCGCCAATCTCCGAGACTGTGACACGGCGATAGGTGTAGGAGATCGATCCACTGATGTAGGGGGCAATGAGCCAGCGTCCAAGGAATAGCTGCATCCCGCCATACACGGGGATCAGGTCAGTGGATGAGGCCAGCACAAGCACATTTCCGTCACGTAACGTGATCCGCTGTTCCTCGTCCAGAAATCGGTTGACGTCTGCCCCGCCGATCAGACTCAGGTTTTCCGTCAGTCCAAGTCGTGCGCGAACACCAACGTGCAGTCCAATGTTCGTTGCAGCTTCGTATACCTCATAAGGCTCGTCGGCTCGCCGAACAAGGTCGTACGCCTGAGTCATCTTTCCATCGGGTACGGCCACACCGGCACTGACCCCAAGGGTCAACCCTTCGGCGTCGGATGCCGATCCTACGGAGGTGCCCAAGATGAGCAGCGCCATGAGTACGTACAATGAATGTTTCATGGGGTCGTTGAACGTTATCGTGTGTCAAATGTTGTGAACCGTTGTGGCCACCATTGTGGGTAATTTAGCACCATGATTCGAACGTCGCTTTTCACGGCCTTGATCTTATGTTCAGGAACGCTGCTTCCTGCGCAGGTTGATGTCACCCGCACACAGTCTCCGGCACGGATACCGCCGGCTCGACTGGGTGTTTACGGAGGCATCAATCTGAACAACAGCGCCTATCAAGGCAGCGTCTGGAACGTCCCCGGTAGCGATATACAGGCACAATTCATGCCATTTATGAACGATTCGCTGATGTTTTCGAGCGGATCGGTCGAGGCAGGCCTACACCTTGGATTCACGGGTGGTTTTTTGATCACTCCGACGATCCACTTCAGCGGCCGCGTTGGGTATAACGGGCTCGGCGGATCGGCCACTGCGTCGCAACGCCGAACAGACTCAACCGTGCAGCACGAACATCTCTCGACGATCGGCATGTTCGAGGCGACACCGGCATTTGAGTTTTACGACCTGGTACCGGGCGTGAGTGTACATCCGATCATCGGCCTTGAGATCGGGATGCCCGTCGTAGCATCATTCACGCAGTCCGGGACGTTTACGGCCCCCAGCATCAGTACGGCAACGTTCCAGACCTTTAACCGTGACGTTGATGTTCCCAATACTACGGTCAGGGCAGCCCTGATGCTTGGTCTGGGGTATACGATGAAGATCGGACGGTCAACATGGCTCCAGCCAGAGATCTCGTACCGTATTCCGCTGACCAACATCTCGTCCGCCACACCATACTCACCGTGGAAGGTCTCGCAGATACGCTTTGGTGTGAATGTGACGTGGGGTCAAGAGGACCCGGAGTTGTCGAGGCCCCGTCAGGGTCGCCCGATGACGGCCGTCATGGATCGCATCGTCGCCTTTGATGAGGCTGGTCGCGAGGTCCCTGTCGAACGTATTGTCGTCGAAGATGTGGCCTACACGGAGATGTTTCCACTTGTGCCCTACGTATTTATGCCTGTCAATGGCTCTACTCCTGACACGGCGGATCAGCATCTGGGCATCATTCCCGAAAAGGGTGACTTTGTACCCGAGGGATTACCGCTGGATGCTATCGAGGTCAACAAGAACCTGCTGAACATCATCGGTTCACGTATGAAGCGGTTCACGCATGCCACACTCGGCATCACGGGTACGCTTGATGTGGGCGCAGAAGGGAAAAGCATCGATCTGGCGCAGGCACGCGCGGAATGGGCAAAGTCCTACTTGATGGAAGCATTCCAGATCAGCCCGGAGAGGATCGTAGCGAAAGGGTCGACTGCCCCACAGAAAGCCTCGACGTCATCTGATCCCGACGGCATCGCCGAGAACCGCCGCGTAGAGTTTAGCAGCAATGTTCCCGACGTGTTGAAGCCACTGGTTATTACGGCAGACAATCAACGCATGGCCGACCCAGACCTTATCGTGTTTCACACGACGGTGGATGCCGACGATTCCATCGCCACATGGTCCATGCGTATCTCTCAGGCCGGCCGACCACTGCGCGATATGTCCGGCATTGGTACGCCGGGTCCGCAGAGCTGGTCGATACGACCGAATGAGCTCTCGAACGCGCAGGTGCCGATCGATTGGGAATTCTATGCCATGGACCTTACAGGTGACACTGCCTTGATCACCGGCTCCCTCCCCGTCGAATACGCATCAAGTGTTCGCAAGCGCACCGAGCGACTTCCAGACAAGACCATCGACAAGTACTCGCTCATCCTGTTTGACTTCAACAAGTCATCACTTACGGAAGACAATGCTCGCATTCTCGAGCAGATGGTGCTTCCATCAATAAAGGCAAACTCGACGGTCACCATCGTCGGTTATACAGACCGTATTGGCATCGACAGCTACAACGAGAAGCTAGCGGTGGAACGCGCAGCTACCGTTCGTGCGTTCCTGACATCGCGAGCTAAGGATGCCTCATATAGCTCTTATGGCGTTGGTGAAGCCAGCCAGATCTTTACGAACGACCTCCCGCTTGGACGCCAGCTCTCACGAACGGTCCAGGTATTGGTTGAAACCCCTCGGAGATAACCTTGCACAAGTACCTGCACAATATTGACAGTCCTGAGGATCTGCGGAAGATCCCCGAAAGCGATCTCCGGGTCGTTGCCGACGAAGTGCGAGAACACCTCGTCGACACCATTACCAAGGTTGGTGGCCACTTCGGTGCCGGCCTCGGCACGGTGGAGCTTACTGTAGCATTGCACTACGTGTACAACACACCACTCGACAAGATCGTGTTCGACACGGGGCATCAAGCCTATCCGCACAAGATCTTGACGGGTCGCCGTGACACGTTGCACACGATCAGACACAAGGGTGGTCTGTCGGGTTTTTTAAAGCGTGACGAAAGCATGTACGACGACTTCGGAGCAGGGCATGCTTCGACGTCGATCTCTGCGGCACTCGGCATGGCCGCAGCGCGTGACCAGCTGAAGGAAGATTACAAGGTTGTTGCGGTCATCGGTGACGGTGCGATGACCGGCGGCCTGGCCTATGAGGCCATGAACAACTGTGGTGTGCTTAAGAGTGACATTCTTGTCGTACTCAACGACAACAACATGTCGATCGCCCCGAATGTCTGGGCGATCTCGAACTACTTCACGGAGCTCTTTGCCTCACCCACCGGCCGTAAGCTCCGGGAGAACTTCAAGAAGACAACGGCACGGATGGACAACATCGGTGATCGTATCCGTACCGTGGCACATCGAATAGAAGATGGCGTGAAGGCTGTTGTGACTCCGGGAATGCTCTTTGAGGCGCTCGGCTTCCAGTATTTTGGTCCTGTCAATGGGCATAACGTCCATCAGCTCGTCAAGCTCTTGCGCGGCATCCGCGAAATGAAGGGCCCGATTCTGCTGCACACGATCACCCAGAAGGGCAAGGGCTACGGTCCTGCCGAACGCGACAAGCAATTCCTGCATGCAATCGGCAAAGTAGACAAGATCACCGGCAAGAGCACAGCGGCACCTCCGGCGGTCGCACCGCCCCCTAGCTACCAGAAGGTGTTTGGCGAAGCGATGGTAGAGATCTGCGCAACGAATCCCAAGGTCGTTGGGATCACGGCCGCCATGCCTGATGGTACGGGTCTCGACATTCTGGCGAAGCATCATCCGGACAAAGTCTATGATGTGGGGATCGCAGAGGGGCATGGTGTAACGTTTGCTGCCGGACTTGCTACGCAAGGTGTGGTACCCGTCGTTGCGATTTACTCGTCATTTCTACAGCGTGCCTACGACCATATCGTGCATGACTGTGCGATCCAGCATCAACACGTGGTGTTTGCGCTGGATCGATCCGGCCTTGTGGGTGCTGACGGACCGACGCACCACGGTGTCCTTGACCTTGCCTACCTGCGCTCGATTCAAGGGATGGTCGTGATGGCCCCCAAGGATGAGCAGGAGTTGCGCGACATGTTGTGGACGTCCATTCATGCCTACACGGCGGGTCCGATCGCTATGCGCTATCCTCGTGGTAACGGCGTCGGCGTGCCCCTACGTCCTATGCAAGCCATCGAGATTGGAAAGAGCGAGACGCTTCGCACAGGTAGTGATGTCGCCATCCTTGCGATCGGTAAAATGGTGCCATACGCCATGCGCGCAGCGGAGATGCTCGCAGTCGAGGGCATCAATGTGGAGGTCGTCAATGCCCGCTTCGTCAAGCCGCTCGACACTGCAATGATCGATGATGTGGCCAATCGCATCGGTCGGATCATCACGGTCGAAGACGGACAGATCGAAGGTGGCTTCGGTAGTGCTGTTGCCGAATACGTGGCACAACATCACGGACGCGTCTGTGACGTTCGCCTCCATGGCATTGCAGACATCTTTGTTGAACACGGAACGCAGGAAGAGCTTCATGCTGACCTCCTGCTTGACGCCCCAGGCATCGCGCACGTGGTGCGCGACTTCGTCGCCGAATCTGTTGTACGCGAGGCCACTCGTGCGATCTAATGTCTGCCTTGCATCGAACGCTGTGTTATCCACACGATTCGACGCTTCCACGGATAAACCGTAGTTTTGCATCGCTGATCCCGTAGCTCAGCTGGTAGAGCATTTGACTTTTAATCAAAGGGCCTTGGGTTCGAGTCCCAACGGGATCACGAAGCCTCACTGTACATGCTGCAGTGGGGCTTTTTTTATGCCCCTCCTTTTTCAGAGGCTCTTTTTACGCCCCACTAAATGGGGCAGATCTCTTTACTCTAGATTTTAACAAATCTCTTTGTTTTACTGACAGAACTAGTCTGGACATGGACGAAGTACGGGCCAGACAAGTAGTGTGAGACATTCAGGTACGTACTATTCTTTTTGAGCGAATCATTTTCGATTCGGAGCTTTTCTACTAAACCACCTTTTCCATCAAAGACACTTATGTGATAAACTCCTGCCACACTATTTAGTTCGATACGTATGTGATCACTGGCTGGATTGGGGTATAAACTCATCTCGAAGTCAGTTTCTCGAATACCTTGATTGACAGAAGTCGTGTCAATGCAGCCTGATTTAAATAGAGGCAACACTTGTGTCTCTGGATGAATCACATTAGACACGTCAGTTGCGTTAAGACCAAGCCAGTTATGCAATACAGTTGCATAGATATCTCTAAAATCAAACTGCATAGGTACACCTTCATCTATCCCAACTTGTGAATCAATTTCTGGATGATCACCCATGATTTGCTGTTTGATACAAGTGCCGAACAAAAAAACGGGTGCTGCTGTGCCGTGGTCTGTACCGAGCGCGGCATTTGAGCGGATTCTTCGACCAAACTCCGAGTACGTCATACCGATTACTTTATCATCGACCTTCAATAATCTTAGGTCGTCTTGAAATGCACAAATGGCGTCTGAAAGTTCTTTGAGTAGATCGCTATGAATTCCTGTATCTGTAGTGCCGTCAACGACTTGATTATCATGTGTATCAAAACCGCCCAATTGAACGATATAGACTTTCGTTTTCAGACCACCTGATATCAGCCGAGCTACATTCTTCAATTTTTTGGATAGCTCGGTCGT
>JAULYI010000285.1:0-3077 GCA_032117915.1 Kapaibacterium sp. (SeqCode) | reverse complement strand
ACTACCCCCAGTGCAGCGCGAAGGAACAGCACGGCCAGCGTATCGCTTCCGGGGGTTCGGCTGCCTTGCAGTCGAATCGTCCGAATGCTGTCGTCGCGTACGCCCAGCTCGAGCGGCGGAAGCGGCAGCAGCACCGAACGGTCGACGCGCAAGCGTCCCGACCATTCCGTTGGCAGTTGCGCAAGTGCACTGCCTGGCGGCGGCACGATGCGGAGCAGCAGCCCCAGCGTATCGCCTGGGCCGACGGAATCGACGGCGAGCGAAGCGAGCGTGACGCCGGCACCGGCACCGAGACCGATGGAGCCAACCACGGTGACCGTGTCTGTCTGAGTAGTACAGCCCTGCGGCGAGAACAGCGTAGCGCTGTACCGTCCCGGCGTGCGCACACGCAGTGTGGTATCACGGTTGATATCCCCGGTCGACCAGAGAATACGATCGATGTTGCTACCGGCTGTTATCGTCAGCAAGACTCCGTCAGATTCGCAGATAGTAACGGTGTCGGAGGGGATGAGCATTCCCATCGGATACGTGCCCTGCGTAATAACAACGCTGTCGGTATATGAGCAGCCATTGCCAATTGTGTACTGCACGCGATATGTACCGGGCATGCGGAACACCCGAGTCGCAGTACTGTCGCCGTCCAGCCAGCGAACATCGGTTGGCGACGGCTCAAGTGTCACCGTAACGCTATCGGCCGAACTGCACAGCACAGTGTTTGTAGCAATGAGTTTTGTGTCCGATGGTCCGCAGCCCACCTTCACCAGGAAGCCGTCACGGCCGCCACCCAGTGTACGCTGTAGGATCGGCCCGGGCGCGTCGGTACCGTTGATGACCGTACTGGTGGTACTGCCGCAGATATAGGTGGAGTTTGGCCCCTCGTCGATCCCGCCAAAGCCAAAGCGATATTGCTCCACGTCAAGCGTGACTTCATCGTTATTGCCACAGAATGCACTCAGCCCCGTTGGATTACTTCCGGGATAGGGATTCAATCGGTACGCATTGAACGTGCTGTTCTGACAGGTAAAGAAACCGTTCGAGAACATCAGGGGGCCAGTGTTCGTGTTACCGCGGATGAACGAGCACAGGATATCGTCACCCGTTGTATTGACGGTCCACGTTACCGCCTGGATTTCTGCACCGTCGCGGATCTGCAGCAGAAAGCCATCTCCCCCGCGCCGGGTGCCTCCGCCAAACGGGACGCTTAACGTTGGATTGCCCAGAACCGGGAAGGAACTCCCTGAATAGACACCACATACGCGAAGGGTGAATGGCTCGCCTCCGGCGCCTGGCTGATTGGAGCGATACGGTTGTAGGCCATAGACAACGTCGTTACCCGTTCCACCGCAATACGTATACCACTGGCATTCCAGTGATGTGGAGTCCAACCGCGCAACAAATCCGTCATCGTCCACCAGAGGGTTTCCGATCCGCGTCGGTTGTAGCACACCGTTCCCAGGCAGTTTGTCACTTAGGGTGCGTCCGCCTACATAGACATGTCCCAGCGTATTGCGTGCGCGAACCACGAGCACCTCATCCAGGTAGCGTCCCCCGAAGTACGACACAACGTCCGGCACGATCAACAGCCCGGAAGGGGACGTCGTAAGCTTGAGTTTTGCAACAAAGCCGTCTACACCGCCTTGCGGCCCGGCCTGGAATGCATTCGCCGTGGTTTGCAGGTCGGGCGACTGTGTGATTCCCCCCACATAGATCGTAGATCCTACAATGTCCACACTCGTGGCAATATCAATCTCGGATGGCCCACCCAGCACGTAGGCTTGTGCGTACCGTTCTCCGGCAGTGGTAAAGGCAGAGATCGTTGCATCGACACGGCCGCATTCTACTGCGGTTGCACCAACCATCACCAGCACGCCTTCGTCAGAAACGGCGACCTCCTGGGGCCGCACACAGCCGAAGTATTGCAGCCAGCGCAGTTCACCGGTTGGACTGAACGAGGCGAGATATCCGCCTCCGTTGGCTCGGCTTGTGTCGAAGGATGAGGGCACACCGCGTGCCTGAGGGAAATCGGCACTCGTAAACACGCCGCACACGTAGACGTTGTCATCGCGGTCAACACAAAGGGCGCGCATCTGATCGTCTCCGGAGCCTCCCAAGTATGTCGACCATTGAACGGGAAGCTGCAGCTGTGCGGCAACCTGCATCGTTAACACAACGCAGCATACTGCCATGCCAAGGATGGTCGTACGCACGGACTTCCTCACAGAGGGCTCCTGTCTTGCTGCTTCATGATCTCGGTCAACTGTCGTTCCATGTTCGGTCTGCTCGAAGTTGCTCTTTGTCGGTACTGTGCTTGGCGTAACTTACAGCCCTGGCATACACCCGATACGCCGCTGGATGTCACACTGCCCCCAGCATACGTGATACGATGTGACGAAACGATTCGGTGCGGGTGTAGACATAATCTATCCATGCATACCAGCCACTCCACCATCATCGACCAAGATCTGCAGCGACGTCTGGCAGATCCACGCGAACGAAACGCGGCCTTTGCAGCGTTCTACGACCTGCTTGCACGCTACGTCTACGCCTACGCACTGCGCATGACGTCCAGCGCGAGCGACGCGGCCGACATCACGCAGGACACCTTTATCCGTGTGCACGCACACTTGGTGCGTGGCAATTCGATCGTCGATCCCCTGCCGTTCTGTCTGATGATCGCCCGGCAACGCGTTCTCAACCTGCATCGCGATCATAAACAAACCGTAGAGCTCGACGACGAGCACATCGTCGGCGATGCGCACGACGACGTCTTCAGCGCCGATCTTCGCCAGCACATCGAGCGCGAAGTGTCGCGCCTTCCGCTGCTTCTCCGCGATGCCTTTGTCTTGCGGTACTACGATGGTCTGTCCTACGACGCGATCGCCACGATGATCTCGGAGTCGGCCGGCACCGTCCGCATGCGCGTGCAGCGAGCCAAGGCCATCCTGCGTCGAACCTTGGCCCACCTGGCCAACGAGGTGGACACATGATGTCGAGTGCTCGCATTCTTGCCCAGCGTTATCTGGAAGGCGACATGACCGACGTCGAGCGCGCAGCGTTCCTCCACGACGTGTCGAACG
>JAULYI010000284.1:0-34962 GCA_032117915.1 Kapaibacterium sp. (SeqCode) | reverse complement strand
CGATCTCACCGGACTTGAACTTTTCGTACATGAGGGCCGGATTGTCCTTGACCACGACGTAGTTGACGTAGTTGAAGTTGGCGGAATACTTCGAGGCCTTTTCGTTGGCGGCCCAGTAGTCCGGACGACGTGTAAGCTTCCAGCCTTGTCCTGCCTTGATGTCCTTCTCGAGCAGGATGTACGGACCCGTTCCGGTAGGCATGTTGAAATTGTACTTCTCGAGGAATTCCTTGCCGGTGAGCGTGGCGAGCTCATGTGCCGGGTAGATGAACATGCCGGCGCCGAAGTAGAGCAGGTTGCGGAAGTTGACGGACTTAGCCTTGACTTCGACGATGTACTTGCTCTTGGCAACGGGAGCTTCGAACTTGCTGAACACCATGTTGAGCGCGGGCTCGAGGATGCCTTCGTCGACCATCAGACGCCACGTTGCAACAACGTCCTCTGCCGTCACCGGCTTACCGTCCGAGAAGCGCGCCCGCGGGTCGATGCGGAACGTGAACGTCATCTTGTCGTCACCGATCTTCCAGTGTGACGCCAGCGACGGCGTGTACTCGCGCGTTACGGGATGCGTCCCCAGCAGTGTTTCGTAGATATAGCCCTTGACCTCGGTCAGGACGGCCAGCGACGAGCCCTGGCCTTCCGGACGGAAGGTCGTGGGGAACGTTGCCTCGCCGATGTTGATCTGTCCACCCTTTGTTGCACTCGCATCACCGTAGTACTTCATCTCGTCGTCGCTCACGACGTAGGTCTTGAAGCCCATGCCTTCGGCAAGCTTCTCGAAGCCGGCACCGCCCAGGGAGTCCGGCACCGATGGGTCGGCGCCTTCCGGCGTGTCGTACTTCTTCCACGTGACGGTGATCTCGTCGGAAGCGTCCTTGGCAGCGCGGCGGCCACAACCGGTGACCACCATGGCCATGAGAGCCAGGACAGCGATGCCCATGGTTACGAATGCATTGGATCGGCGGACGATCATGTCAACTCCTGAATCGGGTCGTTGATGGTACGTGATGCATGGTAGAACAGGGCAAATATACTTCCCGCCTTTGCCAACGGACAATTTTTGTTTCTGCACGGGAAGGGGCCATTTTGCGCTCCGTTTCATCATTTGCATTCCAGGGCTCTCCGATGCGCACGATCCTTCCAGACGAGCTTTCACACCGCGATCGCCATCAGCTCCTGCTGTCCGGCGTTTCTCCGCGACCGATCGCCTTTGTGTCTTCCCTGGACGAGCACGGCGTGTCGAACCTTGCCCCCTACTCGTTCTTCAATGCCTTTGCGTCCAAGCCGCCGATCGTGGCGATAGGACCGGCTATTGCAGCAAAGACCGGCAAGGTGAAGGATACGTGGTCGAACGTTATGGCCACCGGCGAATGCACGATCAATGCCGTGTCGTATGCGATGGCCGCCGCGATGAATATCACATCGAGCGATTATCCCTCCGATGTTGACGAGTTCACCAAGGCCGGTCTGACGAAGGCAGCATCGACGATCGTCGCCGCACCCTATGTGGCCGAGGCTCCGTTTGCGATGGAATGCAAACTGATGGAGAACATCGAACTGCGTCGGGACATTGGAGGCAACGGCAATCTGATGCTGCTGGAGGTTGTTGCCTTCCATGTTGCCGATTCCGTGATGGTCGACGGTGCCATCGATCCGCGACGGATGGACCTTGTGGCCCGCATGGGCGGCTCATACTATGCACGTGCCCACGCGTCGGTGATCTTCGAACAGCAACAGCCCCCACGGCCAAGCATCGGGCTAGACATGCTGCCGGAGCACATACGGGTAAGTCCGGTGCTTACAGGCCACGATCTGGCAGTCCTGGCAACGGTGCCGGAGTTGCCGATGTATGACGGGTCTTTCCCCCGCTTCGACGAGGCGTTTCGTGCAGATTCTGTCGAGATCGAGCTGGCTGCCGGTAACGCGATGGCAGCACTCTACGTGCTTATGAATGATACCGTACGGCGTCATGACCGGATTCTGCTGCACCGCATTGCAAGATGCTTCGTGGCCCAGGGTCAGATCGACGAGGCATGGCAGACACTCCTGATGGAGTGACCTAGGCTGTCGGTTCGATAACACACAAGGCGACACCCTTTTCGACGGCAGCGCCGCCGTTGGAGGTGACGTTGTGGACGATGCCGCTGATCGGAGCTTTGATGCTGTTCTCCATCTTCATGGCTTCAAGCGTGAAGAGCGTCTCACCCTTGCGAACAATGGCTCCCTCCTTGACCAACACGGCCTTGAGCAATCCGGGCATGGGCGCAGTAATGCGTACCACACGCGTGCGTGCCGACGGGGCCGACTGGAGCATGGCCAGCAGCACGTGCAGACGATCTTCCAGCACAGTCGCACCATAGGTGTAGCCCCGCAAGGACACCTGGACACCCTTGATCTCGTCGGTCCAGATCACGACAGGGATAGAGCGTCCCTCAACCAAGGCCTCGAACAGACCCGGTGTTTCCGTAGGAATACACGTGACAGTGGTGGATCCAGCCACAGCCGTCCCGTCATGAACGTCGACGGCAAGGGTCGATCCGTCGATCTCGGAGGTTACGATACAGCGCATGGGTGCAAAACTACGCAGGTTGGTGAAAGGGGCTATGCGGCAACGTAGGTACGCTGCTCGGTGACCACGCACGTGAGTGCCCTGTCATGCGGCTCCACGGGCACCTGGCGGACCTGCTGCAGCTCGTAGGCGATACCGATCGTCGGCGCTGAGGTCTTAGCAAGGAACCTGTCGTAGAAGCCCTTGCCATACCCCAGGCGATGGCAGGTTTTATCAAAGGCCAACACCGGTACGATGATGGCCGACGTGGCACCAAAGGCTTCGTCCGCGCATACGTCAGCTGCATCGACGTTCACAGGTTCCAGAATGCCAAAGGCCGCTTCGCGCCACGTTGTTGTATGCGTCACCCGGACGTGACGTAACGTGGACGTGGCCGTGTCCACGACCGGTACGTAGACCTCCTTGCCGGTGCCCCAGGCATATTCGATAAACTTCATGGTGTCGATCTCTTCGGCCGTGCTGCGAAACACGTGAACGCGTTCGGCACGCTGAAACGGACGAAGCTTGTGGGCACGCTCGAATACGAGCATGTCCCAGAAGTCCTTCTGTTCTCCGGTGATGGCCCGTCGGGCCTCAAGCATCTCCGCTCTGATCTCTTGCTTGGTCATACTTCCTCCCGCACGGTTTCGCGTCGCGCCATCAACAGGTCCGGCACGATGACGGCTGCCACCAGCAGTGCGGCACCGGTCAGCTGTCTGGCCGTGAACGATTCATCGATGGCAAACCATGCAATGATGGCCGCAAAGATGGGCTCGGTCGAAAAGACGATGCCAGCACGCACCGGATGGGTAAAGCGCTGGAATCGCGTCTGCACCCACGTGGCGATCACGCTGGCGAAGATGCCGCAGTAGAGCAGACCCAAGACGAGCTCGCGAGACCACGTGATGCGCAGCGGATCGTCTTCCAGAGCCATCGATCCGATACCGGCCATGAGCATGGTTGTGAGAAACTGTAGGATGACCAAGGCGTTCTGCTTGTCCTGCTGATCACGTAACTCAATGGTCCAGCGGTCGATGAACGTCATATACAACGCCCATACAGCGGCACTGATCAGCGTGATAACGTCGCCCGTATTCACGCCTTGCGTATCCGGTGCTGTGAAGACGTACAGACCGGCAAGAACCATGATGATGCTAACGATATGATTGGCCTTGATGGCAGCCTTGTTGATCAACCGGTGCATGATGGGCACAAAGGCCACCATGGTGCCGGTGATAAAGGCTGACGACGAGGCCGACGTTGTCGTCAGACCGATCGTCTGCAGCATGAAGCCGGCGCCGTAGAGCAGTCCTAAGATCATGCCGTGTCGTACCAACCTTGGCGTCCAGCCGCGCAGCGCCGCCGGCCAGATCGCCATGGCAAGTACCAGTGCGATGCCGAAGCGCAGGAAGACGAAGAGTGAGGCCGATGTGTGATCCATCGCCCCCTTCACCAGGACGAAGGTCCCTCCCCACAGAGCGGTGACGGTAAGGAGTAGTAGTTCGGCAGAGTGACGTTGCATCATGCGCCGCTTGACGCCAGATAGGTGTAGAAGCGCACGGCAGCTTCGGAACCGAGATGGAAGTTGTCGAGATCGAAATGCTCGTCAGGTGAGTGCGCATTCTCGTTGTTCAGTCCAAAGCCCATCAGCACGGTGGGTGCCTTGAGCACGGTGTCGAAGAGCAGCACAACGGGAATCGAACCACCTTCGCGCGTGAACCTGCAGGGAGCGTCGTAGGTCTCACTCAGTGCTTTGACGGCGGCGTGGATGGCGGGCGTATCGCGCGGTACCAGTACGGGGTCGGCACCGTGAAGGTCGGTGACGGTGACCGTGACGCCGGCCGGAGCAACGGCATGGACGTAGTCGATGAACTTTTGTGAAATGTCGGCCGTGTGCTGATGCGGCACGAGGCGCATGCTAACCTTAGCCATGGCCTTTGACGGAAGGACGGTTTTGGCACCGTCGCCGGTAAAGCCACCCAGGATGCCGTTACAGTCGAGTGTCGGCCGTGCACCAAGACGTTCAATGCTGGTATAGCCCTGCTCACCAAACAGGTCCTTGACACCCACATCGGCCTTGAGACGATCGTCCGAGTGACCGAGCGAGGCCAGATCCGTACGTTCTTCGACAGTAAGGTCGAGCACATCGTCATAGAAGCCCGGTATCAGGATACGACCATGTTCGTCCTTCAGCTTGGCGATGATCTGCGCCAGCGCATTGATGGGATTGTGCACCGCACCGCCATACGAGCCGGAGTGAAGATCGCGATTCGGACCCGTGACATCGATCTGCATGTAGGCAAGGCCGCGCAGACCGTAGACGATGGACGGCTGTCCGGGAGCGAACATGGACGTGTCGGAGACAACCACACAGTCACAAGCCAGCATGTCTGCATGCTCGGAAACAAAGGGGGCAAGGTTTGGACTGCCGATCTCCTCTTCGCCTTCGATAAGCAGCTTGATGTTGACGGGCAGTGAACCGAGTTCTCGGCGCATGGCCTCGAGGGCCAGCATGTGCAGAAAGACCTGTCCCTTGTCGTCCGTGGCACCACGGGCAAAGACCTTGTTGTCGCGCACGGTTGGGTCGAAGGGTGGATTCGTCCACAGGTTCAGCGGGTCAACCGGCTGCACATCGTAGTGTCCGTAGAACAACACCGTCGGACGATCCGGTCCGGCGGAGAGATCCTGCGCATAGACAATGGGATGACCTGCGGTGTCGATCACGCGTACGTCCGGCATGCCGATCGCCGTGAGCTTGTCGGCTACCCATTGCGCACAGCGCTGCACGTCGGATGCGGCATCGGGGTCGGTGCTGACGCTAGGGATGGACAGCAGTTCGAGCAGCGTGGTAACGGCCTGTTCGCGGCCTGCGCGGAGGGAGTCGATGACGTTCTGCATGGATAAATGATGATATGAGGGGGATGACGTTGGTTGCGTTGGATCGGAAGGTTAGCGGCGGAGTGTTCGCTCATAAACCTGTTCGTACAGCGGTACGATCAGCTCAATGTCGAACTTTTCGACTGCCCGGCGTCTGGCGGCAGCGCGGAAGGCGTCGAGCTTCTTGGGCGATGTCAAGAGTTCCACGCAGTACTTGGCCATGCGATGAATGTCGCCCAGTTCTGCCACGTAACCGGTCTCTCCATGTCTGACCACTTCGGGAATGCCACCGATGTTTGTGGCGATGACGGGCACTTCGCAGGCCATTGCTTCAAGGGCTGACAGCCCGAAGGACTCCTGCTGGCTGGGAAGGAGAAAGACGTCGGCGGCCGAGAGGATCTCTGGCAGTGCGGACTGCTTGCCAAGGAACGACACGTGATCGATCAGGCCGAGTTCACGCACTAGTCGCTCGGTGTCGCTTCGCTCGGGACCGTCGCCTACAAGCACAAGCCGCGCATTCACATGGGTACGAACCTCATGCAGGATACGCACGCAGTCCTGCACCCGCTTCACGGGCCGGAAGTTGCTCACGTGCATCAGGATGTATTCGTCGCCTCGGCGAAGCTGCTTGCACATCATTTCGGACGCTGTGCGCTTGTACACGGTTGTGTCCACGAAGTTCGGGATCACGTCGATCGGCGTTTCAACATCGAAGCTTTGTCGTGTCTTCTCGAGCAGGTGCTGCGAGACGGCGGTGACGGCTTCCGAGCGTTCCAGAGAAAACTTCACGAGCGGATGAAAGCTGGGCTCGAGACCAACGAGCGTGATGTCTGTGCCATGCAGCGTCGTGATCAATGACACGCCATCTTCTGCCTTCAGGATCTCGCGGGCAAGGAAGCCGGAGATGGCATGCGGGATGGCATAGTGCACGTGCAGCACATCCAGTTTTTCATATCTTGCCACGTCGATGATCTTCCCTGCCAGCGCCAGCGTGTACAGGTTGAATTCCAGCAACGGATACGACGGTGTTTCGACCTCGTGGTAGAAGATGTTGTCTTGGAACCGGTCCAGCCGCATCGGCTGCGCGTACGTCACGAAGTGCACACTATGCCCCCTTCGTGCCAAGGCATGTCCGAGCTCGGTAGCAAGTACTCCACTGCCACCATAGGTCGGGTAGCACACCATTCCAATCTGCATTCAGGTTCCAAGTATTCGTGATGGCATCAGGCCCTTCGCAGGACTCGTACAACACCGTTCAGGGTGAGACGCGTTCCGAAATTACCATCAAACGCTCGGTCTTCATCGGCTGTTGTCGTCACGTCTCGTCAAAAGCCGATGCGCTGGCCTATGTTGACGAGCTCAAGGCGGAGTTCTACGATGCCGTCCACCACTGTTGGGCATATCGACTCGGACAGGATGGTCTGGACTACCGTGCGGTTGATGACGGAGAGCCATCGGGGTCGGCAGGAAAACCGATCCTGTTCGCCATGCAGAAGGCAGAGATCAGTGATGCCATTGTCGTCGTGGTTCGATACTTTGGCGGCATCAAGTTGGGTGTAGGGGGCCTGGCTCGTGCCTATGCAGAGGCAGCGTCTTCGGTCTTGACCATTGCTCCCCGAGCCCTGATCACGAAGACGCAGCCCTATACAGTCTTTTGTACGTACGATGACATTGCCAAGGTGACATTGCTGCTCGAAGAGCTCGGACTTCCCTATCGTCCGACCTACGCCGATGCCGTCTCATTTGATGTTGACGTGCCGGATTCCATGGTAACATCGCTGCAGGCCGAGGTTATCGAGCGCACCGCCGGCAGGGGTGGCGCCAGCATGCGACATTAGAAGTCGACACCCAGCGAGAAGATGTAGTTCGGCGTTGAGAATCCGCCCGGGTCGCGACGCCAGGCCACGTCAAAGCGTAACGGTAATCCTAGGGCGATAGAGCGAATGCCAAACCCCGTGCTCCACAGCACAGGATATTCAGCTCGAAGGCGCACACCAGTTAGGTCCGTACGTGCTACACCGTCTGCGTCGAACGCTCCCCCGGCATCTAGGAAGAGTTGTGCCTGCAGACCCTGCAGGAGTGTGGGCAGCGGGCCTGCCTGGAAGGCGAACAAGAGCGGAAAGCGAAACTCGAGGTTTGTGATGAGGTACTGCGTACCGTTGCGCTCGTTCAAGTTAAAGCCACGCAATGGCCAACCCGGACGTGTGAAGGCGAAGTCCTCCGGCTCCTGGAATGGCCACCGCTCATTCGACAATCGGTAGTTCAGCCAACCATCGACACCACCGATGAAGAACTTCTGGGGATTACCCCCCACACTTACACCGCCTGCACCCCGGACAACGAATGTGTACTCGGTGCCCAGCGCGATGTAATGACGGACGTCACCGCGAAGCGTTGAGAACGACAGACCGTTGCTGCCGAGTTTGGGAGAACCCTCAAGCGTCATGTTCAGGCGCGTTCCGTCGTGGGGAGCCCACATGCCAGGGATCGTATTGTCCAGGACGAAAGAGGCCTGAGGGACGACAACGTATCGTGTGAGGACCGGAGCCTGGACAATGTCGATGTTCTCGCGTGACATCACCGTAGCTTGCGTTCCAAGGTCAAATCGCATGAACTTGCTGAGCGGATAGGACATGGAACCGATCAGACCATAATTACGAAGCCGGTTGAAGTATCCGCCAACAAACGTGTATCCGGCGTTGTGGAAGGCAGCCACGGAGTAGTCGATTGTTTGAGGCAGGTAGCGATAACTAAGGAAGAAGTTTGAATTCGATAGATCAACGAACAGGTTCGCCATAAAGTAGATCTCGTGATCTCCTAGCATATCCGAGAACATCATTTGAATAGCACCCTGGGCTCCGAACCAGTTACTGTATCCAGCATTGCCGGTTACAATGTCAGGAGAGAACGTCACCTTGTATTCCCGGATCGGATAGGCATCTGCATCGCCGCCACTTCCCATAGCGCCGGACGTTGTCGGCTGCATGGCGACATCTTCATTCGGCTGCACGCGCTGCTCGGTGTCGAAGCTGATATCGAATGCACCGTAGCTGTCCACCGTATCGGCGTCCTTTGCATCGGGATTGGTGGCAATGCTGGCCAGTGACGCTGCCTGTCGGAGCTGGTCCTGACGGAACTTCGTGAGCGGGAGTGAATCACGCTCCTTCTGCTCGAAGGGATACTTCAGGAGAAACAGATCGTATCCTACGCGATTCTGTGATGAAAACGCCAGTTTCGTACCATCGTTCGAAAGTGAGATCTGAGCGATCTCCTGCAGAGCGTTTGTGCGAGCACGACGAATGCCGCTGGACAGCTGGAGCTCCCACAGGTTGGCAATCCCGTTGTAGTCCGCAACGTAGAGGATTGACGTACCGTTCGGAGCAACGACAATGGACGACTTCCCTACCGTCGGGTCGGAGGTGACACGCTCGATCGAGGATGCATCAATGGTGATGCGATAGATGTCCTGCTGGGATACGTCATGCTTCCACATGCGATGATCGGTCGGTGGCTGGCCTGTTCCGGTATAGCTGCCACGGTCCGATAGAAAGTAGACCGTTTTACTGTCTGGTGCCCATGCTGGATCTGCATCAGAGAACACATCGTTCGTGAGTGCTTGAACGGTTTTCGAGCCGGGCTTCCACAGATAAATGTCGGACCTACCATCGCCCTTGGAACCGGCAAATGCGATCGTTGTACCATCGGGAGACCATGCCACCGTTCCAAGTGTTTTGAAGCCAAGATCAAAACGGAAGTATTCGCCATCGTCGACATCAACAAGGTAGATGGCATCGTTGCCGCCGGCCTTGGCGCTGATGGCAAGACGCTTACCGTCGGGTGACCACGAGATGCCCGGCGTCAGGATGTTGAGTTCTTCGAAGTCAGCCGTCCGAGCACTGCTCAGGATCTTCGTCACGTCCTTTGTAGCAAGCTCCATCAGGTAGATGCCAAATACCTGATCGCGATCGGAGATGAAGGCCACACGTTCTCCGTCGGGTGACAGTGCAGGCGACGTGTTGTAAAAGTTTGCCTCCTTCTGATGGTTGGTCAGTCGGGAGGCAAAATCCTCTACGTATTCGTAACGGTCGACATCCGGGAAGTAGTAGCGCTTGATATCCTTCGCCCACTGGTCTGACAGTTCCTCACCGGTCATGCCAAAGGCTGCCTTGAAGGTCTGCTCGACGTCGCCCAGCACGCGGAAGCGATTGAATACCTCCCCGATCTTCCCTTTTCCGTACTTCTCGGCCACGTACCACCAAAAAGACTGTCCACCACGATAGGCGAAGTAGCCGTTCAGCTGCTGAAAGCCCCGAAGGTACTCGCTTACCGCAACGTCCCGCATAAACTGATCGGTCTTGATGTCGAGTCCACCAACGCTGGAATACTCTGCAAAGCCCTCGTTCCACCAGAGCGGAACGATAGCGCGGGCTGAGTTATTCACAAGCGACTGCATCGAACCACCGTAGAACATGTCATTCAGGACGGCGTGAACGAGCTCGTGATGGATGACATGAGCGAACTGCTGATAGCTGCCGTCGAACGGGATGACGATGCGATTCTTGAAGAGCTCTGTTACGCCTCCGATGCCCTCGCTCAGATACTGATCGATGACATTCGTCTGCTGAAACTGATTGTGGGAGTTATAGACAACGAAGGCGATCCGTTTTGTGACGGTGAAGGATAACTCGTCTTGAATCTTCGTAAGGGCCTTTTCGGCTGCAACGGCTGCATAGCGCGCGGTCGATTCTCCGTCGCCGTGGAAGTAAACGTCAATGTTCTCTGATTGAATAACGCGCCATGAAAAGCTCTCGTACTGCAGTTTGTTCTTCCCGAACGGTAGCGATCCGGAGAACTGGGCATGGGCATACGAGGAGAGGCACGTTAGTGCAAGACCGATCAGAATAGAGCGTAGCATAACGGCGGATGACGATCGAACAACAGTGTGAACGCGGCTGCCATAAGGCATCCGCAGGCGAACGCAAAGACGTTCGACGAGGTCAAATTAGTGAGGTCGGGCGCTCGTTAGCGCTTGGAGCCGGACGTCCGCGACTTCTTCGCGGGTATGGCGCTCTCGTCTACCGATACGGCAGGGGTGGACTTCTGCTCTGAGCGACGCATGAACTTGCGCATGGCTGCCTCTGCGGCTCGCTGTTCGGAGTCTTTTTTATTGCGTCCCTTACCGGTTCCCATACAACGGTCATCAACCCAGACCTCGACCGTGAACTGCTTTTCGTGATCCGGTCCTTCTTCGGCGATCACAACGTATCGCGGAGCAGTCACCCCACGCGCCTGTACCGTCTCCAGTAGCAAGCTCTTGTAATTCGTGTCGTGCACCAGTGACTCCTGAACCATGATGGGCAGGAGCTTGTCGATGATGAACCGACGCACGGCGTCGAAACCAAGGTCGAGATAAATGGCGGCGATGATGGACTCCAAGGCGTCGGCAAGCATCGAGTCATTACCGCGCTGCAGGGACTGCTTTGCACTGAAGCTCAGGAGCAGGTGATCATCAAGATGCAGCGCTCGGGCACAGATAGCCAGGGACTTCTTGTTGACCAGCCAGGAGCGCATCTTTGTGAGCTCGCCCTCGAGGATGTTCTTGTTGTTATAGAACAGGTACTCGGCAGTGATCATGCCTAGGATCGAGTCACCTAGGAACTCAAGACGCTCATTCGAGTGATGATCGGGGGAGTTGACGACCTGCAAGTACGATCGATGTGTCAGGGCCTGCTCGAACAGGGAGACGGTGGCGATCTTTACGCCTAGACATTCTTCCAGTTGCACAACCGCCTCGGGGGGCAGCACTCCCATAGGGGGGAACAATTCCCGAAAGGCCGCGCTGCGACCGCGTCCGCTCGTGAACTTGAGCAGGTTAGCATAGAGCTGGCGGACGATGTCCTTCACGACGGTCGCTGGATGTGGCTGATACGATCAGCCTTCGAATGCAGAGAAACAGAGCGTTGCATTGTGGCCACCAAATCCGAACGTATTGCTGAGTGCGGCTTTGATGGTCCGCTCCTTTGGTGCGTTGGCAACGTAGTCAAGATCACACTCGGGGTCTGGTGTGATCTGGTTAATCGTTGGCGGGACCTTGCCGTTTTTGATGGCCATGCATGTCGCGATGGCCTCGATCGCACCGGCTGCGCCAAGCAGGTGGCCTGTCATCGACTTCGTAGAGCTCACGAGAAGATTCTGCGCGTGTTCGCCGAAGACGGTTCTGATAGCAGCCGACTCCGACTTGTCATTGAATGGCGTCGAGGTACCGTGGGCATTGATGTAATCAATGTCCGAAGGCAAAAGTCCGGCGTCCTCGATAGCCAACTTCATGGAGCGCACGGCCCCTTCCCCACCCGGAGCCGGTTGGGTAATGTGGAAGGCATCATCGGTCAGACCGATGCCGCGTACCTCGCCGTAAATGGTCGCACCGCGATCCATGGCGTGCTCGAGCGTCTCCAGGATGAGGATACCGCCACCCTCGCCCATAACAAAACCATCACGATCACGGTCGAAGGGTCGACTGGCTCGTGTGGGATCGTCATTGCGCGTAGATAGGGCCTTCATCGAATTGAAACCACCGATTCCCATAGGGCATACGACAGCTTCGGAGCCGCCGGCAAGCATGATGTCGGCCATACCACGCTGCATCAGCATGAATGCGTCGGCAATGGAATGCGACGAAGTAGCACAGGCAGACACGGTGCCGTAGTTCGGGCCTTTTAGGCCATAGCGAATGGCGATGTGCCCTGCGGCAATATCTGAGATGAGCATCGGGACGAAAAACGGAGAGATCCGGTCGGGTACGCCGTTACGCTCATACAGGTTCTGCTGCTGATGATGGTACGTCCACATACCACCGATGCCCGATCCGAAGACCACACCGACACGCTCTCTGTTCACGCGTTCGAAATCTATGCCTGAATCCTCGACAGCCATGATGGCAGCGGCCATGGCAAGCTGCGCGAAGAGGTCCATTCGCTGGACCTCTTTGCGCGAGACAAACGGCAAGGGATCGAAGTCCTTGACCTCGCACGCAAACCGGGTCTCAAAATTCGTTGCATCAAAGCGTGTGATAGGACCGGCTCCTGAGCGGCCGGCCATCATGCCTTCCCAGAAGGCATCCTTGGTGTTGCCAATAGGCGTGATGGCACCAAGGCCAGTGACAACGATTCGTGGTGGTGTTGCGCGAGGCATACGGACTCGTAATAGATACTAATTATCAGGAAGCCTTGGATTCGATGTATGCGACAGCGTCGCCGACAGTTTGAATCTTCTCTGCATCCGTGTCTTCGATGGTCAGGTTGAATGCACGCTCAAATTCCATGATGAGCTCAACCGTGTCAAGCGAATCAGCACCGAGGTCGTTGGTGAACGATGCCGTGGGTGTGACTTGTGATTCTTCGACACCAAGCTTGTTGACGATGATTTCAGTCACCTTTTGGGCCACTGTCGACATAGGGAGTCCCCGAAAATCGTGTGAAAAAGAAAAAACGGTTGTGTTCAGTAATCAGAGTGCCAGTCCGCCATCGACGTTGAACACTTGCCCCGTAATATATGAGGAGGCGTCCGAAAGCAGGAATGACACTACGCTTGCTATCTCATCGGGCGTTGCAGGACGGCGCAGTGGAATTGAAGACGTGAATGCAGTACGCTGTTCTTCCGTCAACTTTTCCGTCATGTCCGTAACTACGTAGCCAGGCGCGACCAAATTTACCAAAATGTTGCGACTGGCAAGTTCCCGGGCAAGGGATCGCGTCAGGCCTACAAGTCCTGCCTTCGCCGCACTGTAATTCGCTTGTCCGGCATTGCCCCCAAGACCAACGATCGATCCCATGTTTACGATTCTTCCTGAGCGCTGTCCCATCATCGGACGTGCCACGGCACGGCAGAGATAGAAGGCACCGTTCAAGTTCGTCTGCATCACGTCGTTCCAGTCTTTCGTAGACATCCGCATGATCAGGCCGTCTCGCGTGATGCCTGCGTTGTTTACCAGCGCATCGATACGTCCGACTGTCTTCACAACGTCGTCGATGAAGGCTATGGCAGCCGCTTCATCTGCAACATCAACCTGTTTGAACTCGACCGTTCCGCCCTGTGCGGCAACATCGGCCGCAATGGCATGTGCACGTTCTGGGCTCGAGTTATAGGTGGCGATCACGTGTGCTCCATCACGAGCGGCACTACGCACGATTGCCTCTCCGATACCACGGGAACCACCCGTAACAACGATCACCTTTCCGCTCAGATCAAATGTTGTCATGATGTACTCGCTTGAAGAAATCGTTCTACATCGGCTGCAGTATCGATACCGTCGATAGCAGCTTCGGGTGCGGCCCGCTTTACGAGGCCCTGGAGGACCTTACCGGGACCGATCTCGGTAAACGAGCGTACGCCATCGTGCCACATACGCTCAATTGTTGCAGTCCACAGAACGGGAGCCGTGAGCTGCTTTATCACTGCATCCTTCAGCGCAGAGCCGTTGGTAAGGGGCGATGCGGACACGTTGACGTACACAGGAACAGAGGCGTCGAGAAACGTCGTTGCCTCAATACGCTCTTTCAGAGGGGTTTCCGCCGATGCGAGCAGCGGCGAGTGAAACGCGCCACTGACCTGCAATTCCTTAACGATCTTGGCACCGGCCTCTTTGAAGCGTCCCAGTTTTGCACGTACATAGTCGGCAGAGCCGGAAACAACCACCTGGCCCGGCGCGTTGAAATTGGCCGCAACGATCCGCTGACCATCGACGCCATCGAGCTCGCTGCATAACGCGCGAACCGCGGCATCATCGAGACCAACGACAGCAGCCATCGTGCCGGGTATCTGTTTGCCTGCCTCGAACATCACGGTGGCACGGAGTTGTACGAGCGTAAGGGCATCCGTGAACGACAAGACGCCGGCAGCATACAAGGCCGCATATTCGCCAAGCGAGTGTCCGGCCACACAGGATGCATGAGCGGCACGGCCGGTGACAGCGAGGATCATAGCCTCGTGCACAAACAACGCCGGCTGTGTGAAGCGAGTTTCGGTAAGACGCTCCACAGGCCCGTCGAACATGATCGACGACAGGTCGTATCCAAGCGTCTCATTGGCCAGGCTTACCAGGTCACGAGCCGAAGCGTATGCGCCGGTAAGATCCTTGGCCATGCCTACGTACTGTGAGCCCTGTCCGGCAAACAACAGAGCATTCATGAGGTCGTCTCCGTGGATTGCTTCAGTGGAAGGCCCCACCGAACGAGCACAGCCCCCCACGTATACCCTGCTCCGAAGCTTGCGAGGACCAAATTGTCTCCGCGGCGAAGTTTTCCGGCATCGTAGAGTTCGCTCATGCAGATCGGAATGGTACCGGAAGTCGTATTCCCGTACCGCTCGATGTTCACCATGACCTTTTCTTTGGACAGGCCCATGTGTTCGGCGGTGGCATCAATGATGCGAAGGTTTGCCTGGTGCGGTACAAGCCAGGATACATCGTCAGCCGTGAGATTGTTCCTCTTCATGATCTCGAACGATACGTCGGCCATGCCCTTCACGGCAGCTTTGAAGACGGACTGACCTTCCTGGTAGACGTAGTGTTCGCGATTGGCTACGGTCTCAGCTGAAGGTGGACGCATCGAACCACCGGCCTTCTGGTAGAGATGCTGTTCGCCGTTGCCGTCCATTTTCAGAATGGCATCCATGATGCCAACACCATCATCGTCGGACGGTTCCAGCAACACAACGCCGGCTCCGTCACCGAACAGCACGCATGTGGCGCGATCGGTGAAGTCCACGATGGCACTCATTTTATCGCCGCCGCAGAGCAGAACATTGCGGACGGCGCCGGATTCAATCAGTTTTGATGCGGTGTATATTCCATAGACGAAACCACTGCATGCTGCGGCCAGGTCGAATCCCCATGCATTCACAGCGCCAAGCTTCCGCTGAAGGATGGCAGCCGACGACGGAAAGATCCGGTCGGGCGTGACGGTACAGAGAATGATGCAGTCAATGTCCGCAGCCGTTATACCACGACGCCTTAGCACTTCCTCTGCCGCCGGGAGAATAATGTCTGTCACACCCTGACCGTCGGCCGCGAAATGACGCTCGCGGATGCCAGTACGGGTTTGAATCCACTCGTCGGTCGTTTCGATCTTGCCTTCGAACCACTGATTGTCGTACACGTCGGGCGGAACCGCGTGTGCGATGGCCGTGATCGTTGCCTTCATGGTTGCTCGGTTGAGGATTTGTTCGGTGCCGCCATGGCTGCGCGGATGTGACCATTCACATCCCTATCGACCACTTCGACGGCGCGCTTGATCATGTTTGCCAGCGCTTTGGGCGAGGATGAGCCGTGACCAATGATCACGACACCGTTGATGCCGAGGAGCGGGACACCACCATATTCCTGGTAGTCCATATCCTTCAGCGCTGATTTCAACATCGGAGCAAACATTGCCATTGCAAGGCTTTTGAAGATACTACCCTTCGCGTACGTCTTCAGCTTATCCTTCAAGAAGCCAAGCACGCTCTCGGCGAACTTGAGAACAATATTGCCTTCGAAGCCGTCACAGACGATGACGTCGTACTTACCGGAGAGAATGTCGCGTCCTTCACAGAAGCCGACGTAGTTCATGGCCCGAGCTCGAAGCATAGCGGATGCCTCTTGCACGACTTCCGTGCCCTTCGTCTCTTCTTCACCGACGTTGAGCAGCGCTACCCGCGGATTGTCGATCCCCTGGATCAACCGCGCATAGATCTCGCCCATGACGGCGAAATCGACCAGAAACCGGGCCTTGCTATCTACGTTTGCTCCGATATCGACCAGAAGCGACGGCCTTCCGCCGCGAGACGGAAAGAATGAACCGATCGTCGGTCGGCTGACGCCGGGAATACGACCACACATCATGGTCGCGGTTGCCATCACTGCCCCGGTATTACCGCCCGAAACGAAGGCATCTGCCTTCCCCTCGCGCATGAGGTCGATACCAACGTACAGCGAAGACTCCTTGCGTTGCTTCACGATCGACGAAGGCTCGTCCCTCATCGTGACGACGTCGGGCGCGTGGACGATCGATATACGATCGGGGTGCCCTGCTTCGGCCACTAACGGATACAGGCGCGCTTCGTCGCCGACGAGGATGATTTCCACGTCTGGTGGAACCATGGTCTTGGCAAGCAATGCACCGGCAACTTCGTTGCCGGGCGCAAAGTCACCTCCCATAGCGTCCAGAGCAATCCGGACTGGCATTGTGCTTAGTCGACGCTAAGGATCTTGCGGCCGTTATAGTAGCCACAGGAGTGACACACCATGTGCGGCTGCTTCATTGAGCTGCAGTTAGGGCATGTTGCGACCGTGGGTGCTGATGCCTTGTAGTGCGTACGGCGCTTTGCACCGCGTGATTTCGAATGTCGACGCTTGGGGTTTGGCATGTCGTCTTCTCCTAGTTATCTCGTTGCTGGATTCCTCGTAATGCTGCCCACGTGTCGTCATTCTCGACATCGTGGTTTTCTGCCTTGTCAAGATCACCGAAGATCTCGGTGATATCCTTGTCTCGATACTGCGGTGCCACCCGACGCATTGGCAGATGCACCACCAGCTCCTGACGGACCTCATCTGAAACATCGATGACCTTGGCGTCCTCTCGCAAAGGGATCGGCCCATCGTCATCGACCTCGTCCGGTTCGCGCCGAAGGGCCGCCTCATTGTCGATCACGTACAGCAAGGAGAGGTCAACGTGCATCGGCTCGTCGTACGCTTCCAGAGACCGATCGCATGTCAGGCGTGCTGTCGTCGAAACGTCGCAATCAACCCTGAAACGCCGACCTGTCCGCGTTACTGTTCCCACAACTCGGATATCGGAGGGAAACTCCGTTGGGAAATCCGGGATGTCGGAGGCAGGTACCGTGATGTCAAAAGGAGCCCGTCCATCCTGCATCCCCTGAATCTGTATCAAGATCATGACCGGCTTCAGAGGTAGCATGAGACAAGGCCGCAAAAATAAGGGGCTTAGGTGAATCCACCAAAGCCCCGTCTTGTAGAGCTCGAACTTCTTAGCAGCCAAGCGCCTTGAGATTCTCTTTTGCTGGCTTGTTGTTGGCGTCTAGTTTGAGTGTTTCCTTGTATGCACGGCAGGCCTCGGCGGTATTGCCGTTACCCTGATTCCCTACTCCAAGGTAGAGCCATCCAGCCACGCTTTTCGCGTTAACGTCTGTAATGCGCTTGGCGGTGGCGACAATGTTGGACCAGTCCTTTGCCTGCAAATACAGTCCACAGAGGCGTTGCAACGCCTGTTCTGCAGAGCGGAGCTGGTCAGCAGTGGCAGCGGTAATGCCCAGGGTGGCAGCTTTTTCGAGCGTCGCAATGGCCGTCGGAACGTCACCACGGACGATCGATACTTCAGCGACACGCGACAGAAAGAACGGGTTGGACGGATCCTTGTCCAGTGCTCGGTTGTAGTACGACGCCGCCGAATCAACCAAACTGTCGGCAAAGAAATTATTTCCGATGAACAGCAGGATCTTCGCATCATTCGAGTCGTTGCAGTTCGCAAGTCGCTTCTGGAAGATCGAGGATGACCTAGCATTCTGCTGCTTGGACTGGAGTAACAGACCAAATCGGAACATCAGCATGCATTGCTTCGGATCAAGCTCGGCTCCCTTGTCCATCATGTCAATGGCCTTCGTGGTGTCACCCGTCAGGACGAGCGATGTGCCATAGAACCAGTAGTCCTGGGGTTCGAGCAGGTTCGACGAAGCGGCAACAGCGTAACGCTCTGCCGTTGTCGGCCATGCCTTCGTAAAGAAGGCACAACGAGCCATCAGGAGCGATGCCTTGCCACGTACCGAGTCGATCTGCGAAGCTGCATCCTCAAGATGAACCTTTGCATCGTCGCACTGACGAATCTCGAACAAGGAATTACCAAGGTACCACGAGGCAAGCGGATTACCCGTACCAGTCGGGCGCAGGCTGCGATACATGGTCAAAGGGTTTACGGCATCCTTGAAGCGTTTGGAGAGATAGAGGATCTTACCCTGCTCGAAGTATGCACGGGCATTCTTGGGGTCAAGCTTCGTGACCTCGCCCCACTCCATTAGACAGCGCTTAAAGAGTTCGTTGGCGAGCTCGTCATCAGATTCTCGATTTGCCAGACGCCAGTAGGACTGTGCAAGGTTGAAATGAGCTTGGACAAGATTGGGGTTGAGTTTGATCGCCTCTTCATAGTTCAGCTTAGCCAGGTCGTAGACGGGCTGCGGCTTGTAGTTGAAGTACAGGTTGCCGAGCGCCATGTAGGCGTCAGCACTTTTGGCGTGCTTCGTCGTTGCCGTCTTCGCTGTAAGCTCGGCAACGGCAATGGAGTCGGCACCGATGAGAGCGTCAACCAGCAGGAGCGACGTCTCAACTTCGTCGTTACGCTTCAGCTGCTTCCGCAGGATGCCGATAGCGTCGAGATACCGCTTTGCGGCGATCAGCGCTTCGCCGTGGATGCGCACGATGGCCGCATCGTCGTCATCCTCGTCGTAGGCACGCTGGCTGTAGATCACAGCGGAATCCGGACGCTCCAGCTCAAGGTAGATGCGCGTTGCCAGCGACAGCACATCCGTGTTGTCCGGGTCCTTTGCGATGGCAGCCTGGATCTCTGGTGCTGCACCCAGGTAATCACCCGCGTTGGCAAGTTCGGTGGCCCGCTCAAATGATGTCTGCGCCTGCGTAGAGAAGGAGATGCCGATAATGCAGGAGATGGCGAGAGCGATACGAAGTGTTGATGTCATGGTCAATCCTGGCCTTCAGGGACAAGAACGATCTTGGCGAATTCCGGAACAATCCCGGCGTTGAGAAATGTCTTTTGAGCAGATGGTTCCTGGTACAGGAAGCCGAACAGGCCTGATGCTAGGTTGTGCATGCTAGGACGCTCCCGCAGGATCGTATAGATCGGAACAGGATACGGATAGAGGCCTTGCACGACGTATGCCTGATGAACGGGCTTGGGAAACACTCGCTTGCCTGTAGAATCACTGAATCCGATGCGTAGGATCTTCACATCCTTTGCATCACGCAAGGCGGAAAGATATCCAATACCGATCAGGGTGGTTGAACCGGCTACTCGTGTGCGGATGGATGCAACATCAGGGAGCTCAGAAAGGTTCGCCCTTGGCAGTTCGCCATCACAGATCACATTTGCAATGTTGCCAACAATCGAGCCATTTGACCCCGTCGTAACGAAGGTGATTCCGTTCAGCGATGAGCCCTGCCCCATAAGATGAGCCTTAACATCTTCATCGCTTACCGTATCGGTTGGAAACGTTGGAGCGGTAAACAGAACCAGTGCATCGGTTGCTATGTGAGAACGCGGCATCTCCTGTTGACGGTCCTTCAGGATCGCAGACTCATCGGCCAGGTAATCTCGGGCTACGATGATCCCCTTGACCTCTTGAGCGACGATGGAACTGAGGGCCTCGCGTGCAGTCACGGCCTTGAGCGTAACCGTGGCATACGGATGCTGTTTGCGAAAGAGCTCGACCGACGGTGTCACCAGATCAAGGATCTCCCGATCGACCAAAACGGTGATCGACCCTGTCTTCGCGGTCTCTACCGTTGGGTCGGGCTGTGACGGGCCACACGCTGTTAGCAGCGAGCAAACCGTTCCGATGATGATCAACCTCTTACGCATCTTCATGTGCATCCTGTTGGCGTCGCAAACTCGCACGGTAGGCAACCAGACGAAACGCGCCGTAGAGAATGGCCACAGCGCCAAACACCTCGCGTGCGGGCGATGCCATCCCATCGAATGGAGCAATGCCGCCAAGTACCGCCAGCCCCATGAGGATGATCAGTGACTTGACGGCATAATTCAGTACGACCATGAGCGTTGCTCAGATCACTTAAGTTCGAAGACGATCGGAATCCGCACCCATGTTGTGACGGGATTGCCGTTTTGAATGGCTGGCGTGAACGGCGTGTCTTTGACGGCCTTGACGGCAGCATCGTTCAGGATCGGATTATCGGAATCGGTGATCTTGATGTCCATCACACGTCCATCCTTACCGATCAGGGCCGCTACTTGCACTCGACCTTCAATTCCAGCGCGCATGGCCATGTCGGGATACTTCACGCGTCGACGAAGTGCGTCGTAATCAAAGCCGGGTTCCTTCTCGACGGCTACGAACTCATCGACGTCAGGGATCTCTTCACGTTCTTTGATGTTGACCTCGAACTGCCCGATGTTGTCAGCGAAGCCACCGTAATCGACACCACTACCACCAATTGCCGAAGCACGGTCGATCTCGTCAATGTTGGCGAAGTCCTTGGCGTCCGGAGCCAGCATGGCGTCAGGAACGGCAACCGGGGTGCCTGCGCGTGCAGCAGGGCCGGCAGGGAGGGTCGTCTCAGGCGGTGGCGGGGGCGGTGCTTCCTCGCCAGAGGGCGGCGGAGGAAGAGCGTCAAGGGATGCGCGAACAAGCTTGACGCGAACGATCTCGGGTTTTGGGAAGAGCCACGGTTGCACGACGTCGTATGTAAACCGCAGCAGCAGGAGCAGGAGCAACGTTGACGTAACGTACACGAATGCACGGACGGTGTTCCTGTTGATGATCTCCTTGAGTTCGGCGGCTCCGTATCTACCACCGGGAAGAGCATTTTCGACAGCTAGCGTACTCATAGCCCTGCTATCTCCTCTCTATCCTTTGCCTCCATAGGGGCAACGGTAAACTTGCGCTGCCGCTCGTTGACGCCGTTGGCCTTAAGACCATTAATGATGTCCGGCTCACACTGGTGTATCTCATCGATGACCGTGATGAAGATACCGTATGGTACCGTCGGCTCAGCTTTCAATGACACGATACAGCGATTCTTGAGATTCACATTTTGATCGACGATCACCTTGTGAAGTTCTTTTAGGTTCACTGCCTCGGGTGCATCGGTACCCATGTTGTAAAAAATCGCTCCGTCCTGTCTGACACGAACGGTCAGAAGCTCCGACTCGCGGACTTCTACCGGTGCTTCCAGATCAGGCGGGACGTTCATTTCCATCGTCTGCGGCGTGATCATGCTCGTTGTAAGCATGAAGAACGTCAGCAGCAGAAATGTAATGTCAACGAGCGGAGTCATATCAAGGCGAAAACCAACGCGCTTCTTTCCTTTGCGCTTACTGGCTTTGCCACGCTTTTGTTTGCCTCCGCCGCCTAGTGCTTCACCGCCACCAGCCATGGTGTTTTGCTCCGGTTCAGGGTTATTGCTTCTTATCTGTAACGAAATTGAACGTCGTCGCACGCTTCTTACGCATCGCATTCATCGCACGCTCGATCCAGACGAATTGGATGCGGCGATCGGCATCCACAGCGAACTGCGCACGCGGGTTGATGAAGCGTGCCTCTTGCACGATCGACTCAAGCCATACAGTGTCCTTGGTGACAAAGGCATTCTGGTTGGGCTGGACGCCCGGGAATTCCTTCTGGATCATGACCTGTGAGAGCTTGATGCGGTCCTGCTCGTTGAGCATCGAAATGTGGTAGGCGGTATCTCGGTTGACCGTGTCGATACCTACCTTGATGATGACCAAGTCCTGCTCCGGAAGCTTCGTCGTATCGACGGTTGCCTTAGGACGCTTGACCTGATACTTCTGCTCACTGTCAGACTCTGACTTGAACTTAGCCGTGAACATGAAGAACGTCAGCAGGAGGAACGTGATGTCCACCAGCGGCGTCATGTCCAGAACGAAGCCCACGCGTTTCTTCTTGATTTTCGACATGATGTCGGCCCTAGGGTTGAGCTATTGGTGAAGCGATCAGTGTCCTGCGCCGACCTTGATCGACAACGTCTCCATCAGGTCAAGGATAGCCTCATCCATGGTATAGACGAAGTTGTCGACCTTCGTTGTGAAGAAGTTATACGCAACAATTGACAGGATAGCTGCAAGAAGACCGCCAGCCGTGTTGTACAGAGCTTCAGAAATACCGATCGAGAGCATCTGTGCCGAAACCGTTCCGCCTGCACCCAGGGCCTGGAACGAGCGGATCATACCGATGGTCGTACCGAGCAGGCCGATCATGGTTGACACCGATGCAACGGTCGAAAGAATCACGAGATTCTTTTCAAGCAACGGTGTTTCAAGATTCATGTTCTCGTCAATGGTGCGCTGCACTTCAGCGATCTTCTGCTCACCGTTCAGCGATGCATCCTTTTCGATGCTGCGGTAGCGTTCCACCGAGGCGCGAATGATGTTGGCAAGCGAACCACGCTGCTCATCGCACGCCTTGATAGCTGCATCATAATTGCCGGTGCGAATCATGGCAACAACGTCTTTGGAAAAGCCATGCATGTTGCCGGATCCGCCAGCCTTGCCGATCGAGAAGAGACGCTCGGCTGTGTAGGTGATGGCCAGCAAGATGCAGCAGAGAAGAGCACCGACGAGAGGACCACCCGTGTAGATGGTTCCCAGGATGTTGCTAGGGTTGTGAATGTCGCCGTTGACGAAGTTGCTATCGGCACCAAGTACCAGATAGTAAACGGCAAAGGCCACGATCGTACAGGCCAGAATGATCACGATGTTCGTCAGATTTTTCATGCCACACCTTCAGTGAACTTGAGTGTTGATTGTTTATGATCTGTAGTTGCTCAGTTTGTTACTAGCGCCGTTTGAACCGTATCGAACATGCGAAACACAAGGTCGAGTTTCGTGACGCTCAGGACGTCCATGATCGACGGCGGTACGGCCGCCAACGCAATTGACCCACGGTTTCGAGCAACGATGGCATTCGATGAGAGCAGTACGCCCAGAAACGCAGAATTGACGTAGCTGACGCTTGCGAAGTCCAAGATGATGATCGCTTTGCGTCCGCTTCCGACCTGACGTAGCGCGTCGCGAAGGGCATCGGTTTCATCACCTCCAATGAACTGCCCTTTCAGACTGATCACCGTGGCGCCCTGCGCGTTCTCTACGTCAAACTGCTCGTGTTTCATCCTTTGCTATCGTTATCGGACCAGGCCCGATGCATGCCAAAAGTACGAAAAAGGTGGGTTGCAGAAGGACAATTCCGTGATAAGAAGTCTTCACATGGACATGGCATGACGCACTCTTACGATTCGTGGAATGGATGAGAGGTCTTCGAGTACGTCAACGTGCCAACCGGTCCCAGACATGAGCGTATGCACGTCCTCGGCCTGACCAAAGCCAATCTCCATACATAGGACACCATGCTCGTGCAGAATATCCGGAAGGATATCACGCATACGTCGGTAAAACGTCAAACCGTCGTCATCGTCCGTCAGTGCTCCGTGCGGCTCATGGTCACGTACCTCGGCGTCCAGCGACAGGACGTCCGTCTTGGCAATGTATGGCGGATTCATTGTTATCACGTGGAACCGACCGGGAAGCGATTCATCGAGCACGTTATGCCGGAGCAACGTTATCCGGTCCATCACGTCCAAGCGCTCGGCATTGCTGCGCGCGACCTCCAAGGCTGCTGCCGAGACGTCCGTTGCAAGCCATTGACTATCCGGAAGTTGCAAAGCACAGCTGATCGCAATACAACCGCTGCCTGTTCCAATGTCGAGACATCGCAGCGGACCTTGCCCCTTTCCATGCCTCACAACGCGATCGACAAGCAGCTCGGTTTCCGGGCGTGGAATCAGTACATCAGACGTTACGTCGAAGGCATATCCGTAAAAATCAGCTGTCCCAATGATGTATTGCAACGGCTCGTGCTCGACCCTTCGGATGACCATCCTGCGCAAGGTTGCCAGCTCGTCTTTGCCAAGTGGACGCTCATAATCTGTGTATAGCTGCACACGCTTCATCTGCATCACATGACACAGTAGCAGCTCGATCGTCAGCCGAGGACTGTCGATCCCCTTCTCACGGAAATAGTCTGCGCCCCATCGAATCAGATCTAGAACCGTCCAAACGCGGTCAATGACCGGTACTGGCCGAGGCATAGTGTTCCTGTAGCGAGGTTGAAGTGAGCGTTTCCTCGCGTAATGCACGGATGCCGGCCAATGACGCCTCAGCAGCGGCAAGCGTCGTGAAGAACGGGACCTTATACTTCATGGCCGTATGACCCATGACGTATTCATCATACCGCGCATTCTCTCCGAGGGGCGTGTTGATGACAAGCTGTACGCCTCCGTCAGCAATGCTGTCGATGACGCTCGGTCTTCCTTCGTAGTGCTTGAGCACGGTCTTTGCTTCAACGCCATGGTCGGCAAGAAATGCAGCCGTACCCTTGGTTGCTAACAGCGTGAAGCCAAGCGCCGCATAGCCCCGAGCGATCTCGGCGGCACGAAGCGATTTGTCGTGTGAACTCAACGAGATGAACACATTACCGGTGGCCGGCAGAGTGTTTCCGGCCGATATGTGGGATTTGACGATGGCCCGTCCGAACGTGGAATCCATCCCCATGACCTCGCCCGTCGAGCGCATCTCGGGTCCGAGGAAGACGTTGACCTTGGGAAACTTTGTAAAGGGGAACACGGACTCTTTGATCGCAACGCGCGTCATTGCTGGGTCAAAGGGCCGGACGTGCAGGCTGTCTAGCTTCTCTCCGATCATGGCGCGCGTGGCGATCTGTGCTAACAGCGTGCCGGTCGCCTTGGATACAAACGGTACCGTGCGGCTGGCCCTGGGGTTGACCTCCAGGACATAGACCGTGTCGTTTTGGATGGCGTACTGGATATTCAGCAACCCAACCACGTCGAGTGCCTCGGCCAGTCGCTTCGTGGTCTGCGTCATGGTCTCGATGTGCTGAGGGGCAATGTTGTACGGCGGCAGGACGCACGAAGAATCACCGGAATGGACACCGGCTTCCTCGATATGCTGCATGATTCCGCCGATGATCGTTTGCGTTCCGTCTGAAACTCCGTCAACATCAAACTCGACGGCATTCTCAAGGAAGTGATCGATAAGAACAGGACGTGATGGGTCCTGAGCAATGGCTCGCTGCATGTAGTGCCGCAGAGATTCCTCCCTGTAGCAGATCTGCATTGCTCGACCTCCTAGCACGTAGCTGGGACGTACCAGAACCGGATACCCAATACGCTCAGCGATACTTACTGCGTCATCTTCCGCAAGTGCCGTTCCCCAAGGGGGACAACGAATGCCAAGTCTGTCCAACAGATCGCCGAATCGCTGACGATCCTCTGCGAGGTCGATACCATCAGGCGATGTTCCAAGAAGAGGAACTCCTGCATCCTGAAGACGCTGGGCCAATTTGAGCGGTGTCTGACCGCCGAAGGTCACAATGACACCATCAGGTTGCTCAACCTCGATGACGTTCATGACGTCCTCGTAGCTCAGCGGTTCAAAATACAGGCGACTCGTTGTATCATAATCCGTCGACACCGTCTCCGGATTACAGTTGATCATGATCGCCTCATATCCCTGCTTGCGAAGGGCGAAGACACTCTGCACACAGCAGTAGTCGAACTCAATACCTTGGCCAATGCGATTGGGCCCGCTACCAAGGATGATAACCTTCTTGGCATTACTACGGACGGCCTCGTTCTCATCAGCGTAGGTAGAGTAATGATAGGGCGTCTCGGATTCAAACTCGGCAGCGCATGTATCGACCGTCTTATAGACCGGGATCACACCCTGAGCAAGACGACGAGCTCTGACCTTTGATTCGGTCGACGCCGTGAGCAACGCGAGCTGTACGTCAGAGAATCCGTACTGTTTACACTGACGCATCCGTTCCGGAGTAAGCACGTCAAGACCATCACGCATGGACGCGGCTTCAGCCATGACGTCCAGGCCCATTTCGACGATCTCACGGCATTGCTCGATAAACCAGGGATCATACTTCGTGAGTGCATGAATGTCTTCTGTTGACATTCCTTCGATCAAGGCCTCGTAGAGATCGAAGATCGACGTCGATAGACGTTGGCGCAGCCGTTGCACGAGAGGCGCTTGGCTGTCCGCCGCGGATCGATCAAAGGCAACATCAGTGGACTTATCGAAGCCAAAGCCGAACCGTCCTTGCTCAAGGCTTCGAATTGACTTTTGTAACGCTTCCTTGAACGTCCGTCCAAAGGCCATGGCCTCACCCACGGACTTCATCTGCACGCCAAGCGACGTGTCGGTCTCGCGGAACTTTTCGAAGTCCCATCGAGGGAACTTGACCACAACGTAATCGATGGATGGCTCAAAGCATGACGGTGTCTTCTTCGTGATGTCGTTGAGGATCTCATCAAGGCGGTAGCCAACGGCGAGCTTTGCGGCGATCTTGGCGATCGGAAATCCCGTCGCCTTACTTGCCAGCGCTGATGATCTGGACACGCGGGGATTCATCTCGATGACGATCATACGACCGTTCGCCGGGTTCAACGCGAACTGAATGTTCGAACCACCGGTCTCAACACCGATCTCACGGATGATCTTCAACGCAGCGTCTCGCATCCGTTGATACTCACGGTCAGTCAGCGTCTGAGCCGGTGCCACCGTGATGGAATCACCCGTATGAACACCCATGGGGTCGACGTTCTCGATCGAACAAATGATGACAACATTATCGGCATGATCGCGCATCACCTCGAGTTCATATTCCTTCCAGCCGATCACGGACTCTTCGACTAGAACGCGCTTGATCGGGCTGGCTACCAGACCGGAACGAAGGAGTTCGCGAAACTCCTCCATGTTGTAGGCAATGCCCCCACCGGTGCCCCCTAGGGTAAAGGACGGACGAATAATTGCCGGGAAGCCAACGTGTTCGATCATCGCGATACCGGCCTCTTCGTCATGGACAAATCCGCCGCGAGGCATATCCATGCCGATCTTCTGCATTGCCTCGGTAAAGAGCTCGCGATCCTCAGCTTTATGAATCGAAGCGATCGAAGAACCGATGAGCTCAATGCCATACTGTTCGAGTATTCCACGATCGTGCAGTGCTACGGCAGCGTTCAATGCGACCTGGCCGCCCATCGTTGGCAAGATGGCATTCGGACGTTCTTTCTTGATGACCTCTTCGATGAACTGAGGAGTGATCGGCTCGACGTACGTGGCATCGGCGATGTTGGGATCTGTCATGATCGTCGCCGGATTCGAGTTGATCAGGACAACGCGATAACCCTCTTCTTTCAGCACCTTGCATGCTTGGGTACCGGAGTAGTCAAACTCACAAGCCTGACCGATAACGATGGGTCCGGAGCCGATTACAAGAATGCAGGAGAGGTCGGTACGACGTGGCATTGGTATCCTTAGCCTTGAGAGGTTGGTGTTGATGTTGGGGCAAGTATGGTGCGAAGAACCGCCATACGCACGGCAACACCGTGCGTAACTTGACGGTCAATGAGCGTCTGTGGAAGATCTAGCACGGCTTCATCGATCTCTACGTTGATGTTTACCGGTCCAGGGTGTATGATTATAACCTCCGGCGAGGCCATTGCCCGTTCAAGCGTCATGGCGTACCGGGCACGATAGGCATCTACCGACGGGACGACCGTTCCGCTGATCCGTTCACGCTGAATTCGCAGCAGATTGATGCAATCCGCCCATTCTATCGCTTGATCGATGTGGTCAAATCGCATACAGCTGTGAAAGGGATGCTCCGCCGTCACGAGCTCGTCCGGACCACAGATAGCCACCTCGGCACCAAGCTTGGTGTACACGTCCATGTTCGAACGTGCTACACGACTGTGCTTGACATCGCCTACGATGCATATGCGTTTCCCGGCCAACGATCCCCAATGCTCGGTAAGCGTCGACGCATCGAGAAGCGCTTGTGTCGGATGTGCCGTACTACCCTCTCCGGCGTTGACGATCGACAATCCAGCGGTAGAAGCGAGTTCGCGGTGAAGCCCATCGGTGCCGTGTCGAAGTACAACAGCATCAAAACCCATCGCATGAAGTGTACGGAGGGTATCGCGAAGGGTCTCCCCTTTCTCTACACTGCTCGATGAGGGCTGGAACACGTAGGTATGCGCTCCAAGCCGGTGTGCTGCTAGCTCGAACGACATGCGCGTTCGCGTAGAGGCTTCAAAAAACGCAAGAACAATCCGTGTGTCCGCAAGCACTGATGATGGTCTTGGTCGACCATGCGTCGAATGAACGTACATCTGCGCCTCGTCGAGGATAGCGATGATATCAGCAGGCGAAAGCGATATCGTGTCGAGGAAGTGCAAAGCGGACATGTGCGAATCTACGGACGAAATGAAGGACGGCGTGGGTGGATGAGGGGCAAAAAAAAGCCCGCTAGAAGCGGGCTTTCTTCGCGTCTATGTGCTTACTTCTTCTTGGCTGCCTTCTTCGCTGCAGGCTTAGCTGCAGGCTTTGCAGCGGGCTTAGCTGCCTTCTTCTCACCATTGACAGTGGCCTTGAGGTCAGCGCCTGCCGAGAACTTCGCGACCTTGCGGGCAGCGATCTTGATTGCCTCGCCTGTGCGCGGGTTCTTGCCCTTGCGAGCGCCACGCTTGGAGACGCTGAAGGATCCGAAACCGATAAGGGCTACACTGCCGCCCTTGCCCAGTTCCTTCTTGATGGTTGCGATCGTAGCAGCAAGAGCAGCGTCTGACTGCGTCTTGCTGAGGCCTGTCGATGCTGCAATTGCTTCGACGAGTTCACCCTTGTTCATAACAGGTTCCCCCAGTTAGGTTGTTGAAAAACTAATCCGATGGTCGAAAATATCTCGTGTTTATGCGGCCTGGCAAGCATGAATTATCCACATCGATAGGATTCAAGCGGCATTCAGGCGACAATACAGCGCTAGACCGCATCAAATCGACTGATTTCAGCCGTTCCAACGCCGGATCAGAGTCCTGCCGAACCAACCACGATGACCTGAACAGCAAGCAGCATCAGATATAATGCGATGATCGTGAATACGGCAGCAAGGATGTCGTCAAGCATGACGGCCCACGCTTCCGTACGGCGATTGATGCTGGACAGTGGCCACGGTTTTTGGATGTCGAAAACGCGGAACAGCAGGACGCTCGCAAGCCACCACCATGCCGTGTGATATGCGAATGGAAGCACGAGGATCATGGCCATTCCTGCGGCTTCATCGATCACCACACATTTTGGGTCACTCCCCCACTCGCCTTGGATCCGAGGTACGGCCCAAAAACCCAGAGTGGTGAACATGACGGCTAACACCATATACACCGTTCGTACTACATCGGGATCGATCCGTATCCCGAGCCACGGGGCAGCGACAACCGGTGCTGCAACGATGAAGCTGCACCATGTACCGGGCGCAACCGGCAACAGGCCAACGCCACCGACAGTCGCGATCAATGCTGCTGCTGAGTCAAGGCGTGGACGAACGAGTACGTCGTGAGCCATGGTCAGTCCTTTCGTACGTATGTGATCACATACTCGATTGCCGTGTACAACGTGAACATGGTGATACCTGCCATCACCCAGTACGTTGCTTCTGCATGCAGTGTATTCCACGCGAGCGTCCGAAGAGTCGCAGATGGTGCGTTATGCACACTCCATTGCAGAACCAATGCGTAGATGATGAAGGCCATCTGAAAGAAGGTCTTCCACTTTGCCGTTCGCGACGTCTTTAGGGGTCGTGGTGTTGTCGAAGCAATGGATCGTAAAACCGTTGTCCCAAAGTCACGAAGAACGATCACAAGAAGCATCCACAGTGGTACAACGTCGATCATGTAGAAGGTGACAAAGGCTGCCGTTGTAAGAGCCTTGTCGGCAAGTGGGTCGAGATACGAGCCCAACGCTGTTTCTTCGCCCCTGCTACGGGCCAGAGCACCATCGAAGTAGTCTGTGAGCGCTCCAATCGCAAAGAGGACGACGGCCCAATGCATGCCAGCAGGTGAATCGGCCAACACGCATACAATGATCACCGGTGCGATGAAGAACCGAGAGATCGTGAGGATGTTCGCAACCGTGTAGTTCAATGTTGCCCCTCCCTGACGAGGCGTGCGGCATGAACGATGGCGCTGAACCCTGACACCTGCAGTGATGCGCCTCCGATCAGTCCGCCATGCACGTGGTGACATGCGAATAGCGAACCGGCATTATCCGCCGTAACACTCCCACCGTATAGAATCGGCACCCGACTGCCGTCGCTGCCGAGCGTGCGCGCAATAGCATCGTGCGCCAACGCTACATGATCAACAGTTGCAGCCAGACCAGTACCTATGGCCCATACGGGCTCATAGGCGATGATGACGTCGGCAATCCGGGCCCCGAGGGCATTCAGGACAACCTGTACCTGTGCACACACGATGTCGACGGTACGCTGCTGTTGATATTCATCGAGCGTCTCGCCGACACAGACGATCGGACGCAGACCAACCTCCAATGCCGATACGACCTTTAATGCGATCACGTCATCAGATTCGCCGTGAGCCTGACGTCGCTCAGAGTGACCGAGGATGACGAATGAGCAGCCAGTATCGACTAGCATCGCCGGACTCACGTCACCCGTATGGGCGCCACGTTGATGATGGTGACAGTCTTGGGCCCCTAATACGACACATGTACCGTCGACGACGTCAAACACGTCTGTCAGATACGGTGCTGGCGGACATACAGCCACAACGACACCGCGGTCTGCCGCTTCCCTGATCACGGGATCCGAGGAAACATCCGATGCAAGCTCGCGTGCCATCACACGGCTACCATTCATCTTCCAGTTGCCGATGACGTACATCTGTCTCATCGACGCTCTCCCTGAACGTTGTACAACGTGTAGCTCGTCAAAAACTGGTCAGATTCAAACCCTACGCCTTGAATCGTTTCCGAAGGGGCTGTGATTCGCACGAAGTCCTTCGTAGAGATACGCTGTCTTGCATGGTCCCAGAACAACGTTTGCGTTTCAAGAAGGGTACGAGTGCTGTCAGACCATATCGTCACATCACCGAAGGCATGCATATTCTTTGTCCTGTCGTCGATGACTGCGCTATCGGCGGACAGTCTCGCAACGCGTGCGCCGGTGGATCGACTGAAGAAGGCAACCGTGACCGTGTCGCGCAGAATCGTTTCCTGGCGGTCATCATACACTCTCGCCTCGGCTGCCTGCAAGACGGCCCGCGTATGCGTAGAGTCGCTGAAGACGACCCGAAGATCATAGGAAATGTGAGCGGGTGGTCGTTCGCTGCTGGTAGGACTCTTGCGCGAAGGACGTGCCGGTTCGGCACATGCAACGAGCAACAGGGCGTGACACCAGACTATGGCAACACCGACTCTCACCGTGGTCTCCAGTGTTGCAGAACATCATGCAGTACTGTCTCAAACTGGAACAGCGGCACTTGTGTTGCCGCGTCGCTGACTGCATCCTTAGGAGACGGATGCGTCTCGAGGAACAACCCGTCGATACCGACAGCAGCGGCGGCACGGGCAAGTGCCGGGATAAACTCGGGCTGGCCGCCAGACTGTGCACCAACAGAGGGTCGCTGCACGCTGTGCGTCGCATCAAAGATCACCGGATACCCTGTTTGTCGCATGATCACAAGTGATCGGAAGTCAACAACAAGATCATGATAGCCGAAGGTCGTGCCGCGTTCTGTGAGCCAGACGGACTCATTTCCAATGCGCGTTACCTTCTCCGCCGCCTTGGCCATGTCGTCGGGAGCCAAAAACTGACCCTTTTTAATGTTCACGGTACAACCCGTGCGTGCAGCTGCTTCCAACAGGGAAGTCTGCCGGCAGAGAAATGCCGGTATCTGCAACACATCGACGTAGGCGGCTGCCAGCGCTGCCTCCTCGTCTGTGTGGATGTCCGTTAACGTCGGCACTCCGAACCGTTCACGCACTTCTGCGAGTATGCCAAGTGCTTGCTCATCACCGATTCCTTGCACCGAACCGGCACTCGTGCGATTGGCTTTGCGGTAGGAGCCCTTGAAGATCAGCTGTACGGGTAACCCCTCGGTCACGCGCACGAGGTGATCGGCAACGTGCAGCGCTAGATCCCGTGATTCAACCAGGCACGGGCCTGCGATCAACAACAGTCGGCTGGCATCAATTTGTACGGGCATGGTTTTTGACTGTCAAATTATCCATATTCGAGTGACTACAAGACATCCGGCTACGGTAAGCAGCACTGCTAGTCGGGACACTGAGGAAGTACATGCCCCCACGACAGGAACATATTGCGATCAAGCGCGTATCCGCCAAGGAGCGTCGTGCGCAATCCATACAGCAAGACCCACAAGACGCACCCGAACAACAACTTGTTCCGTCGAATGATGCTGACATCGTTCGACGCTACAAGATCGTTGCCATCCTACTCGTAGTCCTAGGGGTCATGGTGACGATCGCCATGATCTCGCACACAGCACACGATGCAGACAATGCCCAATTGTCGATGCGAGATATCATGGGTGTTGTTAGGGGCGATGAGGAACTGCGGGTTCGATTTGATACGACGCATAACTGGCTTGGCCTCCTTGGTGCTGTCATCTCGCAGTGGATGATCTACCAGACGATCGGTCGTTGGGCCTTGATCTTTCCGGCCTTGCTGATTCTTTGGGCGGTGGATGTGTTTCGAGTGCAACGGATCCTGCCTAGGCATCTACGACTGTCAGTCGTATGGATGGCTGTTGCCGTGCTCCTGGCGAGCCTCATTGGAACACTGCAGAACGTCTCATGGTTGCCAGTTATTGACGTCAGCTGGAGTGGCGCTATCGGTCAGTTTATCGCAGCGATCACGACGCAGCTGATCGGTGTACCGGGCAGCCTGATCGTGCTGCTAACGGCAATGGCCTTCACGGTTGTCCTCGGGTTCCGTCTGAATGTCAACGCCATCATGGTTGGCTCGTCCCTTCGCGCAGCCAAGCTTCGCGATTGGTATGAAGGTTGGCGTCCAAAGCAAAACACCTCCGACGCCGTCCCACCTGCTGTAGAACCGGAGACGGAGCTCCCATCTGAAGAACCGTTGATTGAGGCCCAGAACCAAGACCAGGAACAGGACGATATCGCCCAGCAGCTTGCAGTGCGTACATCATCGCAAGAAGAGCCGGCAGAGATGCTCCGCCAGCCGTTCCAGCCACAGTCACTATCCCCATCGGTCAAGATCTTGCGGCATGTGCCGAAGAGTGCATCTGCACCAACGGAAACTCCCGCATCGACAGAGCGCCCCGCAGAAGCGCAACCTTCGCGAAGTATCGATCTCGATGTCGTCAAGGAGCGGCTGGCAGCTCTGCACCCGACACGTACCATCGACGTGCGTCCTCCTGCTGAGGTTGTTCCCGCAGCCGTGCCAGAGCCCCCACAACCACCGCCTGAAATCTATACGGCACCATTGCTCGTGGATGAACAAGATGACGTGGTCGAACCGACGTTGACCGTGCTTGTAGAGGAACAAGAGCCAGAAGAAACCGTGGACACCGTAGGTGGAACGATCTTGTATGACGAGCAGATCGTCTACAAGGCTCCGACGATAGACCTATTGCACGACAGTGGTGATGATGCGGATGTCGACGATGGTGAACTGCGGAACAACGCACGGATTCTGCAGGAGAAACTCGAGACATTCAAGATCAAGATCGAGAACCTTACCGTTCAGCCTGGGCCCGTCGTCACACAATATGAGTTTGTTCCGGCAGCTGGAATCAAGGTCAGCCAGATCGAATCCCTGGCCGATGACATCGCACTCGCCCTCAAAGCACAGGGTGTTCGCATTATAGCGCCCATTCCGGGTCGTGGCACCGTTGGTATCGAGATACCGAATCATCATCCCTCCGTGGTTCGATTCAGTGCCATCATTAAAAGTCCCAAGTATCATAATCCCGATATCCGTCTGCCCATAGCCATGGGCAAAACCGTCGTCGGAGATGTCTACTGCGCAGATCTCGCGAAAATGCCCCATTTGCTGATCGCCGGTGCTACGGGTAAGGGAAAGTCTGTAGGCATCAACACGATCATCGCATCCCTGCTATACAAGATGCATCCGCGCGATCTCAAGTTCGTGATCGTGGATCCTAAACGTGTTGAGATGACACTGTATCGTGCACTGAAGGATCATTTTCTTGCTGTGTCGCCGGACATCAACGAGACCATTGTGACGGAGCCCGCCAATGCCGTCATGGTACTAAAGTCCGTGGTCGAGGAGATGCAGCAACGGTATACTATCCTTGCAGCTGCCGGACAGCGCAACATCGCCGACTATAACAAGAAGGCCGCGGAAGGGGCACTGAGCAACAAAGGGGGGCTGGTTCATAGACCAATGCCGTACATCGTGGTCATCATCGACGAATTGGCGGATCTCATGATGACGGCTTCAAAGGAAGTCGAGGAACCGATCGTACGTCTTGCTCAGCTCGCTCGTGCCGTTGGCATCCACTGTGTGGTAGCAACGCAGCGGCCGAGCGTGGATGTCGTTACGGGACTTATTAAAGCCAACTTCCCTGCCCGCATCGCCTATCAGGTTGCATCCCGCATCGACTCGCGTACCATTTTGGATGCGAATGGAGCAGAGCATCTCATCGGTAATGGCGACATGTTGTTCAACCCCGGGAACATGACGAAGCCGATCCGCATGCAGAATGCCTTCATATCAACCGACGAGGTCGAGGCTCTATGCGAATTCATTGGACAGCAGCGCGGCTACTCATCACCATATACACTTCCATCGGTTGCACAAAAACGTGATGGCGCCGGTGGAGCTAGCGG
>JAULYI010000283.1:0-4743 GCA_032117915.1 Kapaibacterium sp. (SeqCode) | reverse complement strand
ATGCGCGTAGTCCAGTCCCTTCTTGGACGTGGTGATGGCGATGATATCACCGGTCTGCAGACGTGATTCGATCTCGGCAATGCGAGCCTTGGGGACATACGTGCGCGATTGCGCGTTGATCCGACGCTCGATCGCAGCCATTGCTTCGACCATCGAAGGATCATCCTTCAGCGGCTTATAGAATCTGGGGTTGGCCGACATAAAATGTACGTCCAACGGGAAGGGGTCGGGATTCAGCTGTGGCGTGACGTCCATCACGACACGCTTGCGCACATTGTCGTCGATCCAGTCCGCCGTGTAATGCAGTCGTGACGTGTAGCCGTCAAGAGTACCACCTCGGTATCGCGTGTAGGTGATCTCGGACAGAAGGTTCTCCATTGACGCCTGGCGTTTTTTGATCACCCGTGCAAGACAGAGCACATTTTCGAAGTAGGTGACGCAATCAAGACCGGTCAAGTCCAGACGACACACCTCCGGTCCATCTCCCTCCAGGGTTCCGCCTACGTACGGAGTTCCCAGGAACAGCTGTCCCAGCTTCCCCATCAGGTCGCCCATCGACAAGGCATCCCAGCCGTCGGCCTTTGCCTGACGCACAGCCTGATTAACGATGTAGCGCGTAGTGGCCTGCGGGTCGGTATTCTTCTTCCGGCTGCGCCGAAGGCTTGGCTGCAGGAAGAATGGTGCAAGAAGCAGACCGAAAAACGTACGACGTTCCATGTGTTTCAGGCCGTGAGCGAAATGCCAAGATCACCGAGTTGACGTTGGTCAACGTCACTCGGACATCCGTCCATGAGCGACAGACCACTTGTCGTCTTTGGAAACGCGATCACATCGCGAATGTTATCCGTATCGCAGAGCAGCATCACCAATCGGTCGAATCCAAAGGCGATCCCTCCGTGTGGCGGTGCACCGTATTGCAAGGCGCTAAGCAAAAATCCGAACTTGGCTGTTGCATCCTCGTGCGTAAAACCAAGCAGGTCGAACATTCGCTGCTGCACGGCATTCTCATGGATTCTCACACTGCCCCCTGCCGCTTCGTATCCATTGATCACAAGGTCATGAGCAAGGGCACGTGCTCCGGTGGGGTCGTTCATCAACCGCTCTACATCCTCCGGCAACGGGGCCGTGAAGGGGTGATGGCGGGCAACCCAGCGCTGCTCTTCGTCGGAGTACTCCAAGAGCGGAAACTCGGTGACCCAGTGGAACGAGAACGTACCGCGCAGTCCATCAAGGATACCGGTACGGCGGGCGATCTCCGTACGAAGCGCACCCAGGACCGTATAGGCCCGCTCGAATGCACCTACGCTGAAGAGCAACAGGTCGCCATCCGTTGCAGACAGCGATGCAATGATCGATTGCTGTTCTTCTGCGCTAAGGGTCTTGGCAAATGAGCCACTGAGTTCGCCGCCAACATACTTCAGCCATGGAAGTCCCTTTGCCCCGTACTTCTTGGCGTGTTCGGTGAGTTCGTCGATCTGCTTGCGGGAGAACGATCCGCAGCCCTTGGCGTTCATTGCGGCAACGACGCCACCGGCTGCTACGGTTTCACTGAAAAGACTGAATCCACTCGAACGAGCAGCATCGGTCATCGTTGCCAGCTCAAGACCATATCGCACGTCGGGCTTGTCGCTGCCGAAGCGCGTCATGGCTTCATGCCAGGTCATCTTCGGGAAGGGGCGCGGCACATCAATGTCCCGGATCTCTTTCCATGCCTCCTGGATAAATCCCTCGGCCGTGTCGAGAATGTCCTGCTGGCGGATGAACGACATTTCAACGTCGATCTGCGTGAACTCGGGCTGACGATCGGCCCTAAGATCCTCATCGCGGAAGCACTTCACGATCTGCATGTAGCGATCGAAGCCGGAGACCATCAGCAGTTGCTTGAAGAGCTGCGGAGACTGCGGCAGTGCATAGAAACGCCCCTTATTGATACGGCTCGGCACCAGGAAATCCCGTGCACCTTCCGGCGTGGACTTTGTAAGCACCGGCGTCTCGACTTCGATAAAGCCCTCGTCTGCGAAGTACCGATGCGTGATCTGATAGAGCTTATTGCGGACAAGGAAGTTGCGCTGCAGTGCCGGACGACGCAGATCAAGGTATCGGTAGGTCAGCCGTAGTTCTTCATTGGTCAGCAGATCATCAACGATCTCGAATGGCGGAACATTCGCAGGATTGATGATACCGATCTCTGTTGCACGCACCTCAACGAGTCCCGTGGGGATCTTTGGATTCGGATTCTCTCGCATGCGAACCACGCCTTTGATCCAGAGTACCCACTCGCTGCGGACATCCTTAATGGAAGCGGCAAGTGCTGGTTCCTGCTCGGCAGGAATCACGACCTGCGTCACGCCATGCCGATCACGAAGATCCAGAAAGATGATACCGCCGTAATCTCGACGGGCGTTGACCCAGCCGTTCAGCGTGACGAGTTGTGTGTCGTGCTCGGGGCGCAAAGCGCCGCACGAGATAGTCCGTTGTTCGAAGTTCATGATGCTTTACGTCGTGGCGATGCACGAAAATAGGGCTTCTATGGCATCGTTGACGTGAGCCGGCTCGATCTCGCGCACATTGTTGTAACCGGTAAGGGCAACATGCGGCGATCGATACGGATACCATGGCATAAGAGCGGGATTATTGAAGACGTAGAGCACGACCTGCGGTACAGATGCGGCCGCGGCGACGTGCACGATTGATGTGTCGGCCGTGACGAGGAGCGTTGCCTGCATGACCGTGGCGGCAAAGGCATGAAAGGATACCGTGGTCGGAAGGATGTCGGCACCCGTAGCACCGGCAATGCGCTGGAGTGTCGCCGCGTCATGCGGTGCACCGGCGACGATCGCACGCCAGTCGGGATTTCGCTGTCGAAACACCGAAATCACGCGAATCCACCGCTCAGAACCATACCGTCGCGCGTCGTCGCTTCCCGTAACATTGAACATGGCTGTCCTTCGACCTCCGGCAGCCAGATGGTGTTGGGCTTCTGCACATTCAAGATCGGTCAAGCGATACCGTAAACGCAGGTCCATCGTCGATGGATCGATACCAAACGGCATTGCAAGCTGAGCGATCCGTTCAACAATGTGCACCGAGGATCGGTCCAGCAGCGACACCACGTGCGAGTACACCCCACGATTCGTCTTGTCGATGCCGATACGGATTGCAATACCAGAAGCGCGCAGCAGCAGCGTTGACGTAGCCGACGGATTGTCCATCAGGTCGACAATGACGTCATATCGATTCCTGCGTATCTGTCGGATCGCAGCCATTACCCCCCAGCCCTGCTTTCGGTACAGCACGACATCATCGATAAGATGCGTAAGAGCATGCCTTGCAGCGATATTGTTCGGACTCAGCAGCATATCGATCTGCGCTGACGGATATTTCTCGCGTATGGCCCTGATCACGGGTTCCGATACAAGCACGTCGCCCAGGCGATCCTGGCGCAGGAACAACACGCGCATTGGCCTGTCGACAGGTACCACACTTCTGGGATTGGCTACAACAACAGGCTGGCCGCTACCTTCAAGTATCCGTGTAGCGACGTGTCGCACGGCAAGCTCTATTCGTTTCAACAATGTGTCTGGCATGATATGCCTCAGCCAACGATTTGCTGGTATGCCTCGTGGGTAACTGCGGCTGTCTTATCCCACGAGAAGCTCTGCGCATGCAAGAGACCTTCATGCCGCATTCGCTCGACAAGCTCTTCGTCCATAAGACATCGTCGCATCTGATCGGCGATAGCCTCGACATCCCGTGGATCGGCGTAGAGTGCTGCATTGCCCCCTACTTCCGGAAGTGCAGTGCAGTTGGATGTGATGACCGGACAGCCGCACTGCATTGCCTCGACTACAGGCAGACCGAAGCCTTCTCCGAGGGTCGTGAACACAAGTGCTCGTGCAGCAGAGAGCAGCTCGACCATCTGGCCCAAGGGAACATTCGAACACAGACGCACAGAGGGATCTGCAAACGTCTCTGAATGGTCGGCGCGTAGGCTGGCTATCGCATGATCAGACCCCGGTATCAGCAACACAAGATCGGCTTCAGAGCGCAGCGCTTGGGGTAGTGACCGCCATGCGGCAAGGATGCGACGGAGATTCTTCCGCCCATCTACGCGTCCAATGAAGATCACATAGGGCTTCGTGATGCCGTAAATCTTCGTCGTTGCCTCAGAGAGCGGAGTGGGCGCGAACACAGTATCGGCCGCCAGTGGAGTGACGCGGATCGGTCCGGTGTACCACGGGAAGTGCTCACGAATGGTGCCGGCAACGTACGTTGACGGCGTCATGACCATGTCTGCGGCTTTGAGCTGACGCGTTATTCTGGCCGGGAATCGACGCACCAGAACGCTGTGCAGCTCCATGGACGGATCAAGCGGAAACAGGTCGTGGATCGTTACGGCGAGCTTGCGTGCTCTGGGTACGATCTTTTGAGGCCCCAGCAGATGGACGACGTCAGCACTGCGCACAGCGCCCGACAGTTGGTGTTGTCTGAAGATTCGCACCAAAGGCCGTAGTGGCTTGGGGACACGATGTTCGGATAGCATGGCATCGACAATGCTGAGCTTTTCGTGCTGACCAAGTAGCGTGTCAAGTAATGGCCCTTGGCCGCGATCACCTACTACCTGCACATCGTCGCCATCGGCTCGACGCAGCATCGCACGAAGCAACTCCTGCGTATAACGCTCTATGCCACTCTGGCCGCTGATGAGACTAGCATCGTAGGCGATCTTCATGACCGTGGCAT
>JAULYI010000282.1:0-3988 GCA_032117915.1 Kapaibacterium sp. (SeqCode) | reverse complement strand
CCCCGGGCGACAGCCCGGGGTACGAAATGGCTAGCCCCGGGCGACAGCCCGGGGTACAAAATGGCTAGCCCCGGGCGACAGCCCGGGGTACAAAATGGCTAGCCCCGGGCGACAGCCCGGGGTACGAAATGGCTAGCCCCGGGCGCGAGCCCGGGGTACAAAATGGCTAGCCCCGGGCGACAGCCCGGGGTACGTCCCCCAAGCTATGCGTACGTTTGTGCGCGAGCGGCGAACGCATGTGGACATCCTCACGTGCTGCCGTTCGTGACGCCGTTGCCCCTTTGCACTCAAACAGCATGAAAATCTTACTGATGACCGTGACCGGCCTTATCCTGCTGATGGGCTGCCGGTCCACCCATACCACGGATGCTCCAAGACCGAAGCGGTTCCGTGCAAATCTGTCGTTTACGCCAACGTACGATCAGGGGCCGCCGACCCTCGTGTATAAGACACGTGCCGACTATGCGGACTACGTTCCCGTGCGGATGAATGATGCACGCACAGAGGTCGTGTTCTGTCCCGATCCACGCGATCTGCGGAAGCCCGACGGATACAACGAGCCGATCGCGCTGGCGCAGGGATACTTCGTCGATAACCGTGGTATCGACACAAATATTGCCTTCCTGAAGCTGACCTACCAGGACTACGCAAACCTTACCCGACGGCCAACACAACGGGAATTGGCAGAGCTAATCCTCGATAAGGATCCACTCCTCGAGCTGTGCGACTGCGGAAGCCGAACCGTGTTCCAGAACGTAGAAGCAGCGCTGAATGCCGCCATCACCGCTGGCACCCTCCGCACGAAATGTAAGGGTATCAAATAGCCACCGGCCTTGGCCGGGTACACGCTATCCCACTTCCCGCAGCAGTGCCTGACGTTCGATCTCAAGCTGGCGGATGCGACGCTCGAGCGTATCGAGTTCCTCGGGCATGGAGTCGATCTCGATGCGGAGCTTCGAGGCAGACTCATCGATCAGGTCGATGGCTTTGTCTGGTAGGAAGCGGTCCGTTATGTATCGGTTCGAGAGTTGTGCCGCGGCAACGATGGCAGCATCGGTGATACGTACACCGTGGTGCACTTCATAGCGCTCCTTGAGGCCCCGCAGGATCGAGATCGTATCGTTAACGGATGGTTCTGCCACATAGACCTTTGCAAAGCGTCGCTCGAGTGCCGGGTCTTTCTCGATGTGCTGCTGATACTCGTCCAGCGTCGTGGCCCCGATGGCACGCAGCTCGCCACGCGCCAAGGCCGGCTTGAGGATGTTGGCCGCGTCCATGGCGCCACCCGTGGCTCCGGCACCGATGATCGTATGGAGCTCGTCGATGAAGAGGATGAACTCCCCGTTGGACTCCGAGACTTCCTTGACGACGGCCTTGAGACGTTCTTCGAACTGACCCCTAAACTGTGTGCCGGCGATCAGCGCGCCCATGTCCAGAGCATAGACGACGTTGGAGCGGAGCGTCTCGGGCACGTCCTGCGAGACGATGCGCTGGGCAATACCCTCGACGATGGCCGTCTTGCCAACGCCCGGCTCGCCGATCAGAACGGGATTGTTCTTGGTGCGACGAGACAAGACCTGCAAGACCCGACGGATCTCGTCTTCACGGCCAATCACCGGGTCGATCTTGCCCTTGCGCGCCTCGTCATTCAGGTTACGCGCATACCGCTGCAAGGCCTGATACTTGTCCTCGGGGTTCTGATCCGTCACACGGCGTTTGCCGCGTACCTCGACAAGGACCTTCATGATGGCCTCGCGGGTGACACCCTGGTCCTTCAGCAACTGTCCCGCCGACGTACGAGATTCCGCCACGGCGATCAGCAGGTGCTCCGTGCTCACGAATTCATCGTTCAGACCCTGCGCTTCCGTGAAGGCCTGCTGGAAGATCCGCTGCACATCATTCGTGAGCTGCGTCCCCGTTAGTCCCGATACCTTCGGCAAGGCGGCCAGCAGCTGCTCTGCCTTGCTCCGAATGTAGTCTAGGTTGGCACCCACCTTGTTCAGAATGGGTGAGACGATTCCCTGAGCGTCGTTGACCATGGCCGCGAGCACGTGCAACGGCTCAATGGCCACATGCTGCATGGAGGCAGCAGCATCCTGAGCCGTTTGTACGACTTCCTGCGCCTTGAGCGTGAGTTTGTTGAAGTTCATGACGTGTATCCATCAATGATGACCTGCACAGTGACGAATAGTCTGCAATGATAGTGGGCGAGTAATTCTACATCGATACCTAGCCGTCGAATGTGTAATGGTAAAAGCCGTTGCTTTCCCGGGAACGCAACTCTCAGATGCGCAGTACCTTGACAGTGAGGATATATCTGGAGCTCTTCCGCAGCAGTATGAACGTTCCTTTGCATTTCTCCGGCGTAACCTACGGCACATTCAAGGCGACCAAGGCTTCAACTCATTAGGCGTCCTAGAGGTGCCGACACAAGTGCTCGAAGAGGTTCTTGTGAATGCTCTCGTTCACAGAGACTATCTCACCTCTACATCTGTGCGTGTCATGATCTTTCTTGATAGAATCGAGATCATCAGTCCCGGCAGTCTACCAGATACGCTCAGTGTCGAGACGATTTTGCGTGGGGCAACGAATCGCCGTAATCCAACGCTAACGGAACATGCTGTGCAGATGCTACCGTATCGCGGACTTGGAACAGGGATCGCAAGAGCCATCCATGACTGGCCTTCAATCACATTCGAAAATGATGTCGTTGCAAATCAATTCAGAGTCGTCATTCAACGCGCGGATATCAAGACCTTCATGACGCTCACCGACCAAGTCACCGACCAAGTCACCGACCAAGTCACCGAACAAGACACCGAGTACATCGCTGCTAGGGGTAAAGACTTACAGTACTTGGATGTTACCATTGAAACTGTCGTACATCCTGCCGACCAAGTCACCGACCAAGTCACCGACCAAGTCACCGAACAAGTCACCGAACAAGATCATCAACATACGGGGGCGACAGTCGTTCGCTCCGTGCCACCACAGGTTAACGAGCTTTTGAAGGAGACCACGCATGATACCTCAGTTTGGGAACTCATGCGTCGACTCCGTTTGGTGCACAGACCACACTTCGTAGATGCGTATCTGAAGCCAGCCATAGAACATGGATTGATAATCCCAACGAAGCGGAACAAACCGCGAAGTCCCTTGCAGCGGTATCGGCTTACCGAGGCTGGTAAGCGCTACCGTGCACGTATAGCAGAGCGATAATGCTAACACTTTGACGTTGACGGAGACCGTTTGATAGACACCCTCATCCACGCCCTTCGTAGTTTCGCCGCATGGAACTGCGTACGAAAAACCCGGCCTTCCGTGAGACCATCCGGAGACATCTGGAGCGACAGGAATTCATGAAGCACATCGGTTGCCGGCTGACGGTGATCGAGCCCGGCTATGTCGAGGCTGTGATCGATCTCGACATTATCCACCAGCAGCAGATCGGCATCGTCCACGGCGGCGTCACAGCCACCATCGCCGATGTTGCCGCCGGTTTTGCGGGCTTCACGCTCGTTGGTCCGGACGAACACACCGTCACGGCCGAGATCAAGGTCTCGTATTTCGCCAAGGGGCTAGGACGTCGTCTGCGGGCCGTCGGCCGCGTGGTGAAACCCGGTAGGTCGATCCATTTCTGCGAGGCCGACGTATTCTGCGAGGATGAGCACGGCGTCGAAACGCTGATCGCACGGGCTACCACAACGATGGCCGTGATCAGACCATAAGCCATGCAATGTTCCCACGTTCATCCGTCGTTAGACCCTGCCCCCTGACAGAACCCTCATACTTGTGGTGTTGATATGCCCGAAGCAAAGCGCATTCTCTGGGTCGATGACGAGATCGAACTGCTGCGTCCACACATCATGCTGCTGCAACAGCGAGGCTACGATGTAGCTACTGCTACGAACGGTGAAGACGCTATCGAGCTGGCCAACCAGCAGCGATTTGACCTGGTGTTTCTTGACGAGACCATGGTGGGTATCTC
>JAULYI010000281.1:0-10165 GCA_032117915.1 Kapaibacterium sp. (SeqCode) | reverse complement strand
GGTCGTGATATCATAGTCGTCCATCGCTTCTGTAAACTCTTTTACTACCGTCTGAAGCCGTGAGAGAATCCAGCGATCGATCTCCGGCCGCTCAGAAACAGGAACAGGCGCTTCACCACCAGTGTATCCGTCAATATTCGCATACATGGAGAAGAATCCGTACGTGTTCATCAGTGACCGGAAGAAGTCCGCGATCACAACCTTCGCGATATCCTCTTCGTTGAATGCCTTGGCTTTCCAAGCCGGGGACATCGACATCAGATACCAGCGAACCGCATCAGCCCCATACCGATCCATCACGTCAAACGGATCTACAGTGTTGCCGCGAGACTTCGACATCTTCTGACCGTTTCTATCAAGCACAAGATCGTTCACCACAACGCTCTTATACGCCGGCTTACCAAACAACGCCGTGGCGATATTGTGCAACGTATAGAACCACCCACGCGTCTGGTCGATACCTTCAGCGATGAAGTCTGCAGGAAATGACTGGTTGAATAGTTCAACGTTCTCGAACGGGTAGTGAAACTGCGCGAACGGCATCGACCCGGAGTCAAACCACACGTCAATGACCTCGCGGACCCTTCTATACGTCTGTCCATTTCGTTCGAATACGACATTGTCCACGAAGGGGCGATGCAGATCAACATCGATACCACATGCATCGACAGGAACACGACGTCCACCCTCCGTCTCGTAGAGTCCATCCTTGAGTTCTGCAATCGAACCCACGGCAATGATGTCCTGGCCGTCCTCGCTGATCCAAAGCGGTAGCGGTGTGCCCCAGTAGCGATCTCGAGACAGCGACCACTCTTTGACATCTTCGAGCCAGTTACCGAATCGTCCGGTACCGATCTCTTCCGGATGCCAATGAACGGTGTTGTTGAGTGCTACAAGATTGTCCTTATACGTTGGCGATGTAATGAACCAAGAATCGCGGGCATAATAGATCACGGGATTGTCCGTGCGCCAGCAGTGCGGGTAGCTGTGAAGGTAGTCGAAGGACGCCTTATAGATCTTGCCGGCGATCTTCAGCGATTTCACGATATCACGATCGGCACCCTCTTCTGTATGATCCGCATATGTAAAGGTCTTTACCGTTCGTCCGGCGAACTCCCTGATGTCGTCTGTGAATCGACCGTTCACTGTAACAGGTTGCACAACGGGCAACGCATGTTGCTTCGCCAACTCAAAGTCGTCAGCCCCGAACGCTGGGGCAATGTGCACAACACCGGAGCCGTCGGTCGTCGTCACAAAATCACCGGGCAGCACATGCAGTACGTTCGGATTGGTGACGGCATCAAGCGACACATCGGTCAGGATCTGGGAGTAGGAACATCCAACGAGGTCCTTTCCTAGACACCGATGTAGGACCTCTACGTCACCATCAAGAATCTCAAGTCTTGCTTCTGCCAAGATCAAGCGCTCTGTCACCTGCTGACCACCGACGTCACGCGTGTTGGAGACGACGACATATGGGATGTCGGGACCCACGGCCAACGCGACATTCGCAAAGAGCGTCCAGGGTGTGGTTGTCCAGACAACGATCTGCGCACCGTCAAGTTCTGGCCTATCAGATGCTATCGTGGTCTTTACGTAGCAGTTGGCGTCGCGTACTTCTTTGTAGTTCAGAGACAATTCATGCGACGACAGTGGTGTGCCAAGTGTCGGCGACACCGGAACGACCTTGTAGCCCTTGTAGATGAGTCCCTTGTCGAAGAACTGCTTGAGTGCCCACCAGACTGATTCGATGTAGTTGTTGTCACACGTGATATATGCAGCATCAAGATCCAGCCAGTAGCCCATCCGACGGGTCACCGTCCGCCAGCCCTGGTCCATGGAGATGTTGCGATACACCATCTCCTTGCAAGCAGCATTGAACGTGTCGACACCGATCAGCTCGATCTGCGACTTGTCCGTAATCCCAAGTTCCTTTTCGACGGCAAGCTCTACCGGCAGACCGTGGGTGTCCCACCCTGCTTGCCGTCGCACGCGAAAGCCACGCATTGTCTTGTACCGACAGATCGTGTCCTTGATCGTGCGAGCGAGAACGTGATGGATACCCGGCTTTCCGTTGACGGTCGGCGGGCCTTCATAAAAAGTGAACCCTGGAGCTCCCTCACGCTCCTTGATCGATCGATCAAAGACGCCATGATGGTCCCAGTATTCAAGAATACCCTGCTCTAACGAGGGATATGAGAGGTCGTCGGGAAGACTGCTAAACATGCCTGATGCTGCGTGTAACGAAAGTATGCAAGTTACGACGTGGCGCTCCCATGCCGCAACGGAAGCATTATCGTGAAGGTCGAGCCCACGCCAGGTGTCGAAGCAACGGCGATCGAACCATCATGGGCATCGACAACCCATTTAGCAATGGCAAGTCCAAGACCCGTACCGCGCACTCGCTGTGATCGTGCCTTGTCGACACGATAGAACCGATCGAAAATGAAGGGGATGTCGTCCGCATCAATACCAATACCCGAGTCACTCACGATAACGCTGACCTTTCGCTGATCTGCGGCAACGGTAACATCAACACGACCTGTTTCCAACGTGTATTTGACGGCGTTCTCGATCACGTTTAACAATGCCTGGTGCAAACGCACAGGGTCACCATCCAGCTGGATATCAGGCTGCACATTCGTGATGACAGTGATGCGCTTTGCCTCGGCGAGGATCTGCACATCGTCACAGATCTCTTCAACCAGACGTGAGAACCGTACCTGCTCGAATCGTCTGCCTACCTGGCCGGCATCGGCACGAGACAATTCCAGTAGACCTTCGACGACGGAGGTCAGACGTTCGACCTCTTCGAGGCAGCTGATCAATGTTGCACGATACTCGTCGACCGTGAGCGGACGTCGAAGAGCGATCTCAAGTTCACCTAGCAGAATTGCCAGCGGCGTCTTTAGCTCATGCGATGCATCGGACGTGAACTGTCGCGTGCGCGAAAAGGAAGTCTCCAATCGAGCGATCATTTCGTTCAGTGTTGCCGTCAGCCGCGCGATCTCATCGTTCGTCGTGGGAGTAGGCAGTCGCTGTGCGAGGTTCTGCGCAGTGATACGTCGAGCCGACGTGGTAATGTCATCGACAGGTTTGAGCGAACGCCGAGCGAGATACCAGCCGGCGACGAGTGATACGGCCAGCGATACGGGTACAGACCATAAGAGTGCGGCAAAGAGCTGTCGTAGCGTAACGTCAACTTCACTCGCCGGATATGCAGCGGTGATCTCGGCCACATCGCCCTGCGAGAGGATCATTCGATACCGGACACCGTCCAGCGTGTAATTCGTGAAGAGGCGCCCATCTTCAAAACTTGCACCGTGCCGTTCAAATGTCTTCACAACCGGAAGACTGTCGCGCCGCAGATTATCGCTCTTCCACACGACACGCCCCGAACGATCGGTAACCTGGATCAGATAGGCGGAAGAGTTGATGAGCATATGTTCGTAAACAGCGGCCCATACGGGATCGGCATCGGCCACCGTGTCCGAGGGAAGGATCGGACCGACCAGTTCCTGCAAGGAGCGCTTGACAAAGAACTCCAATGCATCGCCACGCACATCGGCATCTCTGCGTCGTTCCTTCCGAGACGGTAGGAGCGGGCGCTGCATCGCGCGCTGCTCCCTGCGAATGACCGCATGCAGCGACGTTGCAACACGCGCAAGCGAGGTGTCAAGACTACGCTTGAGCTGATTGGACACCGTGACGTAGGCGACAGCGGCGAACGACGCGATCGTCAGCGCCACAATGCCGCTGTACATCAGCGTAAGTCTAGCCCGGAGCGTGAGTTTCATGGCAGACGAACATACGGAGTATCTTTGCGCCATGACGCATGACCAACGTCCCATAGGTGTGTTTGATTCCGGCATCGGCGGACTCAGTGTACTCAAGCACCTGTTACATCAGATGCCACACGAGCGATTCATCTACCTAGGTGACACTGCTCGTGTACCCTATGGCAATAAAAGCACGGAGACAATACGGCTGTATGCTCGACAATGCGCTGCTTTTCTACTGCAGCACGATGTGAAGATGATCATCGTGGCATGTAACACGGCATCAGCACTGGCCCTTGATGTACTGCAACGCGAACTTGACGTCCCCGTCATTGGCGTCATCGAACCGGCCTCGAATGCCGCGGCCGCCGCAACGCGGAACGGCAACGTTGGTGTCATCGGCACACGAGCTACGATCGCGTCCAACAGCTATGCACGCGCGATCGAGGCAGCATCGGTAAACAGAGTTGTCATCCAGAGTCAACCTTGCCCCCTATTCGTTCCCCTGGTTGAAGAGGGCTGGCTTGATACTCCGGCCACTCGGCTGGTAGCCGTCGAGTACCTTCGAGCACTGATCGCCAATCACATTGACACGCTCGTCCTGGGTTGTACACACTACCCATTGCTGACACCGATGTTGACGGCCATGCTACCCGAGGTCAGACTTATCGATTGCGGTGAGTGGACGGCACGTACGGCACATCACGTTCTCGCCCAGGCTGACACATTCTGTGCTCCAGGTGCGGACCGACCAACGTATTTCTACGTCACGGATCATACACCGATGTTCCAGCCACTGGCGCATCAGTTTCTTGGCAGACCGGTGAACGAACCGGTTCGCGTGAGTGTAGACCACCTTCTGGATGAATGACAATGGCCACGTATCTCCTGAAGAAGCTCATCTACTCGATGATCGTCCTGATCGGCGTCATCGTATTGACCTTCTTTATGCGTCCGCCGGGTGATCCAGCACGGGTGCTGCTCGGGCAGCGCGCGGATGCAGAGAGCATTGCTGCGCTGCGCGAGCGTCTGGGATTGGACCAGCCCATTCCAGTGCAGATCAGCCGATATGTGCTGAACTTAACACGCGGTGATATGGGCACGTCGATCGCCACGAATCGCGATGTTCTCGAAACTCTGACCGAACGATTTCCGGCTACCGCACTGCTTGCCGTGTCTTCAATGGTACTGGCAACAATACTGGGCGTGTTCATCGGCGTTATTGCGGCATGGAAGGCCAACACATGGGTCGACTCAACGGTCATGGGAATCTCGCTCCTGGGGATCTCGCTACCTGCATTTGTTGTAGCCCTCTTTCTTGTGTTAATCTTCGGTGTCAAACTGCAGTGGTTTCCGAACAGCGGTTACATCACCGGGGGGTGGGAGCACCTGGTCCTACCGATGATCACGCTTGCCATACGCCCTCTGTCCATCATTGCGCGCGTCACGCGTTCCAGTATGCTTGATGTTCTCGGTCAAGACTATGTGCGAACGGCCAGAGCAAAAGGCCTGAGTGCTCCTTCAGTCTTTATGAAACATGCCCTTCGCAACGCGCTGAACCCTGTCGTGACAACGGTCAGCGCGTGGTTTGCCGGTCTTCTTGCCGGCACATATTTCATTGAGTTTGTCTTTAACTGGCCGGGAATCGGACTGGTTGTTTTCAACGGTATCGAGAAGCTTGACTACCCCATCATTCAGGGCGTCGTGTTATTCTCCGCCGTGATCTTCGTTGTCGTGAATACGTTCGCCGATCTCCTTTACGGCTTCATTGATCCAAAGGTGAGACTCTAATGAGGCATGCAGTAGCAGATAGCCTATGGACGATCGCCTGGCGACGTCTGCGTAAGAACATCGGCGCCGTCATTGGTATGGTCGTACTCGGCCTGATGGTCGTCATGGCCGTCATCGCCCCGTTGATCACAGCCTTCGAACCCACCACACAGATCCTGGAGTATTCGGTACGCCCAGCAATGTTCAGGGGCAATGTGCTGTTCAAGCGCAATCCCGCAGAGCCTGACCGACCATCGATCGTCGCTGTCACGACGTGGTCGCTCAAGGGCGACAGTGTCCATTATGACGACCCTGCCGGCGAACCCTATCGTTTGCACATTTCGCAGATGCACGGCACCACGCCAGACGAGTGGCATGACGAACCGTTGTTCATCCTTGGTACGGACCGGTTTGGAAGGGACATGTTCTCTCGCCTTGTATACGGCATGCGGGTGTCGCTCAGCGTTGGACTGATCTCAGAAGGTATCGCTCTGTTGATCGGGATCATGCTTGGCGCGCTTGCCGGGTACTATCGCGGACGTGTTGATGACGCCATCATGTATGTCACGAACGTCGTATGGTCGTTCCCGACGATCCTGCTCGTCATCGCCTTCAGCGTTATCCTCGGCCAGGGATTCTGGCAGGCCTTTGTTGCCATCGGAATATCCAGCTGGGTTGATATTGCTCGGATCGTTCGAGGACAGTTTTTTAGCATTCGCGAACAAGAGTATGTCGAAGCTACTCGTGCGTTCGGTTTCAGCTCTCTGCGCGTGATCGGTCGTCATATGTTGCCGAATGCTGCAGGCCCCATTATCGTTATCGCCACGGCAGGATTTGCAACGGCTATCATCTTCGAAGCATCCCTTTCCTTCATCGGTCTTGGCGTGCAGCCGCCGACGCCATCGTGGGGCTCCATGATCCGCGATGGCTATGGCTACATTGCGATTGGCACGAACGTCGGCATGGCCGTCTTCCCGAGCGTGGCAATGGCGCTTGCTGTGTTTGCGTTGAACCTGTTCGGTGACGGACTTCGTGATGCGCTGGATCCTAAGACAATGCAGCGATGATCGAACAACTTCTTGCCTCCGGTACCTTCCCGCCCGTGCTGCTGATCTTCGGCGCGTCGGATCTGCTTGTTGAAGAGGCTGCTCAGCAAGTGTATAAGGCCGCTGCAGCAGCTGACATGACGGGCATGAATGCGGATGTCCTAGACGGAGAACAGGTCACGATTGATGCAATAACGTCTCTTGCCCGCTCTTATCCCATGATGTCCGATCGCAGAGTTATCTGGGTTCGACGATTCGACAAGGTTTCCGCTCGTAAGGACAAGAGCGGCTCTGACCCTATCTCTGCCTACCTCAGGGATCCGTCACCGTCAACATTCTTGCTACTGACGGCATCGATCGAAACAGCCGACGGTATCAGTGCAGCTTTGCAACGCAACAAGGCGACGGCAACAAAGAAGATCAATGGTCTGAAACATCCGTTCAACCTGCTGCTCACGTCACATGCCTGGGTCGAGTATCCGGCCATGCGTGAGTCACAAGCACGGGCATGGGTTCGAGATCGTGCCAAGGGGCATGGCTGGAGCATTGATGAGGCATCGTTAGATCTGCTCGTCATGCGAACCGGAGCGTCGCTCCGCGACCTGGCCATGGAGCTGGACAAATTGGAGACCTATGTTGGTGATCGCCGATCGATCACGTCGGACGACGTGCTGGACGTGGTGGCGTCAGGGCGGTCCTTCACCGTATACGAGCTGCAACGCGCCATCGGGCGCATAGACGCTCCCAGTGCCTACAATATCGTGACACGAATGATGGAGCTCGGTCGACAGGAGATGCTCATCCTTGCGATGCTGACGCGATACTTCATGGCCCTCTTCCGCTTGGCCGACGCTCGACTGCAAACAACCGATCAGGCAACGATGGCCCGGATGGCAGAGATACCTCCCTTTGCACTCGGAGATCACTTAGATGCACTGGACAGACTGGGCCCTGTACGCGTAGAACGTGCACTGCACGCACTCACGCTTGCCGATGCGACCCTGAAGAGCTCGTCAACCGATCCCCTTACCGTCCTGCACACCATGCTAGCCCGCATGCTGGACTAGCCGTATTTTGCGTGCATGCGAACACCTACTGACTGCGCCCAAGAGCAATTGGACGCCTATAACAATCGTGATATCGATCGTTTTGCGGCCGTCTATCACCCGGATATTGTGCTGTATGACCTGAAGAGCGGGGAGCCCTTCTGTGTTGGACGTGATGCTCTACGGGAGCGTTATGGTGCAATGTTTGCATCTCGGACGTCTCTCCACTGTGAACTCGTACACCGCATGGTCTGTGGTAATATTGCTATCGACGAAGAGCACGTACGTGGCTTAAAGGATGACGGCATTGTTCATGCCATTGCCATCTACGAAACGAGTGACGGACTGATCACGCGAGCATGGTTCGTCCGATGATGCCCGTAACCGAATCTCCTGCACCCATTGTTGCAGATCTGCATACGCATACAACGTGTTCGGATGGCCTGTTGCGTCCCGCAGAACTCGTTACCAAGGTTGAACGCCTCGGTCTGCAAGTACTTGGCATCGCCGACCACGACACCGTCGAGGCACACCACGAACTGCGTCGCCAGGGATACAACGGCCCACTCCGCATTGTCTCTGCTATCGAGCTGTCATGTTACGAACATGGCCGGGAGATCCATCTCCTTGGATACGACATCGACATCGATAACGAATCACTCCTTGACTACACGACGTCTAAACACCGTGAGCGACACGACCGCGCAGTCGGCATGGTCGATCGCCTGCGCCACTTCGGAAAGCTCATCACGATGGAAGAGGTGGCAGAACAGGCCGGTGGCGCTCCGATCGGTCGTCCACACATCGCAGCTGTCCTGGTCAAACGGGGATACGTTCGATCTATCCAGCAGGCATTTGACGAGTGGCTGGATACATCGAGGCCTGCCTACGTCCCTCGCCCCATATTCACCGTGGCCCAAGGCGTGCAGCTCATCAATCATGCCGGTGGGTATGCTTCGATCGCGCATCCAATGCGATCATTCGCAGACCCCAGGTTGTTCCTTGCGTTGATCGCCAGTGGAATCGATGGTGTCGAGGTATTCCATCCTTCGCACTTCTTCTCGACACGAGAATACTACCGCATCTTGGCTAAGCAGCATGGCCTGCTGGTAACCGGCGGTTCCGATTTTCACGGTAGCCGCGAGTATGACGAGCGGAACCTCGGTAAGTTTGGACTCACACAAGAGCGCCTAGATATTCTCCTGGAGGCGTTCCACATCCGCAAACCATCGCTTCGGTCATAACCCATGGACGCAACCTCGATACGGATCGGCATTGTCGCCGCTGAATGGAACGACTTTATCGTTCGCAAGCTGATCGATGGTGCAACGGAAGCGCTGACGCAGCACGGCGTTCCGGCACAGAACGTTACGCTCGTGCGATGCCCTGGTAGCTTTGAGATCCCTGTGTTGGTCAAGGCAATGGCCGTGACCGGAACGTACGATGCCGTGATCGCTCTAGGCGTGGTGATCCGTGGCGAAACGGCTCACTTTGAGTATGTCAGCGGTCCCGTTGCGTACGGCCTGTCGGACATCGCTATCGCTACGGGCGTCCCCTGTCTCTTCGGCGTTCTAACCACGGAGTCCGTGGAGCAGGCGTTAGATCGTGCAGGTGGCTCCTTCGGTAACAAAGGCGCAGAGGCTGTCACGGCGGCTCTGCAGACGATCCGGGTACTTCGTGATATCCGCTCGTCCGATCTACCCTAAGACCATACGATGTACGTCGGCTCACACCTCTGTGTAACTCCCCGCCGGATTCCCATGCGCTTCATCGTCGTCATCACCGCGGCAGTCATCGCTTCGGTCATTCCCGACCACCTTACCTCGCAAGCACTGCTGCTATCGGACTGGCAGACGTTCTCGTCCATGAGCACCGTTCGTGGCGTAGCGGTCGACCCGCAGTTCCGATTATGGTGCGCAACCTCCGGTGGCGTCTTCGTGCACGACCCAACTGATGGGGCCACTCGGGAGTTTCGTAACATCGATGCGCTTGCGACCTTGGACGCAACGTCGATCGCTGCCGACCCTTCGACAGGCATGGTCTATGTAGGAGGATTCGACGGATCCATTGATGTTGTGACGCCGGATCTACGCTGGCGATCCATTCGTGATATTCGTCGTGCCTCACAATATCAACGCCGCAGGATCAACGATCTTCTTGTCCACGAACGTTTGCTGTACATCGCTACGGATTTTGGCATCGTCACCTATGATGTTGAACGACGTCTGTTTATGGAGACGATCGACCGTATCGGACCTCTGCAGGAAAAGACGGCAGTAACCAGTATCTGCATCCTGAACGACTCTCTGTGGGCAACGACAGTGGGTGGTGTTGTTGTAGCGCCGCTTACGGTCGCAACACTGCGCCAACCCTCTGCGTGGCGACTGTACGACGCGTCATCCGGTATCGCAACAGCAGGAAATACCATGATCCGTACCAACGGATCTTCTGTGTTCGTCGTGAACGGCAACACGGTCCTCCGGTTCGATGGCAACCGCTTCGACACGGCACGCAGTGCATCGTC
>JAULYI010000280.1:0-7468 GCA_032117915.1 Kapaibacterium sp. (SeqCode) | reverse complement strand
GGCGTCATCCATCCGTGCTGATCACCAAAGCGATCGATGACGGCACGTCCCTGCTCGTTAAACTGATAGTAGGCCACCAGGCCTGTGACCGAGGCATTCGTACGGTGCATCATCTCGCGCAGCTCACGCTGCGTGAGTGCCCGCTCGTAGATACGCACTTCGTCGATCAACCCTCGGAAGTGCCGAAGCACGCTCGTCGGATCACGTCCGATATGCACATCACCGGCAAACGTCTGCTCTGCATTCGTTGTCTCGAACGTCTGCCCCACGCCGTTCACATAGATGGTCGTGGTGGTAGGCGTTACCACGAGGGCTACATGCGTCCACGTCGACTCCGGCACCTTGAGCGTAGGTACATTGTTCCATCCGCGGTCCGCCCAGTGATAGCGCAGCGTGTTATTCGCCATGATGCTCAATCCGGCTACGGTACCGCCGCCGCGGGAGAAGACAATGCCGGCAAAGTCGTTCTGGCTGCCCTGCGTGCGTATCCACGCCGTGACCGTCGCACTGCTCAGCGGCCTGTTCAGGGGTTTCATCATGGCAGAGGCATCCGTGCCGTTGCATGCCAACGCCGATTCCGGAAGATCATCCGGATTACAGGTCGACATGATGGTCACCAGACTGTCCACCACGTGCTCGCTGATACCAGAGACGTCTTCAACGACAAGGCGAACGCGATAGCTGCCGGGCGAGCTATACGTCACCCGTGGGTGCTCGGATGTGGATGTGGTCGGTGTTCCGCCCTCAAAGGTCCATGTGCGTCGTACCGATGCGGCATCGGCCACAGAGTGGTCGTGGAAGACCACAGTATCGCGCGTACACAGATAGACGCGCTGTTCGACTGCGGCAAGAGCCTGCGGTGCAGACGCTGTCTTCACCGGCACTTCAAAGACACCGCGATTGGAGCCGATCCGCAGAAGGCCTTCGCGGTAGCAGATATCGAAGGCCGTCACGTGCGACACCGGCAGGTCCCGTCCATACAGTTCCCAGTCAGCCATGGCGTTATCACGTACGTACACGCCCAACTGCGTACCAACATAGACGAGGCCGTTTGAACCTCGCTGATGCACAATGCAGTTCACGGCCGGCTCCGGCAGGCCACCCGTGTAGTCTGTCCACGTCTTGCCACCGTCTGTCGTGCGCAGCACCTTAGCGCCTGTTCGCAGGCCACCCAGCGTGATCCACATGGTGTCCGGATCTTCGTCATCAATGGCGATGTCGTTCACACGCCAACCATTGCCCCCTGACAACCCGGACGGCGGTGTGATCGTGGTGAAGGTCTTCCCTGCATCATCCGAGCGCTTGATATTCACGGTGCCGTAGGTACCCGCCTTGGTCAGGATGACCATGGTGTTGGAATGACGCTCGGCAATGCGGATCCTGCGGACCGTAGAATCCGTAAACGGGGCTATGGTATCCCATGAACGTCCGTGGTCCGTGCTGCGCATAAACCCACGTGATGTGCCCGCCCACATCTCCGTATTGCACAAGGGATTCATGGCTACGTTGCTGGTAGGGGCAATGCCCATGTCCTGTTTGACGGGCGCGATGCGAGCATCGCCGGACAACGTGATGCGATCCCAGGGCTGACCATAGTAACGATCGGCATACACAACACGGTCATTAGCAAAGTTTACCAATCCACCGGCATTGTCTCCACCGTAGATATGCAGCCAGCCGTTATACGTGTTGCCATCCTTCATCAACACACCGTTGTGGTACGTGCCGCCCAGCATCACATCGCAGTTTGTGAATCCCGCGTCCCAGCCCCAGAACTCCGTGCCCTGGATGCCTGATGTGCGGTCTTCGACGCTGTCCATATCGACCAGACTGCGGAACACACCTCCGTCGGACGCGACCCACGTGCGCTTACCGATCGTTACGATATCGTGGATATCGGCATGCGTGTACCGACGTCGATACTGCTGCTCATACGTCCACTTGGCATTACAGGTAAACGTGCGACCTCCGTCGGACGAGACCCAGACGTTGATGCCACCAACGTAGATGCGGTCGGGGTCGGTATCGGACACATCAAGCGCCAGGTCATAGTAGTACTGGCCGCCCTTCTCCTGTCCATCCGGCTGCCATGCCAGCAGGTTCGGATTCGTCGGCGAGAAGGCTCCGCCCGGCCCATCGCCGCAGCAGCGCATCGAGAACGTCGCGCCTTCGTCTGAGGAGATGTAGACGCCGACAAGGCCTTCGCCGCCGTTCATCACGCCGGCAGCCAGTAGATAGACGCGGGCCGGAGCTGCGGGCGATACCGCGATCTCCCAGCGGCGCGTGTGTTCGGATTTCGTCGTGTTGGGAATGGGCAGGCCATTACCGGCGATCTCGAAGGTTGCTCCGGCATTGCGCGACTTCAAAAAGGCGCAGCCTTCGCCGGACCGTTTCACGGCATAGATGATGTCCGGAGACGTGGGATGCTGTTCGATCTCGAGGAACGTACCCTGTTGCACAGTAGTGAACGTCGATCCTCCGTCGGTACTCCGCAGCAGTCCTTGCGACGTCGATGCGAGGATGACGCCGGGTCGCCCAACCACCTGGACGATATCATTCACATCGAAGTCGGAGAAGAACGCCGATGTCACCGATGTGGGACTCCACGTGGCACCGCCATCGACGGTCTTCCAGATGCCGGTACTTGCACCGAACCACGCCGTGCCGCTACGGTCAGCATCGATGCATAGCGCACGCACTTCGCGCACCATCATCGCATGCGTCACATTCGTCCATGTCTTAGCCGAGTCTACAGACTTCCACACGCCGGCCGTAGCCGTGCCGGCCCAGATAACCGCCGGGTCGCGCGGATCTTCGCGAACAACGTAGCAGTGGGCAAGACCGGGAGCGTACGAAAGCCCTGCGGCCTTCTTATCCCATGCAAAAGGGCCAAGGCCCTTCCATTGAGCCGGCGCTTGTGTTCGTTCGGATTTCGTTATGCGTTGTGCCGACATAAACCGAGCATCGTCGGTCTGTGTCCACGCCGGTCTGCGCTCGTAGCCATGTTCATCGGCATAGAGCTCCATGTGCCTGACCCACCTCTTGTACTCCTGCGTCTGCCCGTTCTTCACAAACGGATGCGCGGCATACCATGCATCGTATGCCTTGGTGACCTCGAACAGATTCGGTCGAGGTCCCTTCATCAGATCATACCACGGTTGTGCGGTGAGTGGTGCCGCGCCCGCCACCACGACGAGCGCCCACAGCAGGGGTCTGAACATGGCCCCCAACTTACGACAGTAGCCTCAGGCACTACCCCGTAAGGTTTCCACAGAGCGCTTCGCGTTGCTCTTCACGAGAAATTTCATGAGAAGCTGCGCGGGAAGCTTCGCGCTTCCCGCTACGGCATTGCCGGGGCCGACGCGCACGACGTGCGCATCAGCGCTGACGCGTCGAAGCCCAGCTTGGTAGCGGTGGCGGCAAGGTATGCATACGTTGCTTCGTCGACAACGGGTGTTCGAGCCATCATCCACAGGTAGGAGCGGCTGGGAGAGCCGACCAGGACGTGCTGGTAGCTGCTGTCGAGGGCGACAACGTAGTAGTCGCCCTTGAAGGGCCAGAAGAACTGTACGTCCAGTTTAGCATTGTTGGTGCCCTCGACCGGAAAGGCCTTGCCCTCGATGGTGCGCCACGCATTGTCTTCGTAGCAGTAGTTCACCACCTTCACATGGTCGGTCATCACCGTGTACTCGGCAACCGAGCAGGCACAGCCACGCTCGAAGCGGTGATCGAATCGGGCCCACACGTACCAGCGTCCGGCATAGCGTTGCAGGTCTACCGAATCCACCACCGGCAGTGGTGCCGGTGCCGAGCATCCGACCAGGGCAAGCAGGGCCGTCATCATCATTCGCAGTCGCATAGGTTTCTCCGTTTCAGGAATGCTGCAATCTACCATCGGCCGGTGCTGGTCAATTCACCGACAACCCCTATCTTTGCCGTCCGATCGGTCGCTTAGCTCAGCTGGTTCAGAGCGTTCGCCTCACACGCGAAAGGTCACTGGTTCGAATCCAGTAGCGACCACACGGCCCCTTGCCGAAGCCCTCATCCATCATTCGATGGGTGAGGGTTTTGTGTTCGGAGGGGGGCCGGGCTGGCCGACGCCTCGGCGATGCGGATGTTCTCGACACCGCGCATGAAGGCGTCCGGCGTGAACGAGATACTGTCGATGCCCTGATCAACCAGAAACTGGACGAACTCGGGGTGGTCGCTCGGGGCCTGACCGCAGAGGCCGACGGGACGTTCGGCAGTATGCGCGGCCTGGATCACCTCGGCGATCATGGAGGTGACCGCCGGATCGCGCTCGTCGAACAACGCGTGCACGACCGACGAGTCGCGGTCGATACCCAGGACGAGCTGTGTGAGATCGTTCGAGCCGATGGAGAATCCGTCGAAGATCTCTGCGAACTGACGTGCCATGATGACGTTGCTGGGGATCTCGGCCATGACGTAAACCTGGAGTCCGTTCACGCCGCGCGTCAAGCCGAAGGTCTCCATCGTCTCAAGCACCTTGCGACCTTCGGAGACGGTCCGGCAGAACGGGATCATGACCTTCACGTTGGTCAGACCGATGTCATCGCGGACGACTCGCACGGCTTCGCATTCAAGGCCGAAGCCTTCGCGGTACTGCTCGTGGTAATACCTCGATGCTCCACGAAAGCCCAACATGGGGTTTTCTTCGGCAGGCTCGAAGATGGCGCCGCCCAGCAGTTTGGCGTATTCGTTGGTCTTAAAGTCGCTCATCCGTAGGATGACGTCGCGTGGATAGAACGCTGCTGCGACCATGGCAATCGCTTCAGACAACTTGTCGATGAAGAACTGGCGCTTGTCGGCGTAGCCGCGCGTCATCGCCTCGATGGCCTGACGGTCGTTCGACGCAGGCAGGTCCGCAAACCGCGCCAACGCCATGGGGTGAACACGGATGGTGTTTGAGATGGCAAACTCCATGCGCATCAGCCCGACGCCAGAGCCGGGATAGCGCGACAGACGGAAGGCTTTATCGGGGTCGGCAAGGATCAGCATCGGTCGTACCCGCGTGGGTGCTTCGTCGGTGATGCTCACCTCGCGCACCTCGTAGTCGAGCGTTCCGTCGAACACCATGCCGGCGTCGCCGCCTTCGCAGGACACCGTCACCTGCTGACCATTGCGAAGCACCGACGTGGCATTCCCGGTACCGACCACGGCGTGAATGCCGAGCTCGCGAGCAACGATGGACGCGTGACTGGTGCGACCGCCTTTATTGGTGACGATGCACGAGGCTTTGCGCAACATCGCGTTCCAGTCGGGATTCGTGATGTCGGCCACGATGATGTCGCCCAGACGCACCTTCGGTGCGTCGGCGAGTGACGTGACGATGCGCACGGGGCCCGACGTGATGGCGCGGCCTACGGCCTTGCCCACGCATAGCGGCTTTGCCGACGTCTGCAGGTGATACTCGCGTTCAATGAGGCTGACCTCGCGACTCTTCACGGTTTCGGGACGTGCCTGTACGATGAACATCTCATTCGTCACCCCGTCACGTGCCCACTCCACATCCATGGGCATGCCATAGTGCTGCTCGATCGCAAGACACCAGCGCCCAAGCGTCTCGGCTTCGGCATCGCTTATGGACATACTGCTTCGCAGATGTGGCGCTGCAGTTTCCTTTGCACCGACGCGCCGTTGGATGATACTGCGTCGGCCCGACTCGAGCGACGGCTTGAACAGATAGAGCTCGTCGGGTGACACTGCCCCTTGGACGATACCTTCGCCCTGACCCCATACGGACGTGATGTAGACGACGTTCCGGAAGCCTGTTTCGGGGTCGATCGTGAAGGCCACACCAGCGCTACCGATGTCGGATCGGATCATGTGCTGTACACCGACGGACAGAGCAACCTGCATGTGATCGAAACCGTTGTCAAGTCGGTACTTGATAGCTCTGTCGTTGAAGAGCGAACGATAGCAGCGCTTCACCGCTGCAAGCAGTGCGTCTTGCCCTACAACGTCAAGGAACGAATCATGCTGTCCGGCAAAGCTTGCCGTTGGCAGATCCTCTGCCGTGGCACTGCTACGGACAGCCACAAAAACCGACCCCTGCGGCGACATTGCGTTGTAGGCTGCAAGAATGTCGTTGGTTACTTCGGCTGGTAACGAGCTCTTCTCGATCAGTGTGCGGCACGTCAGAGCAACGTCACCAAGATTAGACAGGTGTACGGTATCAAGCATACCCAGTGCTTCACGCAATGGGGCCATCAGGCTATTGGCGATCAGGAAGGCCCGATATGCATCCGCAGTCACGGCAAAGCCCTCAGGCACGCGAACACCAACCTGCGTCAGCGACGATAGCATCTCGCCAAGCGATGCATTCTTGCCCCCAACCCGTGACACATCCTTCATCCCCAACGTCGAAAACATTGCGCAGTATTTCATGGTTTACCCCAACGATCATACAGTAATGATATTCTGTACTCACGATTTACAGTATAGACAGTCAGCATGCAATGACGAGAATCATGGATTTCGGTAACACGCATCCCACAGCTAAGGCTGTGGGCTCATGCAGCCAGCACATGACAAGCACTTACCTGTCGCAATGCCCTCGGTGTAGCGGTATAATGACGGATATGAACGCACTGCAACGCACGCTGTGTAAACGGAAATGCTGGCGGCAATAGCCCGCAGCCTTGGGTGGGGGGGGCAGAAAGGCGCAATAGCCCGTTGCAATAGCCCCTTGCAATAGCCCGGGGAGAGGTGGGGGGGGCAAACGAGAACACCCCGAAACGCGTGAGCGAAACGGGGTGTTCGGAAAAAGACCTGGCGACTACCTACTCTCCCACACCAGTTCAGATGCAGTACCATTGGCGCAACGAGTCTTAACTTCTCTGTTCGGAATGGGAAGAGGTGTGTCCCTCGCGCTGTCGTCACCAAGATAGTCTGTCAACGGATGGCAGCTTGTAGGACCGTAGAGGTCGTACGAGCGTTGTCATGTGCTGAGCCATCACCAAGACATGGTGATGCTGTGATCGTCGAGATCGAAGAAGACGAAATGCATCGAGTCAGTCGCACAGGATGGAGTGTCCTGTTGCAAAAGATTAAAAAAAACAAAGTAAGTCCTCGGACGATTAGTACTTCTCAGCTCCACACGTTGCCGTGCGTCCACCTGAAGCCTATCAACCCGGTCATCTCCCGGGGTCCTTACTAGTTGGGGTACCTCATCTCGGAGTGGGTTTCGCGCTTGAGATGCTTTCAGCGCTTATCCTTCCCGGACATGGCTACTCTGCTATGCCACTGGCGTGACAACAGATACACCGTCGGTCCGGTCATTCCGGTCCTCTCGTACTAAGAACGACTCTCCACAAGTACCCTGCGCCCGCATAGGATAGGGACCGAACTGTCTCACGACGTTCTGAACCCAGCTCACGTACCGCTTTAATTGGCGAACAGCCAAACCCTTGGGACCTTCTCCAGCCCCAGGATGCGATGAGCCGAC
>JAULYI010000279.1:0-5915 GCA_032117915.1 Kapaibacterium sp. (SeqCode) | reverse complement strand
GCCGCGCTCGCCGCGCTCACTACGGTCGCCGCGTTCGCTGCGCTCACCGCCGCCCCATCCGCCTTGGCCACCGATCGTACCGTCCTCACCCTTCTGTGCAAGGATCAGTGACGGCTTGGCCGGATCGATATCAACGATGGCGCATGTCAGTGCGTCGCCGGCAGCCATGGTCGATGTCTGGCCGCGGGCGCCGATCATTTTGGAACGGGGCATGAAGCCGTCAAATGTGTCGTTGACGCGGACAACGGCACCTTGGGTCGATACCGTGATCACGACACCCTGTACTTCGCTGCCTACCGGCATAGCTGTGGCGATCGTACTCCAGGGGTTCTCTTGCGTCTGGCGGTAGCCGAGCGAGAGCTGGCGCTTTGCGGCAGACGTGCCGAGCACCTCGCACTCAATCTCCTGGCCGATGCTCACAACGTCTGACGGATGCTGAACACGGCGCGTCCAGGACAGTTCCGAGATACGGAGCAGTCCTTCGATCTTGGGCGCCACCTGAACGTATGCGCCAAAGTCAGCGATGCGGCGAACAACACCCTTGACGCGTTTCCCGAGCGGGTATGCCGTTTCGACATCTACCCATGCATCGGCTTCGTGTTCCTTGTGACTGAGCGAGAGTTTCTTCTTTGAGCGGTCAACCTCAACGAGGGTGACCTTGAGCTTGTCGCCCTTCTTGACAACATCGGCGGGGTTTTCCACGCGGGAACGCGACAGCCGCGACACGTGAACAAGACCCTCGATGCCGCCGATGTTCACAAACGCGCCGAAGGGTGTCACCGATGTCACCTGGCCGTCAAATTCGGTTCCGGGCACCAGTGTTGACCAGAGTTGATCCATCAGCAGATCACGGCGCGTGACTACGGCGGACTTGTGGCCTGTATCGTCGGACTGCAGTTCGTGTACTTGCACACTGTATGTCTGGCCGACTGCCGTATTGAGTTCTTCTTCCGTCACATTCTTGCGTAGGCCGAAGTGCGAAGCAGGAAGGAAGATCCGAAGTCCCTTGTATTCGCCACGGACGCCGCCCTTGACACGCTCACTGATCGTGATCTCGAACACGCCCTTCGCCTCGTGCACCGTCTGCAGCTCGGAGAAGGTTTCGTCACGCTTGCGACGCTCTTCCTCTTTCTGGGCTCGCTCCGCCTCTTTGCGTGCACGCTCTTCCTCTTGCAGGCGGCGCTGTTCGGCTAGCTGCTCCTCGGTCAGCGCGGGGGCTGCTTCGGAAACAGCTTCCGGTGCTGCCTCGGCTGGGGGTAGGGGAGCGGCTTCAGGCGCTTGCTCGGTCGCGGCTTCGGCAGGAACGTCAGCAGCGACGGCTTCGGCAGGAACGTCAGCAGCGACGGCTTCAGCAGGAACGTCAGCAGCGACGGCTTCAGCAGGAACGTCAGCAGCGACGGCTTCAGCAGGAACGTCGCTTGCGACGGTTGTCGTGAGCTCGGCTGCTGCGTCGGACGATTGCACCTCTGGTGCATTCTCGGGGGCGGATGCCTCGGGCATTTCCGGGGCGTTGGTCGAATCAGACATGGAACAGGACTTGGAACATGTGGACTTGAAGCCAGCAACGGGTGCTGGACGGACTGCATTGTTGTGATGCTCGCAGCGCGAGCGTGCCGGCGGCCGGAAGGCGGCGTGTGCAGAGGGTCTCCCGACATCCGACGGCAGTCACGAACATACAAACTTTTCGTGTTCAAGGAAGGGCAGTGGCAAGGGTTACCTCTTCATCACATTTGGTTCGTGAGGGTTGTGCCCGTATCTTTGTCGGCTCTGAACTGAACAACCCTTTTCAACCATCCTGCCGATACCGATGAATGGCGTCGGCTGCGTAAGCAACCACGGGAGGTTTCAATGAGTATTCGTCGTCTGTACGAATCGACATACATCATCAACGCCGCACTTGAGGACGCCGAAGCCGATGCCGTCGTCAAGCGTGTCACCGACTACATTGAAGAGCACGGCGGTACGATGGTCGAAGTCAACAAGTGGGGCCGTCGTCGCCTTGCTTATCCCATCAAGAAGAAGTACAACGGTTTCTACGTGTACACGGCGTTTGAGGCACCGGCCAATGTCATTCCGTTGCTCGAGCGATTCATGATCCTCGAAGACAATGTCCTGCGCCACCTCACGATGCAGCTTGATCCCAAGCTTCGCGAGTTCCGCAAGGTACGTGCAGAAGCCCAAGCTATCCGTGCCGCACAGCTTGCTGCCGAGGCTAACAAGCCTTCGCCGGCACCTGCTGCTGCAGCGTCGAACTGATTTCCTTCACCATTGAACTGACACAAGAGCGAACGTCATGAAAGTCATCCTTCGTCAAAACGTTGAGAGCCTTGGCGAGATCGGTGAGATCGTCAATGTGAAGGCAGGATACGCCCGCAACTATCTGATCCCCCGCAGTCTCGCCTACGTGGCCAACGATAGCGCCATCCGCGCCCTGGCAACCGAAAAGAAGCAGTATGCCGTCAAGCAGGAGAAGGCGAAAGCTCACGCAGAGCTTGTTGCCGCCCAGCTTGGAGAACTGCAGGTCACGATCCCCATGCAGGTGGGCGAAGAAGGCCGCCTCTTCGGCTCGGTCACGTCGCCCATGATCGCCCAGGAACTCGAGCTTCGTGGATTCCACATCGACCGTCGCAACATCATCATCGAAGAGCCGATCAAGACGCTCGGAATCTTTGATGTTAAGGTTAAGCTGCACGCCGAGATCATGGCCAACCTGAAGATCTGGGTCATCGGTCAAGAGTAAGACTCGCGCGACCACTTCGAACGTCGACATGCAAGCGCCCGACAGCGACACCGTTGTCGGGCGCTCTTCGTTTCGGACATATCCTACGGTCGGTTGGGAACCACAGACGGTACGGGCATCGTTTCGATGCATCGTCAGCGAACTTTATCAGCTATCAACCGAAAGTACCATCATGCGTATCGTTATCGCCGGTGGATCCGGATTCCTTGGCACGATCCTCGCTCAGCGACTGATCTCCGACGGCCATACCGTGACGATCATCGCACGCAAGGTCGTTACGATTCAAGGGGCCAAGCAGGTGCGGTGGACGGATGACCTGAAGACCGTGATCGACGGAGCCGACGCCGTGATCAACCTTGCCGGTGCCAACGTCGGTGCCCGACGCTGGACGCCGAAGTATCGGCGTGAACTTGTGTCCAGCCGCATGGACACGACCAAAAAGCTTGTCGACGTCATCCTCGCCTCCGCGACCCCTCCGGCCTTCATCAGCATGTCCGGTACGGGCTACTACGGCAATTCCATGACGCCGTCCAATGAGGGTCTCGGCGCCGGCGCGACGTTCCTGGCAGAACTCTGCGATGCTTGGGAGCGCGAGGCACGCCGTGCTGAGTCCGTAACGCGCGTTGTGCGTCTGCGGCTTGCACCCGTACTCGACCCAGGAGAGGGCATGCTGGCCAAGCTGCTGCTGCCAATGCGGCTCTTCGTTGGCGGTGTGCTTGGCAGTGGACGCCAGTGGGTGCCGTGGATCCATCGTGATGATGCCGTGGGCGTCATCGTCTGGGCAACGATGCAGGCAACTGCTGCAGGGCCGTATAACGTGTCGGCTCCCGAACAAGTCACGATGCGCGACATGGTCGGTACGCTTGGCCGTGTGATCGGACGTCCGACCCTGTTCGGCGTTCCCGGCGGACTACTGCGGTTGGTGCTTGGTTCGCTGGCGGACATGGTACTCCACAGTCAGCGCATTGCCCCTTGGCGCTTGGAAGGAGAGGGATATACGTTCCGCTTCCCGACTCTAGACGGGGCACTGCGTGACCTGCTTCGCAGGCCGTGATGTTTTCCCGTGTCCCGACTTCGCCGTAATTTGCGGCCCTTTACTCCCAAAAACCACACGCTGGAGCTATCAGCATGAATGTCGATGTCGTGATGCCCAAAATGGGCGAATCCATCCAGGAAGGTAAAATCCTGCGTTGGGTCAAAAAGGTTGGCGATACGGTCGAGCGCGACGAGGTGATCCTCGAGATCTCGACTGATAAGGTTGACACGGAAGTGCCCTCGCCCGCATCGGGTACGATCGTCCAACTGCTTGCGCAAGAGAACGACACCGTAGAAGTTGGCAAGGTGATCGCCGTGCTCAGCACGGATTCCTCTGCTGCCGTGGCTCCGGCTCCTGCCCCCGCACCGGCCCCTGCGCCCGCCCCGGCTCCCGTAGCAGCACCGGCGCCCGCGGCTGCACCGGCGCCCGCGGCTGCACCGGCGAGCGGTTCGGCCGTCGACGTGGTGATGCCGAAGATGGGTGAGTCGATCCAGGAAGGCAAGGTCCTCCGCTGGCTGAAGAAGCCCGGCGAGACCGTGGAGCGTGACGACGTGTTGCTCGAGATCTCGACCGACAAGGTAGACACAGAGGTACCGTCACCCGTCAGCGGCACGCTGCTCGAAACACTGGCAAACGAGAATGACGTGGTCGAAGTCGGCAAGGTCATTGCACGCATCTCCACGGGCGCCGCTGCCGGTGCATCTGCGCCTGCAGCCCCGGCTCCGGCCGCAGCACCCGCTGCAGCACCTGCCGTGCCCGCTCCGGTTGCCGCTCCTGCCCCTGCCACGAACGGCCATGCCGCCGCTCCGGCCGCTGTTGGTGCAGCCGCTACGTCGAGCGTACCTCGTACGTCAGGCGGTCGTTTCTACTCGCCGCTGGTTCGTAGCATTGCCGCCGTCGAAGGCATTGGCGTTGCCGAACTCGATGCCATCGCCGGAAGCGGCCTCGAAGGTCGTGTAACGAAGAACGACATCATGGCCTACATCGCTAACCGTGGTAGCCGTCCGGCTGCTGCGCCCGGAGCGGTACCCGCCGCAGCACCGGCTGCAGCACCCGCGGTGGTGATCCCGGCTGCGCCGGCCGTACCTGTCGGCGCCGACGATGAGGTGATCCCGATGGACCGTGTCCGCCAGCTGATCGCCGACCACATGGTTCGCTCCAAGCTGACGTCGCCCCACGTGACGAGCGTTGCCGAGGCAGACGTCACGGGCATCGTCAAGCTGCGCGAGAAGATGAAGGGTGCGTTCGAGAAGCGCGAAGGCTTTAAGCTTACGTACACGCCGTTCTTCGGTATGGCCTGTGTAGAAGGCGTGAAGCAGTGGCCGATGGTCAACGTCAGCGTCGATGGCAAGAACATCATCCTGCACAAGCGCATCAATCTGGGCATGGCCACGGCCTTGCCCGATGGTAACCTTATCGTGCCCGTCATCAAGAGCGCCGATACGCTGAACGTCACAGGCATTGCCCGCGTGATGAACGACGTAGCCAACCGTGCCCGTGCCAAGAAGCTGAACCCGGATGATATTTCGGGTGGTACCATCACCATCACGAACGTCGGTTCGTTCGGTTCGCTCTTCGGTACGCCGGTCATCAACCAGCCGCAGACGGCCATCATGGGCATCGGCGCCATCCAGAAGCGTCCTGTTGTGCGCACGCTCGACGGTGAGGATGTGATCGTGATCCGTCACATGGTTTATCTCTCGCTCACATACGATCACCGCGTGATCGACGGTGCGCTGGCAACGCAGTGCCTTGCCGCTATCTGCAAGTCACTCGAAAGCATGAACGAGCAGACGGTGGCCCTGTAAGCGGTTGCGCAAGCCCGACACTTCGTAGCATACTATCGCGCCCCGTGATGCCCGGCATCACGGGGCGCTGTGGTTTCGTTTTGCTACTCCGCGGAAGCTTCCCGGGCGTGACGCTCAAGGATGACCGTGACGGGGCCATCGTTGATCAACTCTACCTGCATCATCGCACCGAAGATGCCCTGCTGGATGGGCACAGCACCATTGGCAAGCGTTGTGCAGGCAGCAACAAGGGCGTCGAACAGTGGCTGTGCCACCTCCGGTCGTGCTGCCTCGATGAATGACGGCCGCGTGCCTTTTCGAAGGTTGCCGTAGAGCGTAAACTGGGACACCA
>JAULYI010000278.1:0-3144 GCA_032117915.1 Kapaibacterium sp. (SeqCode) | reverse complement strand
TGTGGAACTGGCCAATGGTCGCGTGGTGCGCCACGGTGCGCCTACGGCCTAACGGCCCACTACCACACGTTCACCTCGCGTTCGAGCGTGACGCCGAAGGCGTCGTGCACCGAGGCAACAATGCGTGCGGACAGCTCCAGGATCTGACGTCCCGTTGCGCCTCCGTGATTCACCAGCACAAGCGCCTGGTTAGCGTGGACGCCTGCATCGCCGTCACGATGCCCCTTCCATCCACATTGATCGATGAGCCATGCGGCAGCGAGTTTGTACGTGCCATCGGCCTGTGGATAGGCCGGCATGTCGGCATTGGCTGATCGTAATCGAGTATAGGTTTCTGCATCGACAACGGGATTCTTGAAAAAGCTGCCGGCATTTCCGATCACGGCGGGGTCCGGCAGTTTCCGTGTACGAATGGCAACGACAGCATCAAACACGTCACGAATGGTGGGCTGCGTGATGTCTCGCACCTGCAGTTCGTTGCGGACGTCGGCATAGGTGGTGTTGACGGATGGATGACGCTGCAGACGGTACGTCACATGCACAATCACCGCCTTATCGCGCAGATCGTGCTTGAAGATGCTCTCGCGATATCCGAACTCGCAGGCAGCGGCATCAAGCGTCTGGATGCTGTGCGCGCGCCTGTCTACATACGAGACCGATACCGCACACGATGCCTGTTCCGTTCCATAGGCACCGATGTTCTGCATGGGGGCGGCGCCCACCGTACCGGGGATCAGCGCCAGATTCTCCAGACCTCCCCATCCTTGTTCCACCGTCCACGTCACCACATCGTGCCACACCTCGCCGGCACCGAACTCCACGTCGACGTGGTTGGCATCTTCACGGACAATGCGGCGTCCCATGATCTCCATCTTCATCACCAGCCCCTGCACATCACCCGTGAGCAGCACGTTCGATCCGCCACCTAGGACGGTAAGGGGCACGGCATCTGCCTCGGCTGCCTTGAGTACCTGCAGCACATCGGCAACGCTGTCAACGCGCACCAACTGCTGCGCCGTGGCGGCAATGCCAAAGGTTGTCAGACCGGCCAGTGCTATGTTCGTTTCAACGGTATTCATCGTCCGCAGTTCAGGGAGTACATCGCTACGAAGTTACGGCGTTCTGGGAGGTGGGTGGTGCCGTTGGACAGTATCATGTGGTTGACGTGCCCAGACCACGAGGCTGCTGTCATCGGCTAACGGTGTTGTTCCATGATCCGTGTAATGCTTGGACAAAGGCCAGGTCGATGGGTTGTCATCGTCACGGATTTACCGAATCACCGGCAGCAACTGCTGGTGTAGCATGCGGCCGGAGGCGTCGGTGACGGTCACGGTGTAGACGCCCACGGCCAGATCGCGGATGTCGATCGTTGCGTCGCTGCGGCTGATGGTGCGGCGGCGCACGACTGCGCCGCGCGGCTCGGTGATGGTCACCACAAGGTCTTGCCCGGTGCCTGCCGGCGTGATCACCGACAGAGCGTCCGAGGCCGGTACAGGATGCAGCAGACAGCGCAAGCGGCCTGTGCGACTCTCCCGAGCAAGGTCGACCAGGACGGTGGTCGTCAGCGGCTCGCGCGCTATGGTCAGGTCTTCGGGGTCCAGCTCCAAGACTTCGCAGGGAATCAGGGCCTTGGCCGAGGCGACGCCAATGCGGTAGCTGCGGCCTGCACCATTGACAAGCATCAGCCTGCCGCTCGTGCGTCCGGTCATGGCGTGCCCGTCCAGCCCCATCATGGCCGGTTCCAGGGTCAGCGTCGAGATCGGACGCTGCAGCGCGTCGACTTCGTCGATCACAATACGGATGCTGTCGGCAGCACTGCCCATCATGGCAAAGCCAAGGTCCATGTCGTGCACGCCCGAGAGCACGTCGGTAGCGGCAACAAGCGTCGGGCTTGCATGCTCGTCTGCATCACGCAGGGCAAAGTGCTGCAGCAGGGCTCGTCCCTGCCCATCGACAAGGCGCATGACAAGCTCGCCACTGGGCGTGCTTACCCCACGGTAGATGGCCGGTGGCGTCGGCGCGGCCTCCGGCTTGTAGAACGACGCCGCGTCAAAGACGATCGTCGGCGGATGCGTAGCGCCTGTCTGCTGTATCCTGCGCATGCCATAGGTTGCCGGTACCGTCGTCGGGTCCTGCCGCGAGGCGATATGGGGCCACATGCCCCTAGTCCTGGTGTTGTTGATGCCGTGCACAAGGTTCGTCGGAGTGCCATACGGACCATAGAGCAGCGACAGCTGGTCGACGGCAGCAGCAGCATTGTGGGCGCCCCCGGTCCACCAGTCGCGGATGGTGAACAACCAGCCAACCCGATGTTCAAGTTCGGTCTGGCGCGGTAGGGCGGCATAGGTTGTCATCGTTGCCGTATCCGAGCGGTTACCGCCCTCGACCGTGAGATGGAGTCCCGACAGCGGGAAGTCATCCTGACGGTGACGGGCGATGTTGACCGTAGGATGCATCAGGCCCATACTCGAGCTGTACGTCGACTGGTTGTACCAGTAATGCATTCGCTCCTGCGTTTGCCCGCCGGGCGGTTGCTCAACGTCGGTATGCAGGAAATGTCGCCGACGGATGATCGATGATGCGGGGCCTCCGAAGATGTTTCCGGCGGCCGTCGACTGCCAGGTGATGGTCTCGAACTGATAGGGCATCGTACGCTGCCCGAATAGTGTCAGCCGCATGTCCTCCTGCTGCACACGTTTTAGCCCACTCTCTATGTAGGATTTGAGGGTGGTCTGAATGGAGCGTCGGATCGAACGCGTTTCATCAGTGTCTGCTTAGAGGTGCTGTGGGGCCCCGAAGGCCCCGGTTATCCCATACCTTGCCTAGATACCATGCAGTTCAGTTGCCATCTTTCTATGAGCCTAACGTTCTGGAGATTTTGATGAGAAAATGTTTTCTGCTGTGGGCATTCTCTAAGTGCCTGGGGAGGCATGGCCTCGAAGCAGGGTATGAACCATATTGAAAATGGAATTCCTTGACTCGTCATTCTGAGTAGGTCTAGTAATTCGAAGAGCTTGCTTAGGAGAGGAAGTTTCATCATCATTAGTCTGGAACTGGTTTTGATGTCCATCGTACCCGCTGAACTGCCTTCTCGCTATCTGGCGGTAATGTTGAGCGCGAGAACTGACCCGAGTGCTGGGCTGA
>JAULYI010000277.1:0-2450 GCA_032117915.1 Kapaibacterium sp. (SeqCode) | reverse complement strand
GTCGGGAAGTACATCAATATCTACGGCGGTGTCGTGCAAATTACGAAGCGCACATCTGCCACGTCAATTAGCGGGACACTGTTAAGTGTGATGGGGGCGGCAGACTTAGCAGATCCGTCTGCTGCCGCTGCTGGCACCTGGACACTTGAAACGGCATCGTGGAGCGCATCGACCGGCTGGCCACGCACGGGCGATTTCCACCAGGGGAGGCTGTATCAGGCCAGTACGCCAACCGAACCGACGACTTTCTGGGGCTCACGTTCTGACGACTACGATAGCTATGCCATTGGGCTCTTTGCTGATGATGCTGTGAAGTACACGATGGCCGCTCGGCAACTGAACCGCATCGAATGGCTGCGAGAACATAACCGATCCCTGATGATTGGCACGGCCGGCTCAGAACATCGCGCCGTGGGAAACGGCAGCGATAACGTGCCGGTGGGTGGCGACATCATCCCCTATATCGACCGACTGGCGACCAACGGCTGTATGGGCACGCAACCCTTGAGTGCCCACAAGGCGACGATCTATGTAGACCGCAGCCGCCGCAAGATCATGGCGATGGGGTTTGATATCGATGCAGATAGCGAAGCGGACAGAGAATTGAGCGTCGGAGCCGAGCATGTGACGGAGAGTGGGGTTCGCTTAGGACCGCTCGCATACGAGAAGCGGCTGAATCCACGGGTGCACTTCGTCCGTGAAGATGGCGTGCTGGTATCGATGACATTCTTCCCTGAACAGAAAGTGGTGGCCTTCTCGCGCCGGACCACCAACGGCAGCATTGAATCAGTCGGGGTGATTCCTGGTCCGGTTGGGGAGTCCGACCATGTGTGGATTGTGGCCAAGCGCACGATCAACGGACAGGAGAAACGCTGCATTGAAGTCTTTGACGAGAACCATGAGGGCTTGACGGATCGTGAATGGACGAGTTTGCAGACCGATGGCGCCGTGGTTGTGACTGGCATTACTGGCACAAGTGTGACGGGGTTGACCCAGTTTAGCGGGCGAACTGTCGCGGTCGTGAAGAACGGATCATATCTCGGTGAGTTTGCGGTGACGCTGGGCGGGAGCTACGATCTGACGCTCACGGAAGCCTTGGTGCCTGCTGACGTACTGGAGATCGGGTTCTCCTATACATCAACCGCCACCACGATGCGGCCAGCCATTCCTGGGCATGAGACCATCGAAGGACTGCCTCGGTCGTGGGATACCCTCTATGCAAGACTCCATGAGACGATCGGCGGGAAGATCAATGGCGAACCGTTCTTATATGACCCCGCTCCACTCGATACGAATACGCTCTACACAGGAGATGTGAAGGCAACTGGCCAAGGGTGGGATACTGAAGGGCGTGTGTCGATTGTGCAGGACCAGCCATATCCGATGACGGTCCTGGCGCTCTTTGGCACCTTGAGCCTGGGAGAAAAAGATTGATCCAGACGGTGACGCTACAACCGACTGTCAGACCGTTTCACGCCACGGATGCGGAGATGATTCTGAATCGTGACGGGTCACAAAGTTCCATGTGGAACATTATTCGCCAGTCTGAACGCGGGCCGAGCTTCACGGCAGTGGTTGATGAAGTGCCGATTGCATGCGGTGGACTCATGATGCCGTGGGACGGCGTAGGGATAGCCTGGATGGTCTTGAGCGAGGAGGCAGCGTGGCATTGGATCTGGCTCTCGAAGACGACTAAGCGTATGCTACGCACGTTGGTTCACGTCCATCGGCTTCATCGGGTTGAAGCGATGGCCCTACTTGAGTCTCCGGTCAATCAACGCTGGCTTGAATGGATGGGGTTTGGCCGTGAACAGAATGGCGTGGCCCGGCAATATGTGAAAGATCGACGGTCTATGATTCGCTACGAATGGGTGGAGGTCTAATGTGGCGGCTTTAGCTGGCGCGGGAATGGGGTTGCAGTTGGCCGGGGCGATTGGATCGACTATGGCCAATATCCGTGCTGCGAAGGCGCAGGCTGCTGGGTTGGAATATGAGGCTAGCACCATTGAGGGCGACACCAAGTTTGCGGTTGGGCAAGAGCGGCGCAGGCAACGGATACTGCAAGGCCAAGGCAATGCGATAGCGGCAGCCAGCGGGCTCGACACGACGAGCGGAAGCCCATTGCTCATGGAATTGGACCGCGTGCGACAAGGCGAAATGGAAGTCCAGAGCATTCAGCGGGCCGGAAATGTCGCCGCCACAACTAGACGCTACGGCGCGAGCTTGGCGAAGGGCTCGATCCCTTACAGTATTCTGGGTGGAGTCGCACAGGGCGGCAGTATCCTGACGAACTACATGATGAGGCGCTGATGCCACGTATCCCACAGGTTACAGCCGAAGGTCGTCCAGCGCACGCCAGTGTTCCAATGGCCTCACCGTGGCACTTTGGGGCGCAAGCCTTTGGACAGTTGACCGCGTTTGGTGAACAAATCCAGAAGTCTGCCGAGACG
>JAULYI010000276.1:0-19874 GCA_032117915.1 Kapaibacterium sp. (SeqCode) | reverse complement strand
CAATGCTCTCTACCGTCGGTGCCGACTCGCTGGATGAGCTCATCGCGCAAACGGTGCCGGCAGGCATCCGTCTTACAAAGCCCCTTGACATTGATTGGGAGATGACGGAGCACGAACTTCTTGCGCACCTGAAAGCCGTAGGGAGCAAGAATCAGGTGTGGCGCAGCTACATCGGACAGGGCTACTATGACACGCTGACGCCGCCCGTGATCCTACGTAACATCGTGGAGAATCCGGGCTGGTATACGCAGTACACGCCCTATCAGGCCGAGATCGCCCAGGGACGCCTTGAGTCGCTGCTGAATTACCAGACGATGGTGATCGATCTGACGAAGATGGAGATCGCGAACGCGTCACTGCTGGATGAAGCCACAGCCGCCGCCGAAGCCATGCACCTGATGGATGCCTGCAAGCCCGCAGCCCTGAAGGATGCGAATGTGCTGTTCGTGGACAAGAATGTGTTTCCGCAGACGCTGGACGTGATCGTGACGCGCGCCGAACCACTCGGTATCGAGGTGCGCGTGGGCGATTGGACGTCCTTCGAATTTGACAACACAGTGTTCGGTGCCTACCTGCAATACCCCGCCGCCGATGGCGACGTATGCGATTACGCAGCATTCTGCGAGCGAGCCCATGCCAACGGCTCGATGGTGACCGTAGGCTCGGACCTGCTGGCACTGACCATGCTAACGCCTCCGGGCGAATGGGGTGCCGACGTTGTGGTGGGCTCTGCCCAACGCTTTGGTGTACCGCTGGGATATGGCGGACCCCATGCAGCGTTCATGGCAACGAAAGAGCAGTACAAGCGCTCGATGCCCGGCCGTATCATCGGCGTGAGCGTCGACTCGCAAGGCAACGTGGCCCTGCGGATGGCTCTGCAGACACGCGAGCAGCATATCCGCCGCGATAAGGCAACGTCGAACATCTGTACCGCCCAGGCCCTGCTGGCCAATGTGGCGGCAATGTATGCCGTGTATCACGGACCCCAAGGTCTGCACGGTATCGCCTCACGCGTGCATGCTCTGACGTCCGACCTGGTGCATGCCCTGCGCAGTGCCGGACATACCGTAGTGAATGCGGCGTGGTTCGACACGGTGACGGTGGTCGCCGACGTGCAGGCCGTACGTGCCAAGGCCGAAGCCGCACGGATCAACTTCTGCTATGGTGACGGAACGGTTCGCATCTCGTTCGACGAGACGACGACGCCGGCCGACCTGCGCGATGTGCTGGCCTGCTTTGGTGTGACGGGCCCTGCGTTTGTTGGCGGAGCCGAGACGGGTATTCCGTCTGCCCACCAGCGTACCAGCTCGTATCTGACGCACCCCGTGTTCAACAGCTATCACGCCGAACACGAGATGCTGCGCTACATCAAGCGCCTCGAGAATAAGGACCTCTCCCTGGCCCACTCGATGATCCCCCTGGGCTCGTGCACGATGAAGCTGAATGCTACGGCGGAGATGATTCCGATCACCTATCCCGAGTTCAACAAGCTCCATCCGTTTGCGCCGCTCGATCAGGCCGCGGGATATACCGAGATCTTCGACCGTCTGTCGATGTGGCTAAACGAGGTCACGGGCTTCGACGCCTGCTCCCTGCAGCCCAATGCCGGCGCTCAGGGCGAGTATGCCGGTCTGCTGGTGATCCGCGCTCTACACCACGCCAATGGCAATGCCCATCGCGATGTCGTGCTGATTCCGTCGAGTGCTCACGGTACCAACCCCGCCTCGGCCGTCATGGCCGGCATGAAGGTCGTCGTCGTGAAGTCCCGTGCCGACGGTACGGTCGATGTCGACGATTTGCGCGATAAGGCCGTCCAGCACAGCGCCAACCTCGCCGCACTCATGGTCACCTATCCGTCAACCCACGGCGTGTTCGAAGAAGCGATCCGCGAGATCTGCGACATCGTGCACGAGCATGGCGGACGCGTCTATATGGACGGTGCCAACATGAATGCTCAGGTCGGTCTGACGTCACCCCGCGCCATCGGTGCCGACGTTTGCCACCTGAACCTGCATAAGACCTTCTGCATTCCCCACGGTGGTGGCGGCCCCGGCATGGGTCCCATCTGCGTTACGTCCGAGCTGGCCCCCTTCCTGCCCGGTCACACCATCATCAACAACGGCCACACGGCGTCAGCGGTCAGCGCTGCCCCCTGGGGATCGGCCAGCATCCTTCTGATCTCCTATGCCTACATCGCCATGATGGGTGGTAAGGGGCTCACCGACGCAACGAAGCTGGCCATCCTGAATGCGAACTACATTAAGTCGCGTCTGGACGGTGCCTACACCACGCTGTACGTGGGCGACCAAGGCCGCGTGGCACACGAAATGATCATCGACCTACGCGAATACAAACAACGTGGCGGTCTCGAGGCCGAAGACGTTGCAAAGCGCTTGATGGACTATGGGTTCCATGCTCCGACGCTCAGCTTCCCCGTTCCCGGCACGATCATGATCGAGCCTACGGAGTCGGAAAGCAAGGCCGAACTCGACCGGTTTATTGATGCCCTGTTGAGCATCAGGGCCGAGATCGAGGCTGTGTGTACCGGTGCCGTGGACGCGAAGGACAACGTGCTGAAGAACGCTCCGCATACGCAGTTCGTGGCCATTGCCGACGAGTGGACGCATGCGTACACGCGTCAGCAGGCCGTCTTCCCGCTGCCCTGGGTCCGTGACCGGAAGTTCTGGCCAACGGTAGGTCGCGTAGACAATGCCCACGGCGACCGTGTGCTGATCTGCGCCTGCCCGCCGATGGAGGCGTACGAACAGGCCTGATGGCAGACAGCGGCATGCATCAAACGCGCTGCGAATGGTGTCTGGGTGACGATCTGATGATCGCCTATCATGACACCGAGTGGGGTGTACCGCTGCATGAAGACCAACGTCACTTTGAATTTCTTGTGCTGGATGGTGCGCAAGCCGGATTAAGCTGGCGCACCATCCTTCACAAACGCGAGGGATACCGGCGCTGCTTTGCAGGCTTTGATCCCATCGCCGTGGCAGCCTTCACCCAAGCTGACATCGAGCGCATCCTGCTCGATCCCGGCATCGTCCGCAACCGGCTAAAAGTGCACGGGGCCGTGAACAACGCCCGTGCCGTACTTGCTCTGCAACAGGAGTTCGGCAGCTTTGATGCCTACATCTGGCAGTTCGTGGACGGAGCACCGATTGTCAATTCGTACGCTTCCTCCAAGGACCTGCCTGCAACGTCGCCGCAGAGCGACGCCATGAGCAAGGACATGCGACGTCGAGGATTCACCTTTGTGGGTTCAACGATCTGCTATGCCTACATGCAGGCCGCAGGAATGGTGAACGATCATATCGTGACGTGCCATCGGCGGCCCCTCCTTCGTTGAAGGCAGTCGTTCATCCGTACCGAATTGCTATTGTTGCAGCTGCGTACACTTTCCAAATAACAGCCATGCGTACCCTTCTTGCCATTGCTCTTGTGACGGTCTCTGCGTTGACGTTTTCCGTAGCGCAGGAGAACCGCTGGACGCGTGCCTCGAACCCTGTTGTGACCTCGGCCTCACGGCTGGCATCGTCATCGAGCGGCATTTACCTGCTCAACGACAAGCTGCACTTTACGGCCTCGCAGGGACGGACGTGGTCACCCTGCACGGGTATCAGCGGCACGGTATCCGGCGTCTTCACGCTGAATGTGGGTGTCACCATCGCCGTCGCCAACGTCGGACAAGACAGTGTGCGACTCTTCTACACGCTTTCAGGACTAAACTGGGAGCCGTTGGATACGCTGCGGCAGACCGGACCCGCAGCCGGTATCGGAGCGGTTGGGAACGAATACATGGTTGCGCTGCGTGACGGACGCGTGTTCAAGCGGACCGAGACAGCATGGGTTGCGCTGACGAAGGCACCGGTGACGGATGCACAGCAGTTTATCACGACGTCGTCCATGATGGTCGTAGCATCCACGTCGGCCATCGCCATCAGCACCGACGTCGGAACGACGTGGACATCTGTCAATGTGGCCGCAGCCAAGGCAATTGCCAACGTACGCGAGCTGAACGGTCAACTCTACGTCGCCTCGGCTTCGGGCGTCTATTCCGTGGACCGCTCAACGAACACTCTTCGTCCCATCGGCAGCGACAAGGTCGGCCCGACGGTTGCCGCTGAAGGCTATCTGAATTCGCTCTTCGCGGTCGGCCGCGAGGCGTTCGGCTCCGAGGTGCGACGTCGCCTCTACCGTTTCAACAGCGCTGATGCCACATGGCTTGCCATGGCTGACACCCTGCCGGGTGATATCGCAAAGGTGCCGGATGCAGGCTTCGACAAAGGATTGGTCGATGCCGGCCGCATTGTCTTCATTCATGCCACGGGTGATACCGCCACGTCCGGCGTCTACTACGTCGATCTCAATGTGGTTACCAGCGTCAACGAAGCGACACCGGGCATCGCTCCCACAGGCACGTCAGACTTCATCGACACCGGTATTCCGGCAACGGATGAAACCTCAGTTACCGTGACCGACCTAATGGGACGTCAGCTGTCGATCACTACGGACGTTCAGGGTACCGTGCTGCTGCGTCGCAACGACCTGCCCCGCCACCCCGTTGCCGTCACCGTCCAGTCTTCCACCGGCCAGGTCTCGCGTCGCCTCGTAATGCCGTGATCGAACTGCCGGTCCGTGACGTCATCCCCGATGTTATCCAGGCGCTAGACACGACTGGCTCCTGTATCCTCGAAGCGCCGCCAGGTGCCGGCAAGACCACGCTTGTACCGCTGGCTCTGCCGGGACGCATCATCATGCTGGAACCGCGCCGCCTTGCGGCGCGTAACGCTGCAAGGCGCATGGCCGCAATGCTGGGCGAAGACGTTGGACAGACCGTCGGCTACCGCATGCGCATGGATACTCGCGTTGGTCCTACCACACGCATCGAAGTGGTGACAGAAGGTATTCTGGCCCGACGCCTCATTCACGACCCGGAGCTCAAGGGTACAGATATCGTCATCTTCGACGAATTCCATGAGCGCTCCATGCATGCTGATATGGGGCTTGGATTGTGCCTGCTGTCGCGGCAGCTCGCCCGGCCCGACCTCAAGATCCTGGTAATGTCTGCCACGCTGTCGTCACTCCCCGAACTGCCGTCATTCCTTGGTGTTGACGGCGCAGATGCCCCCGTCGTCCGCAGCCACGGCCGCATGTTTCCCGTCGACATCTCCTGGGCGCAACGTGCAGCCCATGACCCGCTACCCGATCGCATGGCCGCAGCCGTTCGGTCGGTACTGACGTCGGACAACAGCGGCGACATCCTGTGCTTCCTGCCGGGAGCCGGAGAGCTTCGCCGCACTGCGGCGCTACTAGACGCAGCACCACTTGGTGGCAGCGTCGAGGTGATGCCGCTCTACGGAGACCTTTCCGGCGAAGCACAAGACAAGGCCATCGCTGCGTCACCCGCCGGACGCCGTAAGGTCGTCCTTGCCACGGCCATCGCCGAGACATCCATCACCATCGACGGAGTCCATACGGTGATCGACGGCGGTCTGTCGCGCGAACCGCGGTTCGACCCGCGCACCGGCATGCAACGCCTGGTGACCGTTCCCGTGTCGAGCGATGCTGCCGAACAACGGGCCGGTCGTGCCGGACGTACGGCACCGGGACGCTGCATCCGTCTGTGGACGCGTCCCGAGCATGAGCACCTGCCGCCACGGCGGACGCCGGAGATCATGGTGGCCGACCTTACGCCGCTGGTGCTGGATCTGGCGGCCTTCGGTGCAGCACCATCCGACGTACCCTGGCTGGACACACCTCCGGCAGCAGCGCTTGCCCATGCAGCCGAACTGTTGCGCGAGCTTGATGCCATCGATGCACATGGCGTGATCACGGCCCACGGCCAACGGATGGCTATCATGGGCGTACATCCACGGATCGCCCATATGCTTACCCTGGCCGACAGCGTCGGCGTGGACATGCCGACGGCCACTGCCGTGGCCGCCCTGCTGGGCGAGCGTGACATTCTGCGATCAACCCGCGACGTCGACCTGCTGCGCAGACTGCATGCCCTGGCGGGCGCCGCCGATGATGCCGTGGACCGCCGCGCCTTCGGCGCGGCGCGCGATCGCTGGGACCATCTACGACGGCAGCGCGGCGCGGCCACCATCGACATGGACCGTGCCGCCCGATGCGTGGCCCTGGCCTATCCCGAGCGCGTGGCTCGACGTCGTGACGGTCTTCGCTACACCATGCGGAACGGCCGCAGCGTTCGCCTGCCCGACCATGACATGCTTGAAGGCAGTCCGTGGCTTGCCATTACCGACGTGGACGGTACCACCGACATGGTGATCCAGGTAGCCGTCGCCATCGACGAAGCCGATGTGCGCTCCCTGTTCAGCCATGCGATGCGCTCCGTCGAAGAACTTGTCGATGACACATCGACAGACGTCATCGCCGTCAGACGCCGGACCTACCTCGGTTCCATCGTCGTCGACGAGCGCGACGTCGCCGACGCCGACGCCGACGCGATCACCAACGCCATAGTCGAACGCCTGCGGCGCAATGACTGGCGAGATCTGCCGTGGACCGATGCCGCAGAGACCTTCCAGCGTCGTGCCGCCTTCGCCGGCATCGACTGTTCCGTCACCGGCGACCGCCTTGCCCCCTACCTGCTTGGCATGCGACGGATACGGGATGTTCAACGCCTGGTGCTGGTCGACATCATGCGGGGGTGGTGCACATATGCAGAGCTGCAGACCATCGACAAGCTGGCGCCGACGCACCTTACCCTTTCCAATGGACGTCGTGCAGCCATCGATTATGCCGACCCCGAGCGGCCGTCCGTGGCATCGAAGCTGCAGGACTTCTTTGGCATGCATGACACGCCCCGGATCGGACGTAACAGGGTGCCGCTGACCGTCGTTCTGCTGTCCCCTGCCGGACGTCCCGTACAGGTCACCCAAGACCTTGCCGGCTTCTGGAGCGGCTCCTACGCCGAGGTGCGCAAGGAGCTCCGCGGTCGCTACCCCAAACATCAGTGGCCGGAGCGACCGGCCTGACGGTGCATCAGAACCCTGCTAGGCACTGCCTTGACCGTATCTTTGTGCATGGCTTCGACGATCACCAATCAGCGGAAAACGATGACGCGCAAGCGGCTCATCGTCATCAGCGTCCTTACAGGCGTCGTCGTCCTCTTCGTCCTCTTCTCCCCCTACGGCGTCATCACACGATGGAGTCTGGAACGCGACGTCGATCGACTGGTCGAACAACAGCAGCAGATCAAAACCGTCGGCGACTCCCTTCGCAAGGTTGTCTATCGTCTGGAGCACGACACCACCGAGATTGAACGCATCGCCCGCGAGCAGTATGGCTACATCCGCGAAGGCGAAGAAGTCTATCTGATCGATCGCGACACCACGGAGGACGAATGACACGCCCGATCGTCCTTGTCATCTCCATCCTCATCACCGTCTTCTTCACCGCCTGCACCACCACGGAGCGCCCCATGATCCAAGCACTTAACGCCAAGAACGCACCGGCCGCCATCGGCCCCTACTCCCATGCCGTAGCCTGCAACGGGGCAATGGTCTTCCTGAGCGGACAGATCGCGCTCCGCGCCGACGGAACCCTCGTGGAGGGCGATGTCGCCACACAGACGGAACAGATCTTCCGCAACATCAAGGCCATCTTGCACGAGTCTGGACTCGAGCTGCACCATGTGGTCAAGACGACCGTGTTCCTGACGGACATGCAGGACTTCGCCGCCATGAACGGCGTCTATGCCGAGGCCTTCGGCGACCATCGTCCGGCCCGCTCTACCGTCCAGGTAAGTCGCCTTCCGAAAGACGTGGCCGTAGAGATCGAGGTCATCGCGTGCCAGCCGTAATGCGTCAGCGCGTTCTCGGCATCATCCTGTCGGTGCTGCTGTGCTGCGCAAGGGCCTACGCTGCCGATTCCACGGCAGCACCGGCTTCGACGCCGCTTATGGAGAAGTCACCCACGACGGCCGTACTGTGGAGTCTTGCCCTGCCGGGACTGGGACAGTACTACACCGAAACGTACTGGAAGATCCCGCTCTTTACCGGCGGCGCTTTAGCCAGCGCATGGCTCATCGTTGACAATCACGCAAAGTATCAAGACGCAGACGCGGCGTATCTTGCGGCCCTTGACGGTAACGCATCGTCAGCCGAGATCGCTCGACGTCTACGCATTCGCGAGGCCTATCGCGACAACCGCGACGTTGCAGGGCTGGCCCTGGTGGCCACCTACCTGATCGCGGCCGTCGATGCCTACGTCGGCGCTCACCTGTTTGCTTTCGACGTCGGTGACGATCTGTCCCTGCGCCTGGGTCCAACAACGCTCGAACCGGTGCGGCTCACACTCGTCGCCAGATTCTAAGCTATCGCCAATGAACACACGAACCAGACTGCTCTTTGCCCTTGCATGGTCGATCTACGGATCGGTCATGCTGTGGTCGCAGGCTGACACCACACGTAACTACACCGCTATACGATTCGGCGGAGGCGTGCTGTACAGCACATACTCGGCGGACTTCAGCACAAGCGGCCAGATCGTCGACTGCGGCGCTGCTACGAGCGCAGCAGATCTAGGATTCTCCGTCGATGCGACGCTGGAGATCCCGTTGTCGTCACGGCTTGCCCTTGGTGCCGGCCTGAGCGTCACCAACCGCAGAGCGCTGTTCCCCGCAACGAATACCTATCCGATGCGCGATACAGCGGGACAGGAGTGGACGCTGACAACAGATGTTGACCTCGCAGGGTCACTGTCGTATCTGGAGCTGCAGCCCGACATCCGCTACGTGCTGGCAGGCGATTACGAGCGTCGTTGGTTGGGCCTGATCGGCGGACTACGTCTGGCATTGCCGCTGCGTACGACCTACGAACAGACAGAACGTGTGGTAAGCCCGGACGACGGCTACTTGATCGTGAACGGCCTTCGTACACGGGAGCGTCTCATTGGCAGTGGCCCCCTCACCGCCCGCAGCAGTCTGCTGCTGGGTGCTACGATCGGCCTAGAATCGATCCTGCCGCTCAGTCAGCGTTGGGCTCTGGTTCCGCGACTGCAGTATGACCATTACTTCAACTCGATCCTGACAGATGCAACATGGAATGTCTCGGGCATTCGCATGAGTATCGAACTGCGTCGCGTCTTCTCTCCGGCACCCGCTCCGCCGCCACCACCGCCGCCTCCGCCGCCGCCGCCACCACCGCCGCCGCCACCGCCGCCGGTCATCGCCGTGCAGCCTGCGTTACAGCTTGACGCCGTAGGGTTTGACGGTGCGCTTTACAGCGGTAACGTCTTGCGGGCCATGACCCCCATCGTGCCGGCCGTCTTCTTCGACTCCACGTCCGCGGCCATTCCTGCCGACTACCGGCGTCAGCTTGACGCAGCGACCGTTCCGACGGACGCCGTCGTAGCTCATCAGTGGGTGCTCCCTCGCATTGCTCGGACGTTGCAGCGCAACCCGCGTGGGCGCATCACGATCATCGGATCAACGTCGGGCGATATGGCGGAAGCAGTCGCACTTGACCTTGCCAAACGTCGTGCCGACGCTGTCCGCGAGGCCTTCCTTGGCATGGGTATCGACGCTTCGCGCATCACAACGCGCGCCGTTGTACTGCCCCGCGTGGTGTCAAACCGCGACTTCGCAGGCGGGCGTGTCGAAAATCACCGCGCAGACATCGTCATCGACGATGCGCCGCTACAGGAGTGGGTCACCACAGAGGCCTTCAACGAACTCCGCGGCACGCTTCGCGTAGGCACGGATGCTCGTGCAACGGGCGACGAGCGCGTGCGGCTTCGTCTCCAGGGCAAGGACACGGTTGTCCCAATCGGAGCCCAAACGTTCGACGTGCCGGTCGTCATGCAGGTAAACCAGCAGCAAAGCGTTGTCACGCTTGATCTACAGGCAACATCCGGCTCGCAGGAACGGCAAAAGGATACGACCATCACGATCAGCGGTCTCCAGAGGAATGCCCGGGCACTCGTGGCCGACGACTTCAGTGCCGTGCTGCGATTTGACTACAACAGCGCAGAGCTCAACGACGACGTCAAGAGTCTGCTCCGCCAGCTCGTAGACCAGGTACCCGCCGGCTCGGTGATCAACATCCAGGGTTCAGCCGACGTGCTTGGCACCGATGCCCGTAACCGCGAACTCTCGGCACAGCGCGCCGCCGTCACCCAAGCCTTCGTTCAGTCCATAGCCGGGTCCAAGGTCAATACGGTCTCTGGCGCCACCACCGATAAGTTCAGCGACGACACCCCGCAGGGCCGCTTCCTGAACAGGTCCATCCGCGTGCGCGTGACGTTGCGATAAACGCAACGCCGCTAAGGATAAGCCCACGCTTCAGCGTGGGCTCGGATAATGGTCCAGGCATCTCCCACCCCACGCTAAAGCGTGGGTTCGGCATGCGAGGGTTACTCGTCGATCGCGCGTTTGCCGCCGGCCATGGCAACGATCTCGTCGTCGTAGTGGTCGGCGATGACGGCAACGGCAGTGATGGCGGCCTCGAGGGCCGAAGCATCAATGGATGAGCCGGGAAGGGAGTAGCTGAAGACGATCGTATCGTCGAACAGCAGACCGAAGCCGCCGAAGTGCAGCTCCACGTTTTTGCGGAGGAGCCACTTGGTGAGTTCCGGCGTGATCGTAGCATCGGTCACCACGTGCGAGGTGATCTCGACCATCGTGTCGTGTTCGGTGTAGGGGCGGACGACGACGATGACGTTCGTCGATCCCTGCGATATCGTGAATGATCCATCTCCAAAGTCCATCGCATCGGGGAATGTGCGTTCCAGCACGTCCTTGATCCGTGACTTCGTAGCGGACATCCGTTCTTCGAGTGTTACCATGACTGGTTCCTTTCTACAGATCAGGTGATGGACGGCGTCAGGATGTTGGTTCCTGGCCGCTGGGCGGCAGCATGCCCATCTGTGCCTTCAGCTTCAGCAGCTCATCGTCAACGGCGGCGTTGGTCGAGAGTTTCTTGAACTCTTGGTCCAGACTCGTGTTCTCGCCGGCGAGTTGCTCAAACGCCTCTGCCTGAGCTTCCAGCTTTTCGATTTTGCCTTCGAACTTGTCAAACTTCGAGAAGGCATCGCTGCCTACGCCGCTGAACGACTGGGCGATCATCTGCTGGGCCTTGGCGGCCTGGGAACGGGCGATCAGCGTGCTCTGACGCGAGCGGGCCTCCTCGAGCTTATGCTTTAGTTGGTCGAGCTGCTCGCGCATCTTAGCAGACGTCTGCGTGGCCGTTGCTTGGACGGGAACAAGGTCGTTGACGTTCTTCTCGGCCACGGCCTTCTTCTCCAGCGCTTGCCGCGCCAGGTCCTCGCGTCCCGCCTGCAGCGCCGCCATAGCCTTCTGCTGCCAGTCAGCGGCAATGCTGCGCTCCTTCGATATACGGCGCTCAAGACTCTTCTCGTTGGCGATGGCGTTGGCGACGGCCAGCGTGGCCTTATTCACCGACTCCTCCATTTCGAGAACCATCTGTTTGAGCATCTTCTCCGGGTCCTCCGCCTTGTCGAGCGCATCGTTAACGTTCGACTTGAAGATGTCCGAGATGCGGCTAAACATTCCCATACGTAGTCTCCTGTACTTCTTGCTGCGAGCCATGAACGTTTTTCATCGCCCCTTGTTGCAGAGCCTTCGCAAAATAGGAAGGGGGCAGGGATGGAACCGCGATTGCGTGGTAAATTTCGGACAATGAGTGCTGATACGATCGAACGCGTGGTGGAGCTGTTTGCAACGCTTCCCACGATCGGACGCAAGACTGCCCGGCGTCTGGCCTTTCACCTGCTGCGTCAACCTGCCGATCATGTTCAGGCCTTTGCCGATGCGCTGGTGCAGATGCGGGCCAATGTGCGCGAATGCTCGGTGTGCCAGACATTTACGGACCGCGAGACGTGCGGGATCTGTGTGTCGGCGCAACGTGACCGAGCAACGATCTGTGTGGTGGAAGAGCCGTCGGACGTGATGGCCATCGAACGGTCGGGCGACTATCGCGGTCTGTACCACGTCCTGCATGGCACGCTGAATCCCCTTGATGGTGTAGGTCCGGAGGATATCCGGCTGCGTGAGCTGATGGCACGCCTGCAATCGGTGAACGAGTTGATCCTGGCGCTGAATCCAAATGTCGAAGGCGAGGTCACCACGCAGTACATCGCTAAGATGACGCAGCCTCTGGGAATTCGCGTCACGCGTATCGCCCGTGGCGTACCGGTGGGTGCCGACCTCGAATTCGCTGATGATGCAACGCTTGCCCGAGCGCTTGAGGGGCGGGTGCCGGTATGAACGAGTGGTTCGATTCGTGGTTTGAGAGTCCGTGGTATATGCGTCTGTACCGGCATAGGACGGCGCAAGAGGCCCAGAAGTCAGTTCAGCTTGTGCTGGACGTCGCCGGTATCAACCGCGGTGCGCGCATCCTTGATCTCTGCTGCGGTTACGGACGTCATGCCATGGCACTTGCCGAGGCTGGTTTCCACGTTACCGGTCTTGATAATTCGCACTACCTGATCGATCGGGCACGCGAGGTCTTTCCCCATCCGAATGCACACTACGTTGTAGGCGACATGCGTGGTCCCTATCCGCATCCGCCGTATGACGCTATTGTCAACTTCTTTACGAGCTTCGGATACTTCGACAACCACAACGAACATCAGCATGTATTCAACACCATGGCCGAGCATGTTGTGTCGGGTGGTCGCGCGATCGTCGATGTCTTTAATGCCGATCGGGTGCGTCAGACACTAGTGCCGGAGTCGATAGAAATGATCGACGGTGTTACGATCATCCAGGAACGCTGGATAGATGAACCCTACGTGCGAAAACGCATCACGATCAATAATCCGTGCAGTACCGAGCAGACGTACGAAGAACGTGTGTGGCTATACGGATGCGACGAACTGGTAGCGATGATGACGACCGCAGGGCTCAACGTGCGACAAGTCTATGGTGCCTATGACGGCGCTCCCTTCAATACCGAGACATCGGAACGATGCATTATCATTGCCGAACGTCCCTGACGCCGACTATGCGACCGAGCGTTCGTGCGATCAGTAGCCTTATCTGCCTGCTAATGCTCGCCGGATGTACAACGCGTACACCCGAATCGCCAACGGGCACACGGGGTACGTTTGAGCCGCCCACAAGTCCTGCCATTGTGCTGGCGAACCTTCGGAATGCCGTCACCGAGCGCAACACTGAAAATCTCATGTTGTGTCTGGCCGACCCCACCACCCGCAGTACATACCCTTACCGCTTCGAGCCGTCGGCAGAAGTTCGGGCACGATATCAGTCGCTCTTCGACGCCTGGTCACTGAACAGCGAACGCCAGGCCTTTCTATCACTCATCGCTCGTCTTCCGCCCGAAGGGCGGCCTACACTGGACATTACGACGGCCTCGATCGCTTTCAGTTCGCCCGACAGTACGATCTATGTAGCGGACTATGGGCTGACGGCGAATCACGGAGTAGCATCGGTTCCCACGATGCTCAGCGGTACGATGTCGTTGACCATTACGCCGGAGCGTAGCGGACAATGGAGCATCTCTACGTGGCGTGATGCCAGACGCCAGTCTGACACGGTCGAGGCGACCTGGAGTCTGCTGAAGGCTGCACTGTCGAATTGACCGCCGTATCGTATTTTGCCGGCCGACTCATTCCACATCTAACGTCAACTGGAGATTGTGATGTCGCACGACGCACATACGCCTGAGGTGATCGATACCCCGGCAACCCGCTTTCTTGGTATCACGGCCGGCTTCATCGTCTTTGCCGGTATCTATGGTCTGTGCGCAACGATGGGCTGGCCTCAAGCCGTCTGCTCCGTCCTCGCAGGCGTCTTTGGCGTCGTCTTCGGCGCCGGAGGAACGTCGGCCTACGGTGGTGCACGCGCGTCGATCTTTGCCTACATCGGCGTCGTCAACTTCGTGCTCGGCCTGGCCATCTTCTTCGGCCTTCTCGACTGGCTGTTCTAAGCAGCTGCTCCCATGTGGCGTATCGTCACCGCTGCGTGTGCTTGTGCAGTCCTCGTGGGCTGTGTCAATCCGTTTGCACCGGCCGAAGTGGCAATGACCACAGACACGCCCATTCTTGGTGATCAGCGCACTGTTGACGGACTCTTCCGCAACTTCCGTTATGCCTATGCATTTCGGGATACGCTGACGTACGGACGCTTGCTCGACCGGACGTTTTCCTTCGTGTACCGGAACTACGATAAGGGTATTGACGTGACCTGGGGACGCGATGAAGACATGCTGGCAACGGCCGGTCTATTCACAGCGGCGCAGCAGCTGGACCTTGTATGGAACGACGTGGTGATCGCTGACGGCGACTCGCTCACACAGTCGATCTCTCGCGGATTCAACCTGACGATCACATTCTCACCTACCGATGTGATCCGTGCACAGGGCCGCGTCAACCTCAGATTAGAACGCCCCTCCTCGTCGGACGTGTGGAAGATCGTTCGCTGGCGCGATGAATCAAACTTCTTCTGAAACGGCATCTTCTGTCCGCCTGCGCGCCATCGTTGCAGGTCTGATTCCCGCAGTGGTCTACCTAGCACTGGTCGATGCCATGCGCTATGTGCAGGACGACACCTACATCACGCTGTCGTACGCACGTAACCTGCTTGCCGGTAACGGTCCGGTCTTTAACGTTGGCGAATACGTCGAAGGCTTCACATCCCTTCTATGGATGCTGTTGTCAACCGCAGCGATCTCCATCAGCGACTCCCCCGCGCACGTTCTTCAGCTTGCTGGCAGCATAGCTGCCATCGCAACGTGCTTCTTGACGGTCCGCATCACGCGTCGTCTGCTCAAAAGCGTTGGCGGTCTATGGCGTGACGTGCTGTCGGCCAGCGCAGGCACATGGCTTGCTGCATGCAGCGCCTTCCAGTTCTGGTCAACCAGCGGCATGGAAGCTACCTTGTTCATGTTTCTCGTTGCCGGCTTGGTCGATGCCTACCAATCCGATCGTGAAGGCATGGCATGGGTTTGTTGGGGGGCGGTGGCCCTGCTCACGCGACCCGAGGCGATGCTGGTTGTTGGCCTGATCGTAGGCTTCCGCATCGTCGAAGCCGTTCAGCATCGCGGTGGTACCATCGTGCTACGTCAGGCAGGCATCTTGACTGCCGTACTCGTCGCACTTGAGGTTTGGCGCTGGCAGACCTTCGGTGCACTACTGCCAAACACGTTCTCGGCAAAGACGACGACGCTCGACGTGCAGATCACCGACGGTCTGGGCTATGCATGGCTGTTCATCAGGCATGCCATGGCCTACGGAACGGGGATCGCCCTTGCAGCCGTTGGTATTGCGCGTTCGCGAAACCGCCTAACGGTCGAGCTGGGTATGATCGCCGTTGTGTGGGGTCTTGCCGTCGTTGCCCTGGGCGGCGACGTCCTTCGGCATCAGCGTTTCCTGCTACCCGTGGCAATGCTCCTTGCCCCCTTGATGACTCTTGGTCTGGTGCGTGTGCTGCAGATGCTGGATCTAGGCAACACCACGCGCATGGGTATCGCCACAAGTGTCATGGCCGGACTCGCCATCTACGCTGCGGTGTCGGAGCGGGACGCCATCACCAAGACGATCTACCTTGAAGGCGAACTGGTCGAGAAGATGCGGAGTACCGGTTTGTTCCTGCGGGACGTTGCAACGAAGGAGCAGCGCACGCTCACGGTGGCTGCGTCGACCATCGGTGCGTTAAAGTGGTGGTCCGAGCAGACCGTCGTTGATATGCTCGGGCTCACCGATCGCACGATCGCAAAGCATCCCGTTCGGATACCGGAGGTCAGTGACGATGCTTCGGTTGCATGGAAGGAACGCAACTATAACGCGGATTATGTTCTTGGCCGGCGTCCCGACTACATTGTCTTCTCGACAGGAATGAAGCCCAGTGCCTTCGCCGAACGGGCCCTCGTTGCCAAGCAGTTCTATGTGGCATACTACCAGTACTACTACCCCCTGGGTAGCACGGGTAAACTCCACATCATGTACCGACGTAAGCCGCAGGCCGTGATCGACCGGTCGCCACAGCGAACGATCGACCTCACGTCGGCACACCTGCGTTCGCTGAGTGACTACGCTCGCGCGATCCAGCTGCTGTCAACACCAAACGGACGTGCCGAGGCTGAGAGTTTGTACCGGCGGATCACGACGGAAGGTCCGGCAAACTTCAGTGGTGCCTGGCAGCAATTGTCCGACATCGCTCGCGATCGCGGAGATTATCAAGGCACGTATGAACTTGCGCGACGTGCCGTCAACATCGATCCGTGTGATATCAGAGCCCACTTCTCGCTCTTCCAGTACTATCGTTACGTGGGCGACGCCGCCGGTGCGGCGATACATGCCGACTGGGTAGCACGCTGCAATCCTATGCTGTTCCGTGAGGTCAATCTACCCGTACCCGAAGGGGCATACTGATCTGCACCGGATGTTATGGACGCAGCTCTCGGAGCAACGAGTAACGAAAGGTGACGCCAATGCGAATCGCATGCGTCGACCATTCGGCGTCCTCCACGAGATCCGTAAAGGCATGTGCGTAGCTGATCTCGGGCCCAAGCGTCATCTGCCCTATCTCATCCAGCGCCCACTCGTAACCAAGGCGGCCAACAAGCGTGGCCTGGACGCTGTTATCGCGTGTGATGCTGCCTGATGTCGAGAGACGCGTCCGGGTACCATTTTCGAAGACGATGTTGTCAGGCGAAAGCAGCTCTTCCGTTTGATTGAAACTCGTAGACAGGGTAAACCCTAGCTGTACGCCAAGACCGATCGTGAAAGCATCGTAAGGATTGTAGCTGATGTTTGGCTCGAGTAGCAACGATGTGATGCGTGGTTTCCGCGTGTGTTCGATCATGGCCTGCGTGGACTGTAGAGCATTTGCGTATACGAGCGTCTGCTCGTTCGACACGAAATCTCCTCCAAGCTGGGCGAGCGTCAGACGCGCACCAAGAGACCAACGTGACGTGAGAGGAGCTTCAACCAGAAGTCCCCCGCCAACGCTTGTTGCCGTAGCATTGGAGTACTCCGGACAGCATGACGGTATGCCGGGCACACCGCGGAACCCCCCGCGCAACCATTTCTGGTCAAGTGAGACCGTCGTACCAAGTCTGATCCACTCGTACGACGGATGGATCGATATCTCATCCTGCGGGTTTGCACCTGCATGCATCGTAACCTGTATCATCAACAGAGTGACGATCACGAGGTGATGCATGAATCGTTGACGTTGCATTGCAATCCTCACTTATTGATGATGAGTTGTTGCGACAGGACTTCGGCTGGTGTCTCAAGGCGGACCATACACGCTCCCGATGGTAGAGACTCCAGCTTGACGGGGAAGGTGTGAAGCCCCTTCGCAAGATCACTATCGGCGATCGTCATAAGCACCTCACCTGTAAGGGCGTGAATGGCGATACGTGCGTGCGAAGCCTTTTCCAGACGAACGGCGATCGAGGTCGTGACGTCTGCAGGATTCGGATATACACGGACCGACGTAAGGTTGACGGTGCGCACGAGACGCGGTGTACCGCCCTCGACACATACGCCGAGCGTTGTAAAGGTACCGGGCACAAGCTCCAGTCTAGGACGTATGCCATTGGCATTGATCCATCGGAACTCATCCAGTCTTATTGCCGATGACGTATCGTTACCAAGGCGAGCTCGCACGTTTATTGAAGCGAGGGTGCTTACCGTGTCCTGCGTTGATCCCGTCAGTGTGACCACATAGTCGGAGTCAGTCTCCTCGAAGTCAACTGTATCCAGGATCTCGATCATGGATTTGTTGAACCGAAACGTCACACTGAAGGACTTCGGACCATCGGAAAAGAGTCCGGGACTGGTCGAGTGCAGGACCGGGATCTGGAATGCTTGACCAACGCCTGCCTGTATGTTTGGGATGATGATGATCGAGTATCCAGGACGCCCCTGCATGACGGTGTACCAGTATCCCAATGCTGCGACGTGTTCCGTTGATGTCGCGATGCCGATCGTGGTCTGCGACACCGAGCCGTTCATCCGCATGCCGGTGGATGCCATACTGACACCGCCGCTGCTCATGACACCTCTTCCGAGACGCTGCTGCGCCAATACGTCGGCGGCCGTTGCTACCAGCATGGTACAGGCCATGAAGACCTGTACCGTTGCTCGCATTGACCAGTGATGTTGATGTTGCGTGTTCATAATGAGCCTCGATTACCTGGTTAGGATTGATAGGAGACGAGTACCCATCGCTGGAGGGACGATGCATAGACGAACATGCAGACTGATCGCGCGCCCAGCTGACGTGAGTTTGTGAAGATCTCAAGGCGGTTTTCAGCGGTCGAGGCCGTCGCTGCCGCGGTCCCCTCATCAAGAAGCGTCATGTTGAAGTTCGTGTCGTTGAATAGCAGCACGATCCGGCCGTCAGCTCCCCCAGCAATGCCCGTCAGATCAAAGCCTGCCGCACCGCCTGACAGGCGGATGAACGTTGCGTCCGGGATCACGAGGTCATTCAGGTTGCCAGCGACGTTGATCGCATTACCCTCTCGGAAGTATACAGCAGTCGGAATCTCACCCTTAGGCGTTGGTTGCCAGTGCGAGTACGCAAGCGTCGAGTCATACATCCATGTCAGCACATCACCTTCGATCGGCTTATGGCCCGAGGCTGAGTCTGTCAGGTCAGCGATTCGCGTTCCCCAAAGTCTCTCAACTTTGTTGCTGTCGGCCGCGCCCGTGACATCTCCGCCAAGTGAAACGGATGCGGTCACGGAAGCCGTATCAACAGCCGTGACGCGACCGTTGCTGTCAACGGTGATGATGGGAATCCTCGATGCACTGCCGTACGTACCCGAGGGCGACGGCGACAGGTTTTCGAGCTCTACTCCGGTGATGACGCCCGGCTGAATGTCTGTCGTCATGTTATTGACGTAACCCGTGATGCTGACGTCGCCCGAACCGCTCGCCGGGATCTGTCCGCCAAGACTTCCAAAGGAGTACGTGCCGGCCGCTGTCAAGCGTCCGTCAGCATCAACTGTAAACGTCGGAAATGCCGTCGAGTCTCCATATGATCCAGCACTGACACCGGTTGCCACAAGCTCAGTTGAATCAACAGTATTCGCCTTGAAGGTCACGAGAACGTTATTCAGCGTACCACCGACGGTAGCATCGGGTCCCGTACCACTGATGGTCAGATTGTTGACGGCCGTCTGCAGTGAAACGCTGTCGGCCGTGGTCAGACGACCATCCTGGTCGACCGTGAATCGTGGGATCGCCGTTGCACTTCCGTAGATGCCAGCCGTTACACCGCTCGAGGCAAGCTCACTAGATGTCACAGCATTCGGAGCAATATCATCGGCTGTCAGCGTGTTATCCAGCACCTTGGCCGAAGTCACGGCATTGTTATTGATGACGGCATAAACGCTGTCAACGGTACCGCTCGTAGCAACATCCGGCCCAGTACCACTGATCGGTGCATCACTGATCGTGCCACTAACGTTAACGAGTCCGTAGCCCGTGATGCGTCCGTCTGCATCATAGTAGATCTTCGGGAACGCAAGTGCTGTACCCGCCGTGTCCGTCGCCGTTCCCGGTCCGGCAAGTTCATTCGGGCCAACGGCATTAGTCTTGATCTGCAAGTCCATGTTATCAAGATCACCGCTTGCCGTAACATCAGATCCGCCAGATGCCCCAACTTGCTCAATGTTATCAGCATTGATGCGCGTCGTGGTTGCGGCGTTGTTCAATACCGTTACCATGTTGTTACCCTTCGTTGCGTCGAAGGTCGTCGTCATCGCACCGACAGGACCCGTCACGTTCACATCACCCGTACCGCTCGCCTGTACGCTGTCTTGCACAGCATCCTGCAGGTTGATCGTCGTGGCCGTCGTGATGCGACCGTCCTCGTCGATCGTGAGCTTCGGATAGACCAG
>JAULYI010000275.1:0-1555 GCA_032117915.1 Kapaibacterium sp. (SeqCode) | reverse complement strand
GATGCACGATGTCCGTTCACTACCGTAGTTCCTGCGCTCACTTGACGATGAGCATAGCCGAGGCCGTAGGCGTCCCCATCGGCGTCGATGCCTGCACGACGTACGTGCCCGCAGGCGTCGCCGACACATCGAAGCGCAGCGTGCCACCCTCGCAGGTAACCGTGCGCTGCCACAGCTCTCGGCCGCGGGTGTCGTGGAGCGACACCACCCATGAGCGGTCTCGGCAGTCTGCGACGCTCATCGTTACGATACTCGACGCCGGATTCGGGTAGAGGATCGGCATAAACGGATCCGGCGGCTGTGGGACGGAGCTGACAGGACCGGTTGACATCCGGCCTACCCTCGTCGCGTCATCGTAATACGTGACGAACATGCCCTGCACCGTCGGCTGCGGGAAGGCCCACGACGCTTGCCACGACGAGCTAGGCTTTGCAGGGTTGCTTTTGATCACGCCGCTTGGTGCGGTCTCCGGCAGTCGATAACGGTACATCCATGCAGAGTTCGTATCAACAGAATCGATAAACGCACTACCGGCGACCAGGTAGACCTCCGTGCCGTCAGCGCTTATGAATCCTCCGCTGACGTCGCAGGTCTTCACGCCGGCTGACCAGATGCGCTCGCCTGTCGCGGCGTCGAAGACGATGGCGCCACAATCGGTCATTGACATGATCCGATTGCCCCGGTAGCTGAGGGCAGGATCGTACGTTTCATGCGCAATGGGGATCCCGTCGCGCAGCACTTTCATGGTCTGCAGGTCGAACACGAAGGGCAGACGTCTCGTCTTCCCACTTTCGCCCTTGGTCATCACCACGTACCGGTCATCCGAGCTGAAATAGGGGCCATAGCTGTAGGGCACTCCCACGCCAAAGCTCATGCGGACCGTGTCACCGGTCTGCCGGTCGTAGGCGAAGCACCATGCGTACCGATCACCAGGAACCCGCCGCACCAGGACCATGTACCGGCCGGTGTTGGAGAGCCATGCCCTCAGGCTGCTCGTAACCAGCGTGTCGGCGATGGGTTCCAGCGCCGGATACGTCGCCAGATGCACGCCGTCGGCCGCACACATGTAACACACGACCGTGCCACTGTCGTTGATGGTGGCTGATACGATCGACTGCTGTTCGCCGTTTTGTTCAGAGTAGTCAGGGCATACGGAGTCCCGACGAATGAGCGTCCCGGTGTTCTCGTCATATGCCATGAGTTCACCGGTTGCTTTCCAACCCGAGGGACCTCCGGTAGTATGCGATGCAATGATCAGCTGCCCGGTCGCGACGGCGTGATCGATCGATTTGGTGTAGTTAAAGCGTTTGGCCACGCTGTCATACCCCCGGTTGAACCACTGCACCGTTCCCAGCAGCGGTACGTCCTGTGCCGTCATGACGGTCGGAGTGATCAGGGCCGCCAGCACTGTCGGTATGATCAGTGCCGGCACCATGGTCGGTACGATCAGTGCCGTCATGATAGCCGGTATGTTCAGCGCCTGCAGCATGGTGCACGTTGCGCGCATGGCAATGCGCGAAGCACGCTTGGCAGCGTGCAATGCACGCCGAGAGAT
>JAULYI010000274.1:0-4915 GCA_032117915.1 Kapaibacterium sp. (SeqCode) | reverse complement strand
ATCGACCGTGTTGTCACCCAGTTTCTTATCAATAAGCTCAACACCGAACGTCTTGGCCAGTGATAGCATGTCGTAGTGGTTCGTATCCAGCCACTCTCCGCCGAGTTCAGCCGTCGAGTTCTCGACCATGAGGTTGTTGCCTGTAAAGGCACGTCCCCCGATCCGCTTCGACCCCTCGAAGAGCTCGACATTGACATTACTCTTCTTCAGTAACCACGTTGCGTGAAGTCCGGCAAGTCCGGCACCGACCACTGCCACCTTGACCGAGCGATCAGCACGGGACGATGCTGCCTTGACGCAGCTTTGAAGGATCGACGGCGCCGCTGAAACGGCAGCGACGAGGGCCGTGGTCCGGATGAAGGACCGACGCGACGCTGCATGCTCAGTCTGGGCAAGCGCACGGCGGAACAGGCCCATGAGTGGAGTTCGTGACATTGTTCAGCTCATTGGTGATATTGGTTATTGCACGTGTCGATGAAGAAGGGCGTTGACGGACCAGCCGCTTGCATGCGCGAATCAACGCGTACTCAGGAGCGGCAACATCACATCGACGCAGAGTACGATGTCCGTCCGTTCCCGAACGTCAGGATCACCTTGAATGATACTCGTTTGATCGAGGGCTCCCAGGTAACGTCCATCAAGTCGGAGCTTAGCCCACTCCGTCAGCGCATAGGTCAATGAGGCGGTAACGCCTGCAGCAGCCAGACCAGGGTCCGGCAGCGTCTTTTCCGCACGTATGGCGGACATCATGCCGGATGGATCGTAAACGCCCTCGAGTCTGAGCCCTGCCTGCAAACGATCGGCGACGTCCACATAGGCGGCTAAGAGACCGCTCAAGAACACCGACGCCACACTCACATCCGTTGGAAAGGCATATGCCATGTTCAACTCGACCTGTGTGTGCGTCTTGCCGTAGTGCACGACGGAGGCCACGTTCGTATACAGCTGTTGAAAGCGTGCAGTATCGGACTCCTCCGTGCTCAGCAGTGCCTGAAGCACATAGGAGTCTTCATCAGGACCGTATGACAGAACGGCTAGCAATGACGGGAGGTCGCTACTGAGACGGAAGCTCGAGTAGGACGTAACGACACCACCGGTAAGCGACACGTCATCGGCGACGTTCCACGACGCCTGGACGCCAGCATGGCATGCCGGATCAAAGAATGTTACGACAGAGGTGATGCCACTGTAGTTCTCGAATCCGTTGACCGTTTCAACACCAAAGGGTGAGATGTAAGCGCCCATGGAGATATCTACTTCGTCACTGATATGATATCCGATCCAGGCCTCCTGCAACCATACTACATCAAGATCCCAGCTTGTGAGCGGCACGTCACCATACTGCAAGGCAACAGCCCCAAACACCGTGGGTGACTCAGCCCGAAGTCCGATCGCCAGCAGATTAAGGCCACCTCCGTTAAGCGGAGCAGAGCATGCAAGATCATACCACTCGTTGTCACCCTTTGCAGAGGAATATTGTGCACCGTACAGTCCGCCAGCGACCCAGGGCTGGATCTGCATGGACGTCGTGTCTGCCGACATAAGATTGATGAAGCTGACAACGTGCAGCAGCACGAGCCCAGCGACATTTCTGGTGAGCATAGGGAGGGGGCGTCGTTTGAAAGTGATCCCAAGTTATAGAAATTCTGGGCTCGTGTTAACGTGTTCACACACGTCCTTCGGAAGTACGGAACACATATACCACCGCTACTGCCGCATCGTACGCTTTGCCGAAGCCATGATCAATGGTTAGTTTATAAGTGTTGTGTATCTCAGCACCATATAGATTGACCGTGTGAACGCCAGGTTGCAATGCCTTACGCTCACGCTACTGGCCATAGCCTGCAGCGGATGCATTCCACTAGGGATAGACCTGCCACGTTTAGGCGAGGAACCCAAACCATTCGTTGCCTCGAAGCAGGGTCTTTCTCCGGAAGCCTCGGTCACCGCAGAGTTTCTCGACATGGGCGTGGCCAAGTACGAGTACGTCATCCGGGATCGTGCGCAGGCGCTTACGCCCGATGACCGCAGGGAGCTTTATGCTCGCTACGCCAAGGACTCGGCGGTGTCCGTCAAGCCCGCCGTCGTGCTACTCTCGCTTGTGATCCTCTCGCCCTCGCTTGGATCACCAAACGACGCAGGGTACATCACTCCCGCCATCACCGTCCCCGCGAGCCTTCTGGCCATGGTGATCGGATGGGCGATCGATAAGGCAGCCGTTCGGAAGTACAACACACGACTTAGGAGTGTCCTTGGCCTGTCCGACAAGGCCTCGTTAAAGCTGATGCCCATGCTTGACCTGACGGCGCAAGGCGCGCTCGTTCACGGTGTCAATTTCGCCATCCGGTTTTAGTGTGTGTACGCCACGTAACAAAGGAGTCCGATCATGGCAATTCGCCTGATGATGCTCGCAGCCGCCATGCTGTTGATGTACAGCAGAACGATTGCACAAGACCAGTCTGGCAAAGCATTCTTGCATCTGAGCAGAGTGCTAGAACTTGGCATCGACTCCGATGAACTACCCCTGCTCATCACACCATCTATCGTCAACAGTCTGTCACAGCGAGAACGGATGCAGATCTACGAGATCCACCACCGGCCAGCGTCATACGCAGCTCCCACGCCCTGGTATGTACCGGTTCCGGCAGTCATTGGTGGGGTTCTCATGCTCTCAGTCTTGGGCGCCCCACAAAGCATCGATCCTGCTCCGTTACTCATCTCCGGCGGTGCGCTCGTTGCCACGTCACTCGTACTCTACGGAGCACATGTCAGTGCGACGAAGCGAGAACGCCTCGAGTACAACAAGTCGCTCGCCAGACTTCTTGGCCTGAGTGGCAGCACTTCGTTGCTCATCGCCCCTACCGTGCTCCCAACATCCACGGGCGGACTGGTTCCTGGTATCGGAGTGTCGGTAGGATTGTAACCTAATTTTCTTCTTGACAACGCATCAGGGCATACACATCAGGATCTCCATGATTGCTAGATACACGATCGTCACGCTCTGGTGCATGATGAGCGCACTGCCGCTGCACGCCGGTATCACCGAACCGTGTCTTGCCGTGAAGATCCCACTCGCCGAACGCATTGCTTCGGCAACAGCGATTGTGCACGGACGTGTGATCGCACAGCATGCAACATGGGACGATGCTCATCGGTCGATCTACACCATCAACACGGTTGTCGTCCATGATGCGTGGAGTACGGACGCCGGCGTGTCCGACACCATCTCCGTCGTGACCGAAGGCGGTGATATGGGGGCGATGGGACGCACCGTGATCGGCGCACTGCAGCTTGCCGTGGACGATGCGGGGTATCTCTTGCTTGAGCGGCCACGACGGCGTGACATCACATTGCGAAATGCCGGAGCCGACGGTTGGTTTCGACCGTATGCGGAAACGCAGGGACTATTCGTTGTACGGGACGGAATCGTCGTTGACTGCTGGGGAACGACCGGACGTTCAGCAGAGGCATTCGAGGCCGAGTTACCATCAGGATGGCAGCATCGTCGCCATGCTCCACGACCGTCCGAGTCAGCCGCTCGTCCAGCTAAGTCTGTGGACCACGTGCAAGGCACGATCACGATATCGCCCATGCGTGTGATCGGCGGTATGGGAGAGCCGGTGACGATCTCGGGAAGTGGCTTCGGCAGTGAGCGGGGTGACAGCTACGTGACATTCACACAGGATGGGACGAACTATCATTCGGCGGACTATGCTCGCACCTTCAAGTACCGCTCATGGTCCGACACCGAGATCGTCGTCGAGGTGCCGCCGAGTTACTCAGGTACGGCCAGGGTCGTTGTCGGCTCGACCACACACGAATCAGCCGACGTGCTACGCGTCACCTCGAATCTTGCCGCTCGATCGATCAACCCTCTTACCTTCAACACGCTGATCAACACCAATGGCAGTGGTGGCTACACCTGGGCTATGGATCCTGAACTGCACGACAACGCTCAGGCACGGTCATGCGTGGAAAGCGTCATGCGCGAGTTCCGATGCAAGACGGGGATGAGTTTCACGGTAAGCCCTGAACCTGCGACGGCGGGCTATGCCTTGAATGATGGTATCAACGCTATTGTCTTCGACGCACCCGGCTACGAGCTTGGTGCCGGCGCTGTAGCGTATTGTGACTGGATCTGGTATTCGTGTATTCTTGGCGACCAGACCTTTTACTGGGTCCGTGACACGGACTGTCGTCTATCCCGCAAGTTCGACTGGTACTACGGCGAGGGTCCGAACCCCACCTTCGGCATGGCCAAGCTGCGCTACGTCCTATTCCACGAGATCGGCCATGCCCATCAGTTTGGTCATGTAAGCGAACTGGGCGAGTCCATGCATCCTGTTGTGCAGGCCCTACCTGCAGAGGACTGGCTGGCGCGTGACACCATCACCACCAGCGAGCAGCGTGCCGGCACCTTCATGACCACGCTGGGACGCACCTTCACGTTCCGTGCCTGCGGGGTACAACCGCTGATCGCGCCGGCGAATGACGACTGCGTTGCGACGAGTGTTGACGGTTCCGAAGAGATCGGCGTTGCAGAGCAACTGCGACTCTGGCCGAATCCTACGAGTGGCATCGTCACGGTCGAGATCGATCTAGAACCGGGCGCAACAGCCGTGGTGACCGTGGTGGATGTGCTGGGGGAAGCGGTGCGATCGCTCAAGACGACGGACCAACGTACAACCATCGACGTGAGCGATCTGCCCGTTGGTACCTACCACATCAACATCGTTGCTGCGGATATGTATCGCCTGGTGAGGGTGGTGGTGAGGTAAGGGGGCCCTCCCCCCCCCTACCCCACACATCGCCATTCCGCGTATTTTCGGCAATGCGCTTCATACTTGCACCGTGGATCATGATGCTCATTGCCGCAACGTGTGGCATTGCTCAGTCTGACCTTGCCCCCTTGAAG
>JAULYI010000273.1:0-6057 GCA_032117915.1 Kapaibacterium sp. (SeqCode) | reverse complement strand
CACGATCTTGACGATCTGCTCATCGCTGAAATGACTCTTTCTCATTGGACCTCCTTGAGGCTGAAACCTCCACTTACGACTGGTCCTAAATTTCTAACCCACTCCAGAAAAACCCCACCTACTCATCATGTCAGCATCGTGTGGTAATGGCAACGGTCACTGAAAGATTACTGGCTTGATAAACTCTTTACCCATTGAGTGGGGAATGAGCTTGAGATGTTGTAGCCGACCGATGATGATGCCAGGATGGGTGTTGAATTCTCGCGCGAACGAAAGGATTGCCTCGCGGTCACGTGAACGAGTGGCAAGTACGATCTGCTCTTCACTCTTTGACAGCGTCCACTTGACAGCAAACGAGTCAGCTTCTTGCTCCTTCTCTCTGTCTTGATCATCATAGCCGGAGTATTCTAAGAACACACCTCTCTTGCCGTGTAGCAGAATATGTCCAGCCTCGTGAAAGAAGGTAAACCAGAATGTACCATTGCGATTCTGTCGACCTGAGAGTTGAATCAATGGTGTGCTGCCGAGCCAACGTGTAGCCCCAATGATTGGAGCCTTCTTGATGCATAGAGTATGAACCAGCTTGACACCTGCTTCGAGGCATATTGCCTGCAACCGTCGGAACAAGTCTTCCGGATGGCTGGCCATGAGCGTTTTCATTGTTGGCAAGGCTTCTTTGAACCGCTGTTCCGAGTAATCGCCTGACTGTAACGCTGAAGCCTGGTGCTCTCCTTGACGTAGCCATGCAGATACTGCATATTGCTCCTTTGCGTGCGCCAGAGATATACGGAATGCCACCCTGAGGTGTTGTTGGCAATAGTACTCGTCCCACGCTGCGTGATGAGCAAACCCGAAGAACGCAAGGAGTCCAGCTGCACGATCTTCGATACTCTTTGCTGGAGGCAGCCAACCATGCTTTATCATGTCATGTAGTGGAAAGCGCCTGGCCCATGATGTCGCAGCTTGAATAACCTCCATGTACTTCTTGCGAGCAACATACTCGTCATAACTCCGCTGGTGCGTTAACCAGAAGCCGGCAGGAATAGCTGTGACACGTTCGAATTGCACAGCCATTTCGGGCGTGATCGAACTGTCTCCCTTCAACACGGCAATAATCGTCTTCTCGGGTTTGCCCGTTCGCAAGGCGAACTCGTTCCTACCCATTCCCAATTCTTCCAGCTTTTCAGCAAGCGTCTCGCCGGGATGAGGTCGTGATTGTGGGTGATATTGATTGCTCGTTTCCGGACAGCGGTGCTGATTCGCCATATTGCTACGCAATCTTGGTCTGCATTCTCCCCTCCACGATGTGCCATGACAACAACGCTTCGCCTTATGCTAGCCGCCTGCAGCTGTATGGTCTTGTCCTCGTGCTACGCACCGTACGCAAAACGATGCGCAGATCGAGAAACACGAACGTCATTCAGTGTGACGATTTCCAAGGGAGCGTGCTACGGTGCATGTCCGACGTACACGGCAACGGTGTACGGTGACAGAAGCATCGAATACAACGGCGTGCGATTCGTTGAACGGAGTGGTCTGCACACCGGTACTGTTTCTTCAGGCGACCTGTGTGCAATCCTTACCGAGGTTGTGCAACGTGGGTTGATGCAGTCAGACTCATCATTCGTCGATCAGGACATCGCAGATGCGCCAATGACGAGTATGACGATTTCATACAAGGGGCAATCAACAACAGTACGCTGGAATCTTACGATACCAGAACAATTCCGTACGATCCATGCGCTTATGGCAAAGACCACGCACGAGAACCCAGAGCTCGCAGCGTCGCATTGAGTCAACGCTTCTTCCATGTGCCGAGGACGTATCATGGAATTGTGTCACGATAGACGCCTTCTCGATGGCACCTGATCTCTGCCCCCATGTATTGCGAAGGGGCATTGGTGCGCCTTGTGGCCTTGCATGCATGCAGCCGGTGATGGAACACCGCGATGATGCGCGGCTGCCGCTGACGGTACGTGACGTTCTAGGGGCGGCCACGTGTAGGGGCGACCCAACGTGGTGGCCCTGCTTCTATACGTTCGGAACCAAGACTGTTGTTCCGATGGGCAGCGTGAGTTCGTCGATATGGACTGCATCGCCCCTTTCCGTTATCGCATGAAGATGCAGGGCAGTCGTATGGTGTGTGATCAATCCGGCGCCGTCCGGTGCGTGCAGACCAATAATGTCCATGGTTGCGTTCGTATCCGTATCGAAGAATGCCTTACGCTTGTGGTTGCCTTTCTCGATGGGCTCGCCCAACGGCCAGTGTATCACGTGCCAGTTCACAGATCGCGCCGAAGCTTTGATCCTGATCCACATTGGTTCGCGTCCAGAGCGCTCCTGCATGATCTGATGATCTAACTCGGCCAGCGTAACATCGTTTGATGTTGTAAGCAGTGGCTTCCACGCTTTCACCGTTCCGTAGGCAAGCAACGCTGCCTGTGTGGACGCGGTGGAGTGTGTGTGCAGAGTATCGGCCGAGACGCTACTAACAATCAGCTTGCCGTCCATCACAACGATCTCGCCCTGGAGATATGCAACGGGGCCAATTGCATACACGTTGGGGGCAAGGATGCTGTCGAGTGCGATGCGAGGTGATGCGTCGCCCTCGCGGTGAATGTTCCGTAGTGCCCCAACTATGGTGATGGAAGGTATAGCATGCATCAAGGCAACGACGAGGGCAAGAACGGGTAGCATGGTTGTAGCGTGTTGTTATGGTGAAAATCCAACAGGATACAGACCTGCCATTGTACCAACAGCGTGAGCGGCGTTACTGACCGCTCTGCATAATGATCCAGTTTGTGCCATCGGAAACGAGTGTTGCCCAGGCTCCGTCGGTGGCAGGCAGGATAGCCGTACCGGCCGCACCGCCCACCAGAGGCACAACATTGGACGAAGCCGAAATAACGGACTGAGCATGTATGGTCTTGAACATCAGTTCCCTGCCCGGCCAGCCCGATGCAGCAGGCAGCGTAATCGTAGTAGAGCTGGCAGACCTATCAACAATGATCCAGCTGTCTGTATCCGCAACCAAGTGCGTGCCTCCGGTAACGTCATTACGGATGTTTCTGGCCAGATTCGAGGTCTTGGTTGTTCCTGATACTTCGAGTTTTGTTGACGGGCTTTCTGTCCCAATCCCCACGCGTCGCTCTTGGCGGGTCATTGTCATGACCGGCACTCCGTGTTCGGGTACAAGACCATCTGATTTGAAGTTCCAAGAGTCAAGAACCTTCAGCTTGTCGGCATCGCTGTTGTCAACTCCAATCGACCAGCCACCCACCATTGCAACATCGAAACCAATGTATGGATCGCCGGCACTTGATCCACCTACTCCAGCTATCATGATGGCATTTGCATCGGCAGCGTCGGTTGTATTGCGCACAAAGAGCGTTGGGACGTCCGTGCCCAAGTAGACATTCTCAACATTGGCAGCACCCTGCGTTCCCGTTCCCACAATCGAGAACGGAGCTGTTGCAGTGGTGGTACCAATGGCAACTTCTACGTGCCCATTCAATGTGAGCTGATCCGTGCCGAAATTGCCATAGATGAGCGGGCTCGTGGTACTTGCGTTGTCGATGATCAAAAGGTTGCTCTCCGTATCAAACGACGCATCTGCGCCTGCGTTGTACCCAATGAACACATTGCTCGAGCCTGTGGTGAGATACTTTCCGGCCATCGTTCCGATCAGGACGTTGTTGTCTCCTTCTGTAACAGCCACTCCAGCTTCGTAACCAAATCCGATATTGCTGCTGGCTGAAGTAACGCTTTTTAGCGCTTCGCGGCCGACACCAATGTTGTTCTCAAGCGATGGTCCGTTCTGCAATGCTCGATAGCCGATGGCAATGTTGTGGCTACCCGTCGTACCGGATGTGTTCTGAAGCGCTGCTTGACCAATCGATACGGTGTTGTTCGCCGAGACCACACTGTATCCGGCTTTGTAGCCAATTGCGATGTTGTTGTCGCCACCGTTCACAAGGTATCCCGACTCACGACCAACGGCAATGTTATCAGGTCCAGTACTCAAGGAATACAAGCTTGAAAATCCGACAGCGATGTTTCCATCTCCATCGGTGATCGATCGCAGCGCGTCTGCGCCGAACGCATAATTGTATGCGGCGTTTGTGGTTGGGGGGTTCAACGTCCCTGTTGTTGTGTGCCCGAGGATGATCGAGTTATCAAAACCCGAACCGTCCGGCAGTTTTTTGACGTCGCTCAAACCGCCAAGTGACGTTGCCGACGCTGTCCAGCTGAGTGTACCACTTCCGTTTGTGGAGAGTACCTGCCCGCCAGTTCCGTCTGCAGGTGGCAACGCATACACAACACTGGCCGTTGCCGAAGCCGACGATGTCAGCGTTGTTGTGTGGGCACCATTTCTGAGCTGAATCGATGTCTTCTGCGCGACACTTGTTGTGACGCAGGCAATACTCGCGACGACGATGACAAGGATTTTCATCATCTGTGTGTCCTAATTCGTGTTGAGTGTTTCGCTGTTTTGTGCAAAGATACTGTACCGCTTCAGCTCAAACAGGACAAACAAGAGAAACCTGTAAGCAAATTGGCGCGTGGCTCAGTTGAACAAAGTTGAATGTACGTGTTTGCGTCGGAATCTCGCGTCATCAAGCTTCTGCCGACGTTGTTGCTTGATGATGTGCTCTCTGCCACAGAAGGCATCAACGGGAGTGATGAAGCCGAGAGCGGTGTGATATCGGTGGTTGTTGTAGTAGTCAACGATCTCATCAATGTGCTGTACGAGATCATCGCGATCGATGATAGAGCGTTGTCGTAGGAGCTCTTTGGTGGTGCGGAAGTGGCGTTCGATCTTGCCATTGGCTTGTGGATAGTTGACAGATGTGCGACGTTGCGTAAAGCCGCAGTCAGCAAGGAAGCCCTTGAACTGATTGCCGATGAACTGACTGCCATTGTCTGAGATCAGGCAGGGGCTAGCATTCGGAAAACGTTCAAAGGCACGCTGGAGCGTCATTTCAACGTCACCGGCTGTCATGCTGTTGAGAACCTGATGCTGTAGGACGTATCGGCTCTTTCCGTCAAGAATGGTGACCAGGTATGCTTTGTGGCCAAACTCCCAGAGATAGCTGATGTCAATGTGCCAGTGCTCGTGCACGTTCTGGGGCTGCTCGAAGCCAGTGCCCTTCTTGGATGGTTCCTGGGCACGTCTGCTGAGTCTTCTGGCTTCGTGTAGGATGCGGTAGACTGTGGACTCGCCGCATGCAACCACATCATTGTCCAGCATTTCATAGGTCAGCGTACGATAGCCAACACTACGCCCATCGCGAATGACCTCCGTATGATAGGCCAGTACGGCTTGGCGCTCTTCGTCCAAGAGCTCCCAGGAGCAGATCTTGGCTGGTGCGTCAGGCGTCGTCGTGTATTCGACCTTGCGCCAGCGATGGTATCGGCTTGGTTGTATGCCCACCCATTGGGTCAGCAGGCGCCGAGACAGACCGGTGCGGCTATGCAGCCGTTCAATCGTCGTTACCACGTCACGACAGACCTCTTCCGGTGTATGCACTCCGCTCATGATCTGCCAGTCCTTTTTTTAGCGCTACGACCTCCGAGGCCAATTCCGAGACCACCTCTCGGAGCCGTTTGATCTCTTCCTCGGACTGCTGTGCTTGACGCTGATCTGTCGTCAGGCCACCACGGCGACCTGCACGGTTGGCAAACGTCGCTGCACCACCTTCGAAAAAGGCCTTCTTCCATTGGCTGAACTGACCCGGATCTATCCCGTACTGCTCACAGATCTCCGAGATCGGACGTCGCTTCTCAAGATGTTCCCGTAAGATCTTGACCTTCTCTTCAGGACTGTAGTGTCGTCGTTGTTTGTTGGCTGTCATCGCCGTTCCTTTCGTTGCGAGTTCAGCGCCAATCTATTGCTTACAGCTTTTGCTTGATTGTCCTATTTCATGAGAAGCGGTTCAGAACCGTCTTAAGCTTCTTCACAGCTGAAACGAAGTCGGCCTTTTCCTGCGAGGTAAGATGCTTGACGTTCTTTCGGACTCGTACCGCCGTTGGCTGCACAACATCCTGGGTTGTGCA
>JAULYI010000272.1:0-16176 GCA_032117915.1 Kapaibacterium sp. (SeqCode) | reverse complement strand
AGGCGGCCTGATCTACGCCTACCAGCTTGTTGCATCACGGAGTGTAACGCTGGCCGCCATCCACCTCCTGGGCGTGCTCTTCGGGGCCATCGGCATGTTCTTCGCGAAGCGCAGAACGCAGGTCCTTTTGGCCTTCACCATCGCGTGCAACGCGGGAGCACTCTTCCTGTCCTTCGGTCGAACCTTGTGGGTGTTCTTCTTCGTGTGCCTGGGCATTGCGATGTTCTTCCTCACGAAGCGACAGTCCGTCAGGCTCGTCATCACGACCGTCATCGTTGGTGTGCTTGCCGTGGTGGCGGCCTTCCAGATCAATCCCCGGATCGCCGAGATCGGCGCCCGCGTGGTGACGTCACGACTCACGTCATCGGCACAGCTCTCCGGCGGCGACCTGTCATTCGAAACACGGATCATCGAAGCCAGCTATGCACTGCGTCACATTGAGCGGTATCCCCTGGGTGGCAAAGGATTGCGACATCCGTTTGTGTCGTACCATCCGATCGACGGTGAGCATCACAATACATCGTTCGTGCACATCGGCTACCTCGGCATCGCCATGCGTCAAGGCATTCCTATGATGCTCCTGATGCTCTCGATCCTTACCCTGTTCGTGATCATGAGCTGGCAAGGGGCAAGGCATCTGCGATCTGATGGCCCGGAGCGGCTGTATCGCATGGTGGCCATCGTCATGTTCGCCCATATGCCGGCGCTCCTGGCAAACATCTTCATGGCGGGTATCTTCGACCAGCGCTATGGAAATGTGATGTTTGCTTTCATTTTTGCTTCTACCAGCATCGCCTACGAAATGCTTCATCGTCGTCAACCCGCCACTACCCTCACGGCCGCCAACGCATGAGTGCTTACGGAACCGAGAACACGTTCGCTTCGCCAGAACGACAGCGGATCTTCACCTGGATCGTCGTTGGCCTATGCATCGTCTATGTTGCCCGTCTTGGATACCTGCAGATCGTTCAGGGAAGTCTGTATCGCACGCGGGCCGAAGGACAGGCCATCAAGCAACTCAAGGTTGAGCCGTTCCGTGGCACACTCTACGATCGTGACGGTCGTGCCATCGTGCGCAATGCACCCGGTTTCTCGATCACGATCACGCCGTATGAATGTACGCCGGAGTCGATCAAGCAACTCTCGTCCATCCTGGACGTCCCCGACTCTGTGATCACTGCGGAAGTACAGACAGCCGCACGCTACAACCGATTTGCTGCAGCCAAACTCGTGGTTGGTCGTGACATTGACGTCCGTACCGTAAGCCTGATCGAAGAGCGCAGCAGCGACCTGCCGGGTGTCGATGTGATCGTTGACCCCAAGCGGCTGTACGATTTCGAAGGAAACGGTGCCCACCTGCTCGGATACACGCGCGAGGTGGATCAGGCACAGTTGCAGCGCCTTGGCAACTACTACGTGCCGGGTGACATCACAGGGCAGACAGGGCTGGAAAAAGCCTACGAGGCGGTGATCCGCGGTCGCAAGGGATATTCGTTCATCAGCGTGAACAAGACCGGACAGCGCGTCGAGAGCTTCAACAACGGTAAGAGTGACATTGCCCCCATCGAAGGAAATGACCTGTACCTTGGCATCCATACGGGTATGCAGGAACTCGGAGAACGTCTGCTGACCGGACGCCGTGGCGGTGTCGTGGCGCTCGATCCGAATAACGGCGAGATCATGACCTTCGTCAGCAAACCGGATTATGATCTTCGTACCATGAGCGGTCGCGGCTCACGCGCCTACTTCAACAAACTCTGGAACGACCCCGAGAAGCCCCTCTTCAACCGCGCCTCCATGCCCAGCTATCCGCCGGGATCGACGTGGAAGATGCTCGTTGCTCTGGGTTGTCTGCAGGAAGGACTGATCACGGAGAAAACAGCACTCTACTGTGCCGGCGCCTTCACCTACGGCAACCGCTCCATGGCCTGTCACGGTGCTCATGGTGGCACGGCGCTGGCCAAGGCCATCCAGGTCTCATGCAACTCGTACTTCGCGCAGTGCGGTATGAAGCTCAAGGCCGAGGGTATGCACAAATACGGTAAGATGTTCCGCTTCGGTATGAAGACGATGGCCGACATCACGGAGGAGTCTCGTGGCCTGCTACCGTCACGTCCGTTTATGGACAGACGCTACGGCAAGCGAGGATGGACGGAGTATGCTTTTGCCAACTGGGGCATCGGACAGGGCGAGGTAACGGTGACACCGCTGCAGATGGCCATGTATACGGCTGCGCTGGCAAATGGCGGCACGCTCTATCAACCGCATGCAGCCCGAGCCGTGTACGACAAGGTGCTCAAACGCAAAGAGAATTTCTCCTATGCCTCGTACAAGGTGCCGATCGATGCCAAGTACTTCGAGTCGATCCGCGAGGCGATGTATATGGTGGTGAACGTACCGGGTGGCACGGCATCGAATGCTAAGGTCAACGGCGTTGAGGTCTGCGGTAAGACGGGTACGGCACAGAATCCGCACGGACAGGACCACTCGTGGTTTGTGTGTTTTGCACCCAAGGAACGCCCTGTGATCGCGATGTGCGTGATGGTCGAGAATGCCGGCTTTGGTGCAACGGTAGCTGTGCCTATTGCCCAGAAGCTGCTGGACCTGTACTTCAATAGGCAGTGGCCGGTCGATACGCCTCGCGACACCACACGCTCGGCTCAGGATTCCGCCGCACTCGTGCGCACGCATACCCCTCCGTCGTCCGAGCCGACGATCAGAGGCCCATTCGGCATCGAGGCGCCCAAGCGTGCAAAGCCGCAAGCAACCGGCGTCATCTCCGCCGTCCGATGAACCGCCTGCTGCTATTTGCCCTCTGCCTTTGCTGTCTTGCCTGTGACCGCACCGAGACGGCCGATCGGCGGGTCCTCGCGATGTGGCACTTCTGGTCGGAGCCCGCACAGCGGTCCATCATCGATTCGTTGATCAACGAGTTTGAGCGGTACCATAGCGGCATCGATGTACAGCTGACGGAAGTGCAGTGGAGTGACGGCAAGGCCAAGCTGATGGCGGCCTTCAACGCTGGCGTAGCGCCGGACGTTATACATCTTGGCCTGGACTGGTTTACGGACTTCGACGCCAATGGCGTCTTCGCAGCGCTGCCGGACAGTCTGGCGACGGACGGTCGTGCCAGCCGGTGGGTGGTCAATTCCCGCGCCCTGGTGACGAATGACGCAGCCACAACGTCAGCCGTAGGGTTCTGCGCTACGGATGCCCACAATGTGGTCAAGCGGATGCTGCCACTGATCTGGCAGTACGGCGCACCGTCCTTCTACACGTCGTTGCCCATCCAGGCATCGATGAACGATACGTTAGTCGATGCACTGTGGTCGATGCGGTCAACGCTGGGTAACCAGGCCTTCATTGATCGGTCACGACAACTCGACGAGCGATTGCTCGGCGGTCAGATCCGCTCCGTCTATACCGGCTCCTGGATCGCCGACATGGCAAAGGCAAGATCTATTCACGCACTTCGCGTGACGCCGACTCGGTCCATCCTGAATGCCGATGTTTTGGCGATCTCGGCACGGTCAGCCGCCCGTCGTGATGCAGAAATGCTCATCGGCTTTCTGACGTCGTACGAGCAGGCCAGACGGTTGTGCGTGGCTGTCAGCGACGCTGGATTCCCGGCGGACCTCGTCCGCGCCGCGGCGGATACGGCCTTCACGATGGATGCCCTGCGGTTCGGCTTTTTACAGACGGCACAGATGTCCGTGACACTGCCGGCAGGTCCGGCCATGCTGGCTGTAGAGCCCGTCATCGAGGATATGATCGTGCGCTGCTACGACGCTCCGAATCGCGAGACCGTGCGCAGCATTGTGCAAGCGGCTGCAAGCGAGGTTGCTCGTCTCAGCTCACGCTGATTCCAGTAGACGCTTTGTCGCGGCCTGACGATAGGCAAACATGGATATGATCTGGCGACGGATCACAAGCGCATTAGCGATCCGACCCAGGATACCGAACGGCGCTTTGTATTCGACGATGTCCGTAAGCTCTGTGCCACCGTCGACCTCGCGAAGCAGGCGCATCTGTTTCCACGACGCAAAGGGCCCCTGCTCCTGCTCATCCGTCATGCGATGCGGAGCATCGTACTCCGTGATGCGCACCGTCCATTTCATCGGGATAAATCCGAACATCACCACCGTCAGCCGTACGCGGTAGCCAAGTCCCGGCGCCCCCATCGCATTGATACGCACCTTGATATCAGGCGGTGTGATCTTCAGCAGGTTACGTGTATCGTCATGAAAGTGGAAGACCCTGTCAATGGGGGCATTGATGATCACGGAGCGAGCATAGCGTTCCATTTGCGTGCCATGCGGAGCATGGATGGTTCGGTGGTGTATTCGTGGATGGCTGTCATATCGACCCAGGCCACGTCGTGCGATTCCTCGGTCACGATGTGCTCCGTCGTGTGCGCCTGCAGCGCGTAACGGATATCGAAGTGCAGATGTTCCGGGTCCGTCCCGCGCGCCGGAATTGGGTGGATGTCCACGTCAAAGATGTCCTGTGACAGCACCGTGAACGCCTCGATACCGCTCTCTTCTCGCGCCTCTGTCAAGGACACGCGCAACACGTCATGGTCACCATCGGCATGGCCACCGAGCTGAAGCCATCGGTTAAGCTTCCGATGATGCGTCAGCAGCGTACGGCGGCCCTCCGGATCTACCACCCACGCCGAACCGGTGATGTGCCCTTCGACGGTACTACGCTCGAAGCAGGCGGGCTCACGGCGAACGAAGTCGATCAGCCGGTCCACCGTCGGTGATTCCTCCGGATACCGATCGCGATAGTGCGTTAGCGCCTCTATAAGCAGGAATCTTCCCGCATCGGCGTCGACATTGTGCGTAGTTTCGTCCATGGCTCGTTACAAATTGACACTCGAGTACGAAGGTACGCGGTATTCCGGATGGCAGGTGCAGAAAAATGCACGGACCGTCCAAGGTGAACTCATCGAAGCGGCCCGCGGGGCCTTTGGCACGTCTGATTTCGAGTTGATGGGCTCCGGCCGAACCGACGCCGGCGTCCACGCCCTCTGTCAGGTGGCCCATCTTGACGTGCGAACGCAGCTCGACCCCCGCGTGATCCGCATGCGCCTGAACGACGCGCTGCCGGCAGACGTCAACGTGATCGATGTGCAGGTTGTCAATCCGCGCTTTCATGCCCGACATCATGCCGTATCGCGGACGTACCTCTACCAGATCAGCCAGCGTCGTACGGCCTTCGGCAAACGCTACGTATGGTGGATCAAGGACCGGCTAGACGTCGAAGCGATGGCCGAGGCCTGTGCCGTCTTCGAGGGCTTTCATGACTTCCGTTCGTTCACACGGGACGACCCCGAGGAGAAGTCCACGACGGTCGAATTGCAGGAGTGCTACGTGGCCGTCGCCGGCGACCTGATCCTGATCCGTATCCGGGGATCACACTTCCTGTGGCGCATGGTGCGGCAGATGGTTGGCATGATCGCCCAGGTTGGACGCGGTGCCACAACCGTTGATGAGCTGCGGGAACTCTTGCGTACCGCCTCATCGTTGCCTGCCAGCGTAACGGCGCCGCCGTCAGGTCTGTTTCTGGAACATGTGGCCTATGACGACGACGACGTTCCGCAGGAACTGTCGCCCACGATCAGGATCTGATATGGTTCGCATTGCCCCGTTCCACCTATGCCTGTGTGCGATCGTCGTGATCGCCTGTGGCAATGGAAATCCGCCAACGACACAACCAAAGGCCGCGAAGGTCAAGATCTACTCACCCACAACGACACAAACGACGATGATGGACAAAGTGAGCAAGTCCGATGAGGAGTGGAAGCGCGAACTGAGTGACGAGGAGTTCCGCATCGCTCGGAAGGCCGGTACGGAACGGGCCTTTACCGGTAAGTACTGGGACCACCATTCCGACGGGACGTATACCTGTCGCTGCTGCGGCACGGCGCTGTTCGACTCGAAGACGAAGTTCGAATCCGGCTCGGGATGGCCCAGCTTCTATGATGTGCTCTCCAACACGAACGTTACCGTCCACGAGGACCGATCGCTGGGGATGGTCCGATACGAAGTCCTCTGCGCTCGCTGTGATGCGCACCTTGGACATGTGTTCGATGATGGACCCAGGCCAACAGGCATGCGATACTGCATCAACTCTGCAGCCATGGGGTTCAACCCTCGCAAATAAGAACGGGCCGGTCAAATGACCGGCCCGAATTCGTTGTAGGGCAATATCGCGGCGCGCGTTAGTGCTGCACCGTGTGCTCTCCGCTCTGAATGGCGTGACGCAGGCGCACCCGCTTGATGCGCAACTGGATGACGTACAGCATGTAATACAGGCAGGGCACAACGACCAGCGTGAGGAACGTCGAGAAGCCAAGACCAAAGACGATGGACCAGGCAAGCGGTCCCCAGAACGCCACGCTGTCCGAACCGATGTGGAACTGCGGATTCCGCAGGTTGACCAGTTCGAAGAAGTTAATGTTCAGACCGATTGCCAACGGTACAAGACCAAGAATGGTCGATGCAGCCGTGAGCAACACCGGATTGAATCGGATCGCTCCCCCTTCGATGATGGCTTGACGCGTCTTCCACCCCTGTGCTTTCAGAACGTCTGTGAAGTCGACAAGCACGATGCCGTTGCGAACCACGATGCCACCAAGGGCCACGATACCAACACCGGTGATTGCGACTGAGAATTCAAGCTGGAACAGCGTGAAGCCGAGCAGCACACCAATGACGCTCAAGAGCACGGTTGACATGATCATCAACGGCTTGGCAATGGAGTTGAACTGCGTCACCATGATCATCAGAATGATCAATGCAGCGACAAGGAAGGCAAAGCCGAGGAAGTCCTGCGACTCTTGCTGCTCCTGCTGTGCACCGGTAATCCGTATGTCATATCCCTCCGGCACGTCCAATGCGTCGATAGCACCCTGGATCTGGCGGTTGACGTCCGTTGCATTGTACCCTTGCTCCTTCAGCACATTGGATGCCAGCGTCACAACGCGCTGGTTATTCTTGCGATTGATACCCGAGAACGTCGAGGCATACTCAACGCGGGCAACGGCGGACAGGGGTACCTGGCGGAACATGCCGCTACTCATCTCGCGATACGAGATAGGCATGTTCAGCATCGATTCGATGTTGGCGCGGAACGACTCGTCAACGCGGATCTGCACGGGATATTCCTCTTCGCCCACACGCAGCTTTGTTGCCTCGTTACCGTACAGCGAGTTCCGTAAGGCAAGACCCACCTGTGCCGTCGAAATACCCTCGCGGTTGGCCTTCTCGCGATCGACCATGATGCGAACTTCGGGCTTGTTCCGCTCAAGGTCGCTCTTCAGCTTTTCGATGCCGGCGATCTGCATGGAGTCCGTGATCATCGCGCGCAATCTGGAGGTCAGGGCCACCAGCGTATCGAAGTCATCACCGGCGATCTCGACGTTGATGTCTTTGCCTTGCGGAGGTCCGCCCTGTTCCTTTTCGACCACGATCTCGACGCCGGGCAGATCACGAAGTGCGTCGCGGAACTTGGTCAGATAGGACCCTGTGGACGCACCATGGCGTTCGTTGTACTGTACAAACGCGATCGTGACCTTGCCCTTGTTCGAGACGACCGTGCGATCGGGATTCCGTGGATCGCCCGCGCCGACACCGACGTTTGAAACGACGTTCTTGACGATAGGATTGTTCGGGCCCAGAACCTTGAACACACGCTGTTCTACGATCCGCGTGACCGAGTCCGTAACCACGGCATCCGTGCCGATAGGCAGCTTGACGTAGATAAAGGCGTTGTTTGGCTCAGCATCCGGGAAGAACGTCGGCGACTTCCCATACCGTGATGTCAGCATGATGGTCGCGATGAGCAGCATGACCATAGCGAGCACGATCCCGTATGCACGTCGGCCCGTCAGCGACCAGCGAAGCGCCGCCCGATACTGATCCATGAACCATGGTAGCAGCCGCTCCTGGAAGCTGACGATGAGCTTCGGCGTGATGTAGAGGCGGTTCAGGATGTAGAACACCAGCGTACTGACCGTGAGCGTTGCGATCCAGAGTGCACCGGATGCGATCGATACCAGTAAGAGTATGCCAATGATGGCACCCCAGAAGTACAAGCGCCTGCGCGTGAACCGACGCGGTTTCTGACCCATAAACTCAACCGCAAAGACCGGATTGATCACATACGCCACGACCAATGACGCCGTCAGCGTGATGATCAGCACAGCCGGCAGGAACTTCATAAACTCGCCTACGATGCCCGGCCAAAACAGGAGCGGGAAAAAGGGGGCCAGGGTTGTCAGTGTTCCTGCAACAACCGGTGCAAACACTTCGGCGGCAGCATACTTGGCTGCCGTACGAACATCGATCCCCTCCTTGGTATGCAGGCGGTGCGTATTCTCGATCACGACGATCGCGTCATCAACGATGATACCCAGTGCCAGCAGGAACGAGAACGTCACTACGATATTGAACGTGAAGTCCAAACCGGGCATGACCATAAAGGCCAGGAAGGATGACAACGGCGTGGCCAGGCCAACGAACATGGCCGTCTGTACGCCCATGAAGAACATCAGCACGACCGTCACAAGGATGAAACCGATGATGATCGAATTGATCAGGTCGGAGATATTCGTACGCGTCAACGTCGACTGGTCATTGGTGATCGAAGCGGTCACATTCGACGGCAGTTTTGTGCGCTGATACTCCGCAACGATCTCCTGGATCTTGTCCGACGCATCGATCAGATTCTCGCCGGCCTTCTTCAACACATTCAGCGTGATCACCGGTTTACCGTCGAGCCGTGCATAGCTCTGCCGTTCCTTATATGTTTCGACGACCGATGCGATATCACGAAGGTAGATGGGCACGCCCCGGCCACTGCGGATCACGACATTGGCGATCTGGTCGGCAGAGCGGAACTCTCCGCTCACCTGGATATTGCGGCGCACGCCGCCGGTCACCAGTTCACCGCCGGAGATGTTCACGTTCTCGGCTGACAGGCCACGTGAAACATCCTCATAGGCCACGCTCAATGCTTGCATCCGATACGGGTCGAGATCGACGCGGATCTCTTTTTCGAGGGCTCCGACGATATCGACGCGACGGATCTCCTTCAGCGATTCGATGCGGTCCTGCAATTCGTCGGCGTAGGACTTCAAATTCTCCAGACCTACGTTACCGGCGATGTTCACGAACATGATCGGAAACTCCGAGAAGTCGATCTCGGCAACGTCCGGTCCTTTCGTCAGGTTGTTCGGTAGTTCTGCCTTTGCACGGTCGATGGCGTCGTTCACGCGCTGTTTAGCCTCGACCGGCGTGACGTTCGTCGTAAACTCGACCGTGATGATCGAAGCGTCGGAGATCGATTGACTGACGACCTTCTTGACGTCAGCGATGGACTTCAGCTGGGTCTCGATCGGACGCGTGATCAGGTTCTCGACATCCGTCGGCGACGTTCCGGCATTGATCGTCGACACCAAGATGGTTGGTATCACGAGGTCCGGGAACTGTTCCTTTGGCAGGCGCATGTACGAGATCACGCCGATCACGCAGATCACGGCGGTGATCACGTAGATCGTGATCTTATTCTCGACGGCCCATGCCGTTATGGGGAATGACTTATGGATGGACATGATTCTTAGGGTTTTGTGTTCGTGGTGATGATCACTGCATGATGCGGACCGGCTGCCCATCGGCGACTTCCAGCACGCCGCGCATGACGATCATATCGCCTGCGCTCAGTCCTGTGCTGATCACGATGCGATCACCGGATACATCGCCCGTTGTCACGTCGCGGCGCATCACCTTCTCATCGGCACCAACGACCCACACGTACGCTGCATCGCCGTCACGAACAATGGCGGCAAGGGGCACGGCAATGGCCTGCGGCAGCGTTTTGTCTGTGATCATCACGCGGGCCGTCATGTTCGGACGCAGTGCTGCCGGAGCGGATCGCAGCGGCATCTCCACCTTAAAGGTCCGGCTGACGGGGTTGACGTTGCGTGCTGCGTTGCTGATCGATGTGACGATCGTATCACCGATATCTGCAATGATGATCTCTACGCGGTCACCGCGATCCACGTCCTTGACATAGATCTCGGACAGATCCGTCACGACGCGCATATCCGACGTGTTGACGATCGTGAACATCGGCATGCCCGGCATGGCCATTTCCCCTGCACGGGGCGTCACGTTTTCGACCACGCCTGCAACTGGCGCATAGATGCGGGTCATTTCCAGCTGCTCATTGAGCGATGCAAGGCGTCGCTCCAGAGCGTCCTTCTGCGTCTTCGCCGTCAGGTACTGCACCTCGCTGCCAGCCTTCGCCTCATAGATGCGCTTCTGCTTCTCATACAGCGTCACTGCAAGGTCGAGCTGTGTACGCACCTCTTCAATGCCGGCCTTGATCATAGCGTTATCGATCTCGACCAGCAATGCCCCCTTGCGAACCGTCTGACCATTGGACGCATTGAGCGCCGTGATCATTCCGGCCATCTTGGGCATGATGGAGACCGTTGAGCGTGATTCAACACTCCCTTTGACGTCGATGACGTGGGCGAAGGGGGCAAGGGTAACCGTGTGAATGGTCACGGGCACACGGTCAGTGGTGGCCTTGGTTGCACCAAGGGATTTCTCGAGTGCGTTGATGCGCTCATCGATAGCGGCACGCTCTGCGCGCAGCTTGGCGATCTGCTGTTCAACTGGGGCATCATTGCCGCCGCAGGCGACCATGACGGCGGACATGACGAGCACGATGAACGTAATGCGAACAGACATGGGTTGTTCCGTGTTGAGATGATAGTGCATGATCAGGTTGTTGACGTTGGGGATGAAGCAGGATGATGCTCAAGACCCCTGATGAGAAGTCGGGCAATGTCCATGAGCAATTCCTTGAGCTGGGGCTTGGCAACCGGGACCGGCGGCATCATGTCGTTTGCCAGGATGACCATGGCTCCCTTGATGGAGAGCATCATCTGGGCCACGACGTACGGAGCTGGATGGACCAAATGGAAGTCGCCCCGCTCCACGCCCCGCTCGACAATGCCAAGGATGATGGCAAACATCCGTGCGTTCTGTTGGGCATAGTGTTCAGCTACGGCCGACGGATCGTGGTCCTTGCCGACGACGTGCGAGATGTTGACTTGGCTGATAACGCGGTAGAAGAACGAGCTGCCTTGCGAGAGCTCGTAAAAGGCCTTCACGGCACCAAGCAGCTGCTGTTGGGGTGTATGCTTGTTTGCAACAACCCGTTCTAGGGCCTTCAGCAGGTGGTCCATCTCTCCGGCGATGAGGGCCATCATCAGCTCTTCCCTGCTCTTGAAGTAGAGATAGATGGTGCCCTTGGCGATCTCGGCCTCATGCGCGATACGATCCATCGACACGCCGTCGATGCCGTGCTGCTCGTAGAGTGCCTTGGCTGCGTCGAGGATGGCCGTTCGACGTAACTCACGTTCTTTTGCGCGTCGTTCCTGTACGCCCATGGCCTTAGTGCTGGTCGAGATGAATGAAGTACTTGCGGTCCATCATGGCGAGCGCGCGGTCAAGGTCGGCCTTGGCTGCATAGAAGTCATGAAGCGCCTGAACCTTGTTCGTACGGGCACGAGAGAGCGCCAGGTCGGCATCACTGATCTCGAGCAGATTGCCGGTGCCTTCACGATAGCGGACCTGGGCGATCTCGTAACCGCGCTGCGCCTGGTCGACCGTACGCTGCTGCGCTGTGACGCGTTGCCGCGCCGATCCAAGGTTGTTCAGGATGGCGCGGACCTGAAGACGTACCCCATCGCGTGCCTGCTGCAGGGTTGTCTGCAGGATCTGCTCATCGGCCTTGGCCTGCTGCACACGGGCATCACTGCGCATGCCGTTGAAGAGATTCATGCTGAGGTTAAGACCGACGCCCGACGACGTAGCACTCAGGAAGTTGCTCAGGTTATCGGATTGTCCCTGCGTTGTCCAGTTACCGTAGAGTGCTAACGTCGGATAGTAATCGGATTTAGATACGGTAACGAACTCCCCTGCCACCTTGATCTGCAGATCAAGGGCACGCAGATCGAAGTTGTCCCTCATGGCACGGATCATCGCCTGTTCTTCGTCTGGCACGTCCGGAAGTGTCGTGTCAAACGATCCCGCAGGCTCGTATGTATCACCTAGGCCGATACCCATCTGCGTTTGTAGTGCACTGACGGCGTTCTTATAGGCTGCCTCTGCCTGGCTAACCAGCGGACGGATGTTCTCGACGCCAACCTCGGCACGGATAGCATCGAACTCCGCAACCAGTCCCTCTGCAAAGAGCAGTTTGATCGTTGCAAGGTTCTCTTCGCCGTTCTTCAGCGATGCTTGTGTGATACCTGCGAAATCTTTGGCCAGCAGCGCGCCGTAGAAGGCCTTCCGTGTGTCCGTGACCACCTTGGCGATGGTCGCATTCGCCTGCTCCTTTGCTGCATGCTCATAGATCTTCGACGCACCGATGCCCGTGAAGACGGCGGAATTGAAGAGGATCTGCGAGGCCTGGAACCCGACGTTGTACTGATTCTTCAAGCCCACTCGGATCGCCTGCAGGCCGGCCGCGGGATCCTGAAAGTTCGGAATGAAAAAGACCGGCACCTGAACGTTGCGCTGATAGACGGCCGAGAGATTCAGCGTGGGAAGTGCGTTCCCCAGCGCTTCGGCCACGCGGGCCTCGGCCTTCTCGATGCCGTATCGGGCCGACACGACTTCGTTGTTGTTCTTGAGTGCGATCTCGATCGCTTCGTCGATCGTTATCGATGTTGGTGCGGCGTGTATCGAGCCGGCGGCTGTGATGCCGACCAACACGGCTATCAGGAGTCCAACGCGCATGATCTGCGTCCTTTGCATGACGTTCTTAGGGTTGACTATGCATCACTTTATGACTGTCGGTCACAAATATACGCACGGTCATTCTATGACAGTGCGTCAAACTGATACGGCTAACTGGTAGTTCCGTCGTGGGACCTACGGCAACGGCGCATTGCCAGCCAAGTTACAGGCGTACGTCAGCCAAGTTCGGCACGACGATCTCGGCTGCTGTCGCCGGGTGATCCCCTACAAGGATCGTGGGAATACCGGCAGCACGGCCGGCCATGGCATCGGTGATACTGTCGCCAAGGAACCAAGATGCTGATGCATCGATATCATGCTCGGCCATCGCTTCAAGGAGCATACCGGGAGCGGGCTTTCGTCGCGGACTGGTGGCCGTGTCGAGCTCTGTGCAGACGTAGATGCCATCCAGACCGAATCCTAGGCGCTCCCGCAGGAGTTCCTGCATGGAGTCGTGCACGGCATCGAGATCGGCGCCTGTCATCAGCCCCTTCCCCACTCCCTGCTGGTTTGTGATAAGGATCAGCAGCATCCCGCGCTCGCGAGCTGCTTGCATGATGGGAAGGACGTCGTTGAGCAGTTCGAATTCCTGCGGAGACCGAACATAGTCACCGACAAGACGTCGATTGATCACTCCGTCACGATCAAGGAAGAGGGCTGGTCGTGCCATGTGACAGGATGGTTGGGATGAAGACCGTAAGGGGGGCAAGGACTTCATCGAGCTGCTGACCGACGACCTCCCAGGTATGCGTGCGCTCCATGAGCTGCCGCGCATTGTGTGCAAGACGCCGACGCAGGTCTCCATCGCCAAGCAGCGTGATGATGTGTTGACCGATCGACGCTGCATCCGTGGCGACCAGGGCGTGGACGCCGTCAACGGCGTCGATGCCTTGCAGCCCGCTGGGCGTTGTCACGACCGGACATCCTGCAGCCATGGCTTCGAGCACCTTATTCTGGATGCCCGATCCGCCGTGGTGCGGGTGTACATAGACGGCTGCGCCGTGCAGATACGGGACGATATCCGGTACTTGACCCTCGATGCGGACGTAGGCAGAAGCCATGGACCGAAGCGAGGACTTTGGGTAGGCACCTGCTACGGTAAGGATCGTATCCGGATAGCGCCGGCGTACATCCGGGAGGATATCGCTGATGATCATCTTCGCCATCAGGTCGTTCGCCAGAACATCCAGCTTGCCGGTAAAGAGCAGGCCCTCGCGCTGATCGATGTTGTCGCGGAAGGAGAATGCCTCCAGATCAACGCCGTTGGTGACAACCTTATACGTCGCCCGGTCTTCGAGGTTCGTCATAGCCGTCACGTCCTCCGGACTGACGAACGTGGTCACGTCAAAGTCGTGCACGATGGACGGTTCATAGACTCGCAGCTTCCGTGTTTCCCACCACCGCACCAGCTTCTGATGGAGGGACCGAGCGGCATGGGACGAGCGGGTCTGATATTCTACGCGGCAATCCTCGGCAATGAGGATCTTCTTCATGGGGCGATGACGGAGGTACTCGGCCGTCCTCATGAAGAAACTGATCCCAAGATCGACCGTGGTCGTCTCGAGGATCTTGTCAACGATGCGTGCAAACTCTGGCCGCGTGTAAAAGGCGATCTCCAGCGGAAGGCTCGTTGCCACCGTTCGTGCACTTACCAGCGCAGCGGCATAGGGATTCAGCGGAACGTCGTGTACTTCAACGCCAAGCTCTTCGATGGCGCGGCGTTGCTCGGCCGTGGCAGGACCACCATGATTGAAGGCAACGAGGATGACCCTGTGATGCGTGGCGAGGTGCCGGAGGAGGTGATACGGTTTGACGCGATCACCACCGATGAGGGGCCATGGGAATCGCGGCGCAAGAAAGAGAATCGTACTCAATACGCCCCTCGGCCCGTGAGCACTACAGCTACCGTGCGGAACAGGATGTAGATATCGAGGAACAGAGACCAGTTGCGCATGTAGTACATGTCGATATGCAATCGGGCGTCGAACTCAACATCGGAACGCGTCGTAACCTGCCAGAGGCCGGTCAGGCCCGGTGGCGTGCTTAGATACATGCTCATGTAGGGCTTGTAATCGGCAAACTTCACGGTCTCACGGATCAACATCGGACGGGCGCCGACCAACGTCATATCGCCACGGAGGACGTTCCAGAACTGGGGTAGCTCGTCGATGCTGTACTTTCGAAGCAAGGCACCGATGCGCGTAAGCCGAGGATCACGACGGAGCTTGTGATAGCGGTTCCATTCCTCACGTGCTTCTGAGTCCTGCTCCAGGATCGTCGCAAGGGCCTTGTCGGCATTCAGCACCATCGTGCGGAATTTTAGCAGCTCGAACTCCTGGCCGTGCTGTCCCATACGATACTGTCTGAACAGGATCGGCCCTTTGGACGTCAGCTTGATCAGAACCGCAATGACGGCCATCACGGGCATACTAAGCAGAAAGAGCGGCGTCGTAACCACAAGGTCGAACAGTCGCTTCTTCAGACGGAGGGCTGGCTGACGGAGACGCTGCTCGATCTCGGCGCTAAGCAACGGATCGCTGTGGACGTTGGAGATCCAGAGCACCGACGGGTGGACGTGCTCTCCGACAAATGTGAGGTGGGGCATATGCTGTCCCAGCCGATCGACGACCTCGGTGAGGACATCGCTCGTTACTTGCGGCATGGCAAGCACGCCGTGCGTGATACCGAATTGACGCACAATACCGGCAGCATTGTCCAGACCACCAACGATCGGCACTTCCTCGTGGTATCCGTAGGAGGCGTCTTCGGGGTCGGTCTCGACGATAACGTGCGGTCGCAGCCCGATGTGGGCATTGCTTCGCAGCGTGTCCACGACGCGCGTCGAGAGCTCATGATCGCCGATAATGGCCACGGGAATGCCGTACCACGACTTCGTACCCATGATGCGACGAGCAAGGGATCGACCTAACCACAAGGACGGGATCGAAACGAGCCACGCCACAAGCAGGATCGACCGAGAATACGGCAAGGCGTCCTGCGTGAAGAACGAGGTGGCGATCACCGCTGCATACACGCCAGTTAGCGTGTAGAACGTACTGCGCAGCTCGGCAATGGCGCACCGGCCATAGCCGGGATAGATTCCGCGCCATGCAGAGGCAAGGAAATTACCGACGATTACCAGGAGCAGGACCGGAAGGTAGGCCGTCAGAGGGATCTCGACGGGACTAAAGGTTCCGCGGATGGCAACAACGGATGACAGCACACCACCAACGATCAGGGCATCGGAGAGGATCAATACGCCCGAAGCCATGCGTCGACTCTGGCGAATCTTCGCCAGCGAATCTTCATGCGGAACCCGGGTGCGCAGCACCTGAGTAAGTTCCTGTAGGGTTGG
>JAULYI010000271.1:0-5314 GCA_032117915.1 Kapaibacterium sp. (SeqCode) | reverse complement strand
ACGATGATTTACCGGCACCGCCGGTGCCGGTGATGCCGAAGACCGGGGCACGCGTTGCGTCGGCCGCAAAGGCGATGCGCTCCCGGTGGTCGCGTTCCGCCAGCGAGATCGCCTGGGCGATCGCCAGCGGATTGCCGGAACGAACCGCGTCCGCCAGTCCGTCGCCGAAGGCGTCCGGCGTGTCATGGTCGCTCTTCGACACCAGGTCGTTGATCATCCCTTGCAGACCAAGGGCCCGACCGTCGTCAGGTGAGTAGATCCTGGCAATGCCGTAGGCGTGCAGCTCTTCGATCTCTGAAGGTAGGATGGTACCACCTCCACCACCAAAGACCTTGATGTGCCCTGCTCCACGCTCGTTCAGAAGGTCGTACATGTACTTGAAGTACTCGACGTGTCCTCCCTGATATGACGTCATGGCAATGGCCTGTGCATCCTCCTGGATGGCACAATCCACGACCTCGGCAACCGAGCGATTGTGTCCAAGGTGGATAACCTCTACGCCGGTGCTCTGGATGATGCGCCGCATCACGTTGATGGCCGCATCGTGCCCATCAAAGAGCGAGGCTGCGGTAACAACACGTACCTTGGTCGTAGGGGTATATGGTGTCGGGTTCTGCATGCATGGTCCCGTAAAGTGTGGCGGGCGGCAAAATTACCGCTTTCGACCTCGATTGTGACTATTTCGGCGCCAAACACTGCCGTGGCATTGATAGATTGCAGGCGTTGCCGCTGCGCTGACGTTTTTCTCTTCTTCTGGGTCTATGCGATGATCAAGAATATTGGTAGTGTCGACCGGGTGATACGCGTCGCGGTTGCGATCGGCGTGTTTATCCTGATCGCTACGGAAGTGGTCAGCGGCATCCCTGCTTGGATTTTGGGCATCGGAGCCATCATCCTGGTGGCCACCTCTGCCGCAGGAACGTGTCCTATGTATCTGCCGTTTGGCATCTCCACGCGACCCAAGGCGTGACCCCACCATGTTACCGGACACCACTTATCTGTGACTGCTGAACTCATCGTTCTTGGCGGCGCCGAGGACATAGGCGCGAACTGTACGTATATCGGACTCGACGGAACGGGGATCTTGATCGATGGCGGCCTGCACCCACGGGATCGGGGTCAGCAGGCACTCCCGGCACTGGACACTCTGGGTGACCGACCCTCGGATGTATTGGTCATTACGCACGCGCACGCAGATCACATCGGCGGTCTGCCCTACGTGATGCGCACCCTGCCCCACGTCAGACCCATCATGACCCACGCTACGCGTGATCTGTCCCATGTGGTGCTGCACAACACCGGACGACTTCTGAAGTCTGACATCACGGCGTGGTTCCCGGCAGATGCGTTGTCATACTACAACGCCGAACAGATCGAGCTTCTGCGACACGCGTTCGAGGCCCTGCCCTATGATACGCCGCTGCAGATCCGAGGGTGGAACGGCCGCTCGCCGGTGTCGATGACGCTTCATTGGGCCGGACACATCCTTGGCTCGGCCAGCGTAATGCTGGAGTGCAACGGCCTGTCCATTCTGCATACCGCGGATATCCAATTTGACGACCAGGCATTGATTCGACGAACATTGGTTCCGCGTCGTCACGTCGATGTGATGATCACCGAAGCAACGAACTGCGCTCACGATACACCAAACGACCGGGCGGGCGAAACGAAACGCTTGGCGCGGTTCATTACAGACGTTACGAACGAGAATGGGTCGGTGCTCATTCCGTCGTTCGCATTAGGCAAGACCCAGGAAGTCCTGCGCACCCTCTATGGATTGATGCGAACAGGGTCGATACCCACGATTCCCATCTTCACCGGCGGGATGGGCGAGCGCATCAATAAGATCTACGACCAGTACTGCTATACGGAACCATTTCGTGAGCTGGGGTTCGAGGTGTCTGACATTCCGCAGCAGCGCGTCGATTACAACGACCTGTTTAACGATGAGTACCTCAAGAAACCCTCCATCGTCGTCGCCCAGAGCGGCATGGTGAACAAAGGGACCCTGTCCTATGCCCTGGCGCGTGTGTGGATGCGCAAACCCAACTTCGGGATTGCGTTTGTAGGGTATCAAGACCCTGATACGCCGGGCTGGCAATTGGCAAACTCTGAGCCCGGCGTACCATTCATGTTCGGCAATCGCGAGATGACACGGTCCTGCCGGGTCGATCGCTTCCGATTCAGTGCTCACGCATCGCGCGAGGGTCTTGTCAATTTCATCAACGACGTCCGCCCGGGCACGCTATGCATCATGCATGGCTCCCCTGAGGCTTGCGATGGGTTGGCGCTTGCGGTCAGAGAGCGCCTGCCTGGTACACGTATCCTGATCCCATCGCTTGGTCGGACCTATACCGTGGGCCGGGCCGGTGTTTCGTTGGATCCGACGCCGTCAGCGGACCACAGCCATTAAGAGCCGGCCAATGACGCTCGTAGCGCCCACGAGTTCAACAATGTAGGTTCCTGATGCCCATCGGTCGGAAGGCATCACAAGCCGACGGTCCATTGGTTCAACGTCGCGCTCGAGCCGTGCAACGCCATCGGCTCCGATCACTCTGATCCTGCGAACGCCGAGCACATCCCATGTCAGCACGGCGCTCGCTGTTGTTGGGTTAGGGGCAAGGGAGTACGCTTCGCGGTCTGGCCGCGTCTCTGGAACGTCGGTTGGCCGCACACGTGTCAGTGAGGGCGAGATCGGCACATAGCCGGAGCTTCGAACGTAGGTGGACGGTGTTGTTGCATCGGTGATGAAGACCAGATAGTGATCGCCGTGCGGAAGTGAGTCGGGCAAGACGACGCCGGTCGTTCGCTGGCGACCGTCAATGCCGCGAGCCAGGGCAATGCGCCTGCGGCGCGCAGCATCGTACAGATCAATGTCAACGCTTGGTGCTTCAAGCGTGTTGTCCCATGAGATGTCAACGGCCGTTCCGGGCCGCCACGGGGAGTCGGTCTGTCCTCCAGAAGGCGAAACCTGGGCCCCTGCTATGGTGATGCTACACAGCATCGTAATGATGATACGCATGGTAGTGCTCTCCTGATGGTGGTGGTTGGTTGAATGGTGGGGCTCAATAGAGCACGGCAGCACGGGGGTAGAATCGTGGCCGGTAGGTGTAGGTGGTGTGTCGGCCACGGCCGGTACGGATGCCTGATGGCGTGACGCCCCAAAGGCTGGCCGCGCCTTCTAGCATGGTGTGTTCGCCCAGATACTCGTCCTGGTCATCGGGCTCCATCAGGGCGTTGATCATCGCAAAGCCACCGTCGATCAGGTCGGCCACGATGCCATCCCAGGTTGAGCCGCCACCTAGCTGTGCGGATGATATCCTTTGTCGAAGCTTGTTGATGATGTCGTTGAGTTCGCCCACCAGACACCCCTTTTGGTCTTTGCAGTCTTCATCGTATGTCTGCATGTGTGTGAATGCCATGTCTGTTCGATCAAGCCATGCGGGCTCGATATACTGCAGGAGGTCGCCGAAGAGCATCGGTAGATCTGCGTCACTCTGTTCGTACGTACAGTCATCGGGAATCGTACCCTGTTGGACTGAGCATGGCGGGAGCCTGCGAAATCCCATGTCGACATGCATGGCCCTATCGGTAGCTAGCAGGCCTCCGTACATGGCGTGGTAGATCTCACCGTCCATCACCATCGGCCACAGATCCCAGTCTCCGTCGTCCGACAATGCAACGCTGTGAAGCTGCACACCAAAGCCGGGTAGCTCCATGGTGTTCAGCGCGAACGTGCTTGATGATCTCAGCCTGGCACCACGCAGTGATCGGAGGGACGTCGTAGCCGTAATCGACAATGCACCGAAGTACGTGGCGTGCAGACGTGGCGTCGTCTGCGGCTTGAACGCATGCAGTACGACGGTGGTAAGGGGCCCACCGTCGAGCGGCTCGTAGCTGGCATTTCCCTCGCCGGACGATGATGCCGTAAAGTCCATTCCGGAGCGTCCAACACGCATCGGGTCGATGTTGCCGTAGGATTCAAGGATCAGGCCACCGGCTTCGACCGTCGTGATGTCGATGGGTCGGGTGAAGCGAACCTTGACGTCTGTGCCGCGCCTGGGAATGTATTCAAGCTGACGACCACCGACGGGTTCATCATCAAAGCGGTCGTAGTATACCAGTGGGTCAAGCCATCGCTGTTCAAAACGGGCTTGAGCCCTTGAAGGGGTGCCGCCAACGCGCATCCGTACGGCGACCGCTTCTATGCCGAGTTCTGCCTTGAAGCAGGCTCGCAGTCGGATTTCAGGTAGTCCTGAAGGTCTGTCCGAACAATTCGTAGCGCCGAAGACGGCTCGGTCCTCCGAAACCACAAAGGTGTACTCCCACGCATCACCAACGCGATTTCCTCCGGCAGGCTGAACGTAGTTCGTGACGGCAGCGAAGAACTTCCAGGTTTCACCTCGAGATGAGGCATCGCGGATCCGAAGGCGCACATTGTCACCACAGGATACTCGCCAGGTTGCACGTGCAAGGTCGCGAGGCGTTCGACAGATGGCTTCGCCCACAGGCATCCATAGGGTTGTGCCGTTAAGGGTTCGGCCTACTTCGGCGCTTATCCTTACATCGGGATGGGGGTGCTTGTCATAGATCAGGTCGTCTTGGTCTTCAGTTTCGAGCAGTGCGAGTTCTACCCGTACGTGTATCGGTGTTCGTCGTACGAGAACGGTCACAACGTGCTCTGGGTCAAGCAGGGGTGCTTCAATACAGGCCTCACGCTGTGGCCCGGCAAACATCGTACGTCCGTTGATGGACATGTATCCAAGGATCTCCCAACAGTCGCGGGCGGCAACACAGAGCACACGTGTGCCGCTTTGCATCTCCTCGTATTTCCTGGGTGTGGTCCATGTGACGCTTTCCTCGACATCGAAACCCGGCCCCGGCTCGATGTCTTGTACCTGTCCCCGCAAACGGTACCTCTCGGTTCCGGTAGGGGGCATGAATGTTGGCACAAGGGGCTTTGCCGTGGTAGCCGCTGGAGTGCCTGGGTGGAGTACCTGCATGGCGATCGCCACCAGTGGCGCGGGACTGCCGTGGATGGGTGTGCCTACGGCACTCCACTGACCAAAGCTCGAGCCTGCAGCCGCCACGGCATGAAGCATGAGCTTGCTGGTTGCAGAGGTTAGCCTGATGGTATCGTCGGCATCATAGATGTCAAGCAGGACTCCGTCCTCATCATACACCTCGACGGCTCCTTCGTCGATCTGGATGGGCACGTTTAGCGTGTCCACGCGCTCCACCACCGCATTGATATCGAGCGTGCGTCCTATCTGCTCACAGTCTGCAGTCCACGATACCAGCGGTGATGTGGCCC
>JAULYI010000270.1:0-10711 GCA_032117915.1 Kapaibacterium sp. (SeqCode) | reverse complement strand
GCGACTACGAATCGTTGAACCTGTTCGAGCGCATTGCCGACCGCACCTGGTACTTCGTGCTGCCGACGGTGGCCTATACCATCGGCGGATTTGCGTCAACGACGTTGCTCATGAAGAATTCGCTGTTAGAGACCATGGGACAGGATTTCGTTCGTACGGCCTATGCCAAGGGATTACGCGAAGAACGCGTCATCTGGTTGCATGCCATGCGCAACTCCATCATCCCGCTGGTGGCCTCCATTGGCGGCATCATCGGCATCTTCCTCGCGGGTAGCTATCTGATCGAATATGCCTTCAACATTGACGGCATCGGAAAGCTCTCCTTCGAAGCGGTGTTGCAACGCGACACCAACGTCTTCTTCGCCTTTGCCGTGATCTCCATCCTGATCACGCTCATCGGCTCGATCATCTCGGACTTCGTCCTTGCCCTTGTCGATCCACGCATTCGTTTCCGCTAAGCGCATGTCCAACGGTCCTGCCGAGAGCAAGCCTCTCACCATCAATCAGCGCCGCTGGCGCAAGTTCAAAGGTCTGAAGCGCGGCTATTATGCCCTTGTCATCCTGATGAGCGCCTACGTCCTTACGTTCTTCCTGCCGCTGCTGATCAACAACAAAGCCCTCGTCGTCAGTTATCAGGGGGACTGGTATTCGCCTGCGGGACGTGACTTCGTAAAGTCGCTGCCCTTGGTAGGCCTGATCGCTCCGCCCAGCTTTTACTCCGGCGAGACGTTTGGTCAGCCCGGAGACCAGGCAGAGGCGAACTACCGTGTGCTGCAGCTGCAGTGGGACGAGCAGGGGAGTGACAATTGGATCCTGATGCCGCCCTATCCGTTCGGTCCGAACGAAGACATCACCCTTGAAGGAAACGAGAAGTTTCTTGCACCGTTCGAGGCTGACGGCAATGGCTTTGCGCGGTGGCTGGGCACGGATGACCGTGGCCGCGACGTGCTTGCCCGCATGTCGTACGGCTTCCAGGTCAGCATGACGTTTGCCCTGCTCATCGCCATTCTCGAATACCTTATCGGCATTCCGGTGGGGGCGATGATGGGATTCTTTGGACGCTGGTTTGACCTGTTGATGCAGCGATTCATGGAGATCTGGAGTGCCTTGCCCTTCCTCTTCCTGATCATCATCATCGTCTCGTTCGTCGAGCCGACGTTCAGTCTTCTCGTCTTCCTGCTGGTCATCTTCTCTTGGCTTGGCATTGCAACGCAGATGCGAGCACAGTTCTACCGTGAGCGGTCGCGCGACTACGTTGCTGCTGCCGTCTCCATTGGCGTGTCCACGCCGACCATCATCGTCAAGCACATCCTGCCCAACACCCTCGTACCGATCATCACCTTCTTCCCGTTTGCCGTTGTAGGCGGGATCACGGCCCTGGTGTCGCTTGACTACCTTGGCTTTGGTCTGCCACCGCCGACGGCCTCGTGGGGACAAATGATCGGCGTAGGCCTTGCCAACCTGCGGCAGTACTGGCTTGTGCTTGTTCCGTTCAGCGCACTCTTCCTGACGCTGACGCTTGTCGTCTTCATCGGCGAAGGCATCCGCGAAGCGTTCGATCCTAAGGTCTTCTCGCGACTGCGTTGATCAGCGCCCCTTCCCAAACCACCTTCACCATCACCATAGATCATTGATCGTGACCAAGGAAACACTCGTCGAAGTCAAGGACCTGAAGACGTACTTCAACATTGAAGGGACGTGGGCCAAGGCCGTTGACGGCGTAACGTTCAACATCTACAAAGGCGAGGTGTTGGGAATCGTTGGAGAGTCCGGATCCGGAAAGTCGGTAACGGCACTCTCGCTGATGAAGCTCATTCCGGATCCGCCGGGACGCATCATGGGCGGTGAGATCCTGTTCAAGGGAACGGACATCGTCAAGCTCTCCTATGAAGACATGTACAAGATCCGGGGCCGAGAGATCGCCATGATCTTTCAGGAGCCGATGACGTCATTGAACCCCGTCTTCAAGATCGGCATGCAGATCGCGGAAGTGGTGCAGACGCACTTCAAGGTGTCGCCGGAAGAGGCCATGAACCGCGCCGTGGAAATGCTGCGCGCCGTTGGTATTCCGGACCCCGAGAAGCGCATCAACGATTATCCGCATCAGTTCTCAGGGGGCATGAGGCAGCGCGTGATGATCGCCATAGCCCTTGCCTGTAATCCGGCCATCCTGATCGCCGACGAGCCGACGACGGCGCTGGACGTGACGATCCAGGCGCAGATCCTTGACCTGATGATGGACCTGAAGCAACGTCGTGAAGAGGCAGCCATCGTGCTGATCACGCACGACCTTGCCGTGGTGGCCGAAATGTGCGACCGCGTCATCGTCATGTACGGAGGCAAGATCCAGGAAGTCGCCACCGTCGAAGAGCTGTTTGCAAATCCCCAGCATCCCTACACGCACGGTCTGATGGCCTCGATCCCGCGTCCGGCGGCCGCAGGCAGCAAGCATGCGCGACTGCAGGCAATTCCGGGCAACGTGCCGAGTATCATGAACCTGCCGGTTGGCTGCAAGTTCTGTACGCGTTGTGCGGTCAAGCTGGACATCTGCGATACACAGGAGCCGCCGCTTCGGGAAGTATCACCCGGACACAGCGTGCGGTGCCACCTGGTAACACCGGAAGGAGGCGTCCAATGAGCAAGCACAAGACCATGCTCGAGATCGACGGCCTTGAAGTCCACTTTCCTGTCTACGGCGGCATCTTTCAGCGCAAGGTAGCCGAGGTAAAGGCCGTTGATGGCGTGTCGTTCACGATCAACAGGGGAGAGACCATCGGCCTGGTGGGCGAGTCCGGCTGTGGCAAGACCACGGTGGGCCGCGCCATTGTGAACGTGCTCAAGCATGTCTCACCGGACGTACACCTTGGTGGTAAACTGGTATATCACAGCGAAGAAGGTGCCAAGACCGATCTGCTGCATCTGTCGCGCTCGGCCATGAAGCCGTACCGCGAGAAGATCCAGATGATCTTTCAGGACCCGTATTCGTCGCTGAACCAGCGACTATCCGTCAAGCAGATCATCGCCGAGCCCATCGAGATCCACCAGCCTAATCTCAGCGCCGCCGAGATCGACGATCGTGTCAAGTGGCTTCTTGAAAAGGTCGGTCTGCAGCCTGCCTATGCCGCGCGTTATCCGCATGAGTTTTCGGGTGGACAACGGCAGCGAATCGGCATTGCGCGTGCGCTGGCCACCAATCCCGATCTGATCGTTTGCGACGAGCCAGTATCGGCACTTGACGTGTCGGTTCAGGCACAGGTCATCAACCTGATGCAGGACCTGCAGGACGAGTTCGGCATGTCCTACCTGTTCATCGCCCACGACCTGTCGGTGGTCTATCATATCTCGCAGCGCATTGCCGTGATGTACCTGGGTAGCGTGGTCGAAGTCGGCACGGCCGACCAGGTCTACTTCAACCCGACCCATCCGTACACGAAGGCCCTACTGTCATCCGTCCCCGAGCCCGACCCTACGCGCAAGAACAAAGAGCGCATCGTGCTGCAGGGAGACATTCCGACGCCACTGAACAAGCCGAGCGGCTGCGGGTTTCGCACGCGCTGTCCGATCGCCCGTCCGGAGTGTGCGCAGCATGTTCCTGTGCCCGAGGTAAAGTCATCCGGAGCCGTCGTCGCATGTCCGTACGTCGACTGATCATCGTCGCAGTCCTTCTCTTCAGCGGTTCGGCAAGCATGCTTGCCGAGCAGCTCTGCGTCATCATCAGGTCAACCACGTCCACGGCCGTTCATCTGTTGGACCCTGCGGAGCCGATGCCGAAGGTCGGAACCACGCCGTACACGGCAACGCTTACGTTCAACGCTGCTTCCGTCACCCCCTTCCACTATGCCGTCGATACGACCGGTCTTAGCGCTGTCGATCGCTGGCTGGCCTCGTGCACGCGTTTTCACAGCGCCAGCCGCACGCCGGTGCGTCCGGCAAAGAGTACGGTCACGGTCACCTATACCGTCATGGCCCTGCGTGAGGCCGTCAAGGCCGAGCCACGCGACCTGATCTACTCGGACCGGTTCTTGCCGGTGGCACGACCATCGACACCACGAGACATCAAGATCGACGTCGAGCGGGCGCGGCAGACCGAGGGCTTCGCCGACCCTGTCGAAACTGTCGACTCAGCCGTCGTGTTTGACCCACGAATGCTCAAGCAGTCCATCCTGTATCCCGAGGCAGCGCGCCGGATGGGACTTCTTGGTACCGTCGAGGTCGACGTCGTCATCGGCGGTAACGGTCACATCCGTTTGCTTTCTCTTGCCTCACGCGTACATCCGTTGCTCGACTCCGAGGCTTTGCGTGCCGTTGCGCGCACGCGCTATCGTGCGGCACGTCATGCCGGACAGCGTATCACCTCGTGGGTGCGCATCCCGGTGGTCTTCGACCTTCGCTGACGCTGCGGCGAGCGTTCCATCATGCGCGTCTATTACAGCGACCACTACACGATCGACCTACCGCAGGGCCATCGCTTTCCGATGCGCAAGTACCGCATGCTGCGGCATGCGCTTGTGGAGCGGGGGATCATCCGCGAGGACGAGCTGTGCGATGCCGAGCCGATCCCGAGGGAGGACCTCTTGCTGGCGCACACAGAGCGTTACATCGATGGCGTCATGACGGGAACGCTCGACCGTCTCGAGCAGCGCCGCATCGGCTTTCCGTGGAGTCCGGCCCTCGTCGTCCGCTCTCTGGCCACCGTCGGCGGCTGTCTTGCCTCTGCCCGAGCTGCCCTGGATGACGGCATCAGTGGCAACCTGGCGGGCGGCACGCATCATGCGCTGCGTGATGCCGGCGAGGGCTTCTGCGTGTTCAACGACATTGCCGTCTCCACGCTCAAACTCATGCAGGAGGACCGTATCCGCACGGCTCTTGTGATCGACCTTGACGTGCACCAGGGCAACGGCAACAGCGATATTCTCGGGGGGCGTTCCGACGTGACCATCTTCTCCATGCACGGAGCCAAGAACTATCCCTTCCGCAAGGTTCCGTCAACCATCGACATCGACCTGCCTGACGGCACGGATGACGACGCCTACCTGCGCATTCTTGCCGAGCATCTGCCGTTTCTGCTTGACGGTGCTCCGGACATCGTGTTCTACCAGTGCGGCGTCGACCCACTCGTCCACGACGCCCTTGGACGTCTCTCACTAACGTTTGACGGTCTTCGCGAGCGCGACCGCATGGTCATGCAGGCCTGCCGCGACCGCCACATCCCCGTTATGCTGGCTCTAGGCGGCGGCTATGCCGACCCCATCGAACTCACCATCGAAGCCCAATGCGGCACCTACGAGGTGGCGAAACAGGTGTACGCTCCGTAGGGGCGACTCTGCGTGGTCGCCCGTTACATCGCGGGCATGCCAATATGTAAGAGCCCACGCTGAAGCGTGGGCCTATCCCGATCGGCAGCCCACGTGCATCCACGCATTGGACATTGCAATGGTTACGAACTGGCACCCTCTTCCGCGAGCGGGAGAGGGCCGGGGTGAGGGACACGCCCATTCGCTGTGTAATTTTGTGCCACTGCCCCTTTCCACACTGACGGTTGCTTTCACCACCATGACCTTAAGCATTCGAGTTCTTGTGTCCTGCCTGTTGGCCGTGATCATCATGGTGCCTGCGCACGGGCAGTCCGATAAGGCCGTTGCCCATGCCAATCGTGCTATTCAGCTGATGGATCAGGGTCTTGGACGACAGGCCATTGCCGAGTGGGACAAAGCCATCGCCCTGGAACCGGGGATCGCTGCCTATCAGTATGAACGGACGCTGTGCTACGTGATGGAGAAAGACTACGTCACGGCTCTGTCCATGCTGACGCCGATCTACCGCGATTCGAACCTGTATGACCGCGGCTATCAGCTGATGGGGAATATCTATTCGCTGCAGAATGACTCCGCACAGGCCGTCAACTACTACCGCGAGGGAATAGCTGCCGTGCCGACGTCCGGTCGTCTGCATTATGAGATCGGTGCCGCAGCCTTCATCGACCGGAAGATCCCCGAAGCATTGGACTGGTGGAAGCGGGGGACACGCGTAGAGCCGGGATTTGCTACGAACTACTACTGGCTCGCAAAGGTCTATGCCGAGTCAAAAGAAAAGCTCTGGTCCGTACTCTACGGCGAAGCCTTTCTCAACCTTGAGCGTGCGTCCGAACGCACCAAAGAAGTCTCGAAACTGCTCTTTGACACCTGGAATGCAGCCCTGCGATTTGGTGATACGCTCGATCCGATCAACCTCGCCTCCGAAGATGTCCTGGAGATCCCTAGCCCCCTCGGCCCCAATCAGATGAACTTCGCCATGGCGTTCGAGTTCACGGTGGCAAATGGCGGACAACATCTCATCCCCGCATCAGGAGTGCTCAAGAAGCTTTCGCTTCCTCAACTGGTTGACCTTCGGACGAGGTTCATCAAGGCCTGGACGCAAGGGGGCAAGGACACGACCTACAGGAATGACATACTGGCCTTTCAGGCCCAGATCGCTAAGGCCGGTTGGATCAAGGAATACTTCTACTGGCTGTATTCCTACGGCGATAAAAAAGCGATGAACGAGTACTTCCGAACCAATGAACATCGCTACGATACCTTCCTTGCATGGTTCGGTGATACACAGATGCCGTTCAATACGCCTCTGTGCCTTGAGATGAGTTGTCCGTAAGACGACTTCTCCGTAGGTTTGTAGCTCACGTTTCATTCTACGCTCGATACCACATGGAAACTCTGATCATCATCCTCTGCATGCTCGCCTCAGTCCTGCTCATGCTTGCCGTACTTGTACAGCCGGGCAAGGCCGACATGATCTCGGGCATGGGAGGCTTCGGCGGACAGTTCACGAACCTGCTCGGCGTGCGCCAGTCGCGCAACATCCTGCAGAACATCACGATGGGCCTTGCCGCCTTCCTGATGGTCGCCTCCATCGTGGTAAATCGATTCATGCTACAAACAGGTGTAGAAGCCGAACGTGCTCCGATCACCACCGGCGCTGAAGCACCGATGGTCACCCCGGGTACGACGGTCCCACAAAATGCACCGGCGCCCCAACCCGCGCCCCAGCAGGCACCGCCCGCCCAACCAGCCAAGTGATTCCCATCCTGTCGCAAAGAAGGGCGTTCCAATCGGAGCGCCTTTTTTCTATACGGTTCACTCCACCGATCGAAACGAGCTATGGCACGCCTTATCGGTTCCGCTATTGACCATGATCTGGCATTCAATACGAATGCCGACGCTAACCGCCAGCTCCTGCGTATCATCCAGGCCAAGGGTGAGCAGGTGACCCTGGGCGGCGGGAAGAAGGCCATCGAACGTCATAAGGCCAAGGGCAAACTCACGGCCCGCGAACGTATCAACCTGCTGCTGGATGCCGACTCCGGCTTCCTGGAGATGGGCCTGTTCGCCGCCCACGAGATGTACGAGGCCGAAGGCGGCGCTCCCAGTGCCGGCGTTGTGGCAGGCGTAGGCCTGATCCACGGACGCGAATGCATGATCGTTGCCAACGATGCCACGGTGAAGGCCGGCGCATGGTTTCCAATGACGGCAAAGAAGAACATGCGGGCACAGGAGATCGCGATGGAAAATCGCATCCCCATCATCTATCTGGTCGACTCCGCCGGCGTCTACCTGCCCATGCAGGATGAGATCTTCCCGGACAAAGAACATTTCGGACGCCAGTTCCGCAACAACGCGATGATGTCCGCCATGGGCATCCCCCAGATCGCTGCCATTATGGGGCCATGTGTGGCCGGAGGTGCCTACCTGCCGCTGATGAGCGACGAGGCCCTGATCGTGAACGGCACCGGCTCGGTCTTCCTTGCCGGACCTGCCCTGGTCGAAGCCGCCATCGGCGAGAAGACCGGTATCGAACCGCTCGGTGGTGCTACGATGCACAGCACAGTGTCGGGCATCGTTGACTATAAGGTTGAATCCGACGAAGAGGCCATCACGACCATTCGATCGCTGGTCGAGAAGTTCTCGCCCCTGAAAGGCCAACGCTCGCTGTTCAACCGCACGGAACCACGCGAGCCCGCGCTGGACACAGCAGAGATCTACGGCATCATGCCGGCCGACCGCGCACGTCCGTACGCTACGCGCCAGATCCTGGCACGGCTGCTCGACGGCAGCGAATTCGATGAGTATAAGGCAGACTACGGTAAGACGATCATCTGCGGCTATGGTCGTATCGACGGATGGGCCGTTGGCATCGTGGCTAATAATCGCGAGGTCACCCGCAGCGGCAAGGGCGAGGTCCAGGTCGGTGGCGTGATCTACAGCGACAGCGCCGACAAGGCAGCACGATTCATCCTGAACTGCAATCAACGTGGCATTCCGCTGGTGTTTCTGCAGGATGTAACCGGCTTTATGGTGGGTACCCGTGCCGAACAAGGGGGCATCATCAAGGACGGTGCCAAACTGGTGAATGCCGTTGCCAACAGCGTCGTACCGAAGTTTACGATCATCATTGGGAACTCTTACGGCGCCGGCAACTATGCGATGTGCGGTAAGGCCTACGACCCACGGCTGATCTACGCATGGCCAACGGCGCAGATCGCCGTGATGGGCGGACCGCAGGCAGCAAAAACGCTGCTGACGATCAAGGTGGCCTCGCTCCAGAAGAACGGCGAGCAGCTCACCGAAGAAGCCCAGCAGGCCATGCTGAAGGATATCCAGTCCCGGTATGAGGCCACCACAACGCCCACCTATGCGGCAGCACGTCTATGGGTCGATGGAATCATTGCCCCCACGGATACCCGCTCCGTGATCTCCCGTGGTATCGCCATGGCTAACCACCAGCTAACGCTGCCGGAGCTCCGCACGGGCGTCTTCCAGGTCTGATACGTCGCTCCAAGGTCACACAATGCCGGTGAACCATGTGCCGGCACTTGAGTAGATTTCCGACATGCACAGCGACGTTCTCAAAGCCCTGCGTTCCGCACTCGGCACAGCCGCGATTTCCGATCAGCTGATCGATCGTCTGGCACTGTCACGCGATGCCAGTCTGTACCGCATGGTGCCCTATGCCGTGGTCCGTCCGACGTCGGTCGAGCACATTGTGGCACTGTTCGACGTTGCTCGACGCTTCGGCACGCATTGCACCTTTAGGGCAGCCGGCACCAGCCTGTCGGGTCAGGCCGTCACCGATGGTATCCTTGTTGACATCTCGCGCGCCTGGAAGGGCATCACCGTGCTCGATGACGGTGCACGCCTGCGTGTGCAGCCGGGTATCACGGGCGGTCGTGCCAATGCCGTTCTGCGCCGATATCGCCGCCGGATCGGACCCGACCCTGCATCACTGATCGCCTGCATGGTAGGCGGTATCGTGGCCAATAATGCCAGCGGCATGTGCTGCGGCACGGCACAGAACTCGTACCATACCATAGACTCCATACGCTTCGTTCTACCCGACGGTACCATTGTCGACACGGCCGATCCGCACGCAGACACCACGCTCGCAGCGCAGTCTCAGGCTATCGCCACGGGCATCGTCAGGATGCGCGATGCCATCCGTGCCAATCCCGACCTGGTGGCTCGGATCCGCCGGAAGTATCGCATCAAGAATACCGTTGGCTACGGACTGAATGCCTTTCTCGACGCCGACGGTCCGGCGGCCATCCTAGGACGCTTGATGGTAGGCAGTGAAGGTACGCTCGGCTTTATCGATGACGTGGTCTTCCGCACCGTGCCCGACGCCAGCGTCAAACACACGGCAGTACTGGTCTATGCATCCATCGAAGCAGCCTGCGACGCCGTTCCGTACTGGCGCGAGCAGGGTGCCGCAGCCGTCGAGCTGATGGACGATGCATCGATGCGTTCCTTTGCTTCCCTACCGACAACTCCCGAACCCTTGCGATCGGTCCGGCAGGGGGCAGCGGCCCTGCTCGTGGAGATGCACGACGTCGATCCGCCGACGGTTGACCATGACGGATACTGGACGGGGTGGACGTCTGACCCCGCGATGCAGGCCACGCTGTGGCACCTGCGCAAAGGGCTGATGCCAACGATCGGCGCCATGCGGCCGGCAGGGTCGACGATCATCAACGAGGACGTAGCCGTCCCACCGGAACGTCTTGCCGAACTCGTTCGCAGCGTCCAGCAGGCCTTCCACGAACACGGCTATCATGACGGTATCATCTTCGGTCATGCCAAGGATGGCAACATCCACTTCATCGTCCATCAGCGCTTTGATACGGATGAAGATGTACGGCAGTACGTGGCCTTCATGGACCGCATCGCTGCGATCGTTACCTCGCTCGACGGCTCACTGAAGGCCGAACACGGCACGGGCCGCAACATGGCTCCGTACGTCGAACAAGCGTGGGGGAGCCAGGCCTATGCCATGATGCAGCAGCTCAAGGCCCTGGTCGATCCTCACGGCATCCTAAATCCCGGCGTCATCCTGAACGATGATCCCGAGGCACATGCCAAGCACATCAAGCCCATCCCCGTGATCGAGGCATCTGTTGACACCTGCATCGAATGCGGCTTCTGCGAGCATGTGTGTCCGACGCGAGACCACTCGCTTACGCCACGGCAGCGTATCGCTCTGCGTCGCGAACTCGTCCTGGCCACCGATGCCGATACACGGTCTGCACTTGCAGAGGCTTATCAGACGCAAGGCGTTGACACCTGCGTCGTCGACGGCATGTGCGCCACGGTCTGTCCGGTGGGTATCGACACCGGAGCTCTTACGACGTCACTCCGCGCGGATGCCCATGGTGCCGCCGTGC
>JAULYI010000269.1:0-2516 GCA_032117915.1 Kapaibacterium sp. (SeqCode) | reverse complement strand
GGTTGTGTATGAAGACGCAGAAGAATTACGGTGGACAGTATCGTCCCTAGACACGGCGGTGATTCCCGCAGCAAACGTGACGTTTATCGCCGGGGGGACGAGCAATGTGCTGCGCGTGGTACCGAGTATGGGCGTGGTAGGAACCTCTGTGATCCGAGTGGTCTGCCTTGACTCGATCAATACATCGGCATCGGAAATGCTCGTCAGGGTTACGAGCGATACGGTGTCGAGTGTGCCTAGCCCCGTAGAACACAGAGTCCCTTCACTGCGTCTGCACCCGATGCCCGTGACGCAGGACGTCGTCTCCATCACACTGCATGCACCGAACGAGCGAGTACTTGAGGTTACGGTTGCAGATCAGTCAGGCCGGATCATGATCACGCATCCGACTTATGAGCACGCGATGGCGGAACAGACGTTCACCATCGGCACGGCATCGCTGCCAGCCGGGAGGTATCACCTGCATGTGCGGACGACGCGTGGCGTACACATTGCCCCTATGGTCATCCTTCGATAAGTGGAGACACTTGTCGGATGGGAAAGACCACGTAGCTACGTTCATTAAACTGCTGTGCTCCATGCAGCAGTCATAGACGCTTTCAAGAGGAACCGCTATGCGAATGCTCCTATCATGTTGGTTGCTGATGAGTGCAACCGTTGTTGCTGCATCAGAGGACGTACTGCGTACGAAGCTTCAGCAAGCCGTTGCAGCCGTGCAGCAGCGCGAAGCCATCCAGGGTGTTGCCGCCGGCGTGGTTACGCCTGACGGCGCGTGGACGATCACGGCGGGGGAGTCGCATCCGGGGGTGTCTATCCGACCCGACATGATGTTTGGCATCGGGAGCAATACAAAGACGCTCACAGCGCTGGTGCTGTTGCGATTGCAGGAGCAGGGGTTGCTGGACCTCGATGACCGTATCGGAGCGCACGTCCCGGCATCGCCGGTCATCGACACATCGATCACGATACGACAGTTGCTGCAGCATACCAGCGGACTGGGCGAGTTTGCCGGTGGTGCGCAGTATCGCGACTCTATCCTTGCCAACCTCCGGCGCATCTGGAAGCCGACCGAGTTCATCTCCATGATTCCCGCTCCGCAGTTCGCTCCGGGCACGTCGTGGAGTTACTGCAACACGAACTACCTGCTTGCGGGCATCATCGCCGAGCGGATCGGCAATGCCCCCTACAACGTCCTTCTGCAGCGTGAGGTGTTCTCTCGTGCCGGAATAGATTCGATGGTGCTAGTGCCGTATGACACGCTGGTGGGTGAGCTTGCACATCGATGGATGGGCGGACGCGATGCCGGGGCACAACCGATGCAGGCCGAGTGGAGTGGCGCCTGGGCTGCCGGCGCAGTGGTTTCGACGGCCGGGCAGATGGCGCGACTCTATGAGGCGCTGTTTGCCGGACGTGTCGTGAATGCTGCATCGATGCAGGAGATGCTGCAGTTCGTTGCACCGAACGACTACGGTCTGGGCATCAGCCGGAAGCGGCTTGGTGGACAGACCATCGTCGGACACGGCGGCGAGATCCGCGGCTACTCTTCCGTCATGGTCTGGGTACCCTCGTTGAAGGCATCGATAAGCGTGCTTACGAATCAGGCTGCGTCGAACGCTTCGGCCGTGGCCGACACGATCATCCGGCTGCTTGGTGCCGAGGTCACAAGCGTACAGGAGCAGGACGTAGCCGACGGCACGTCGATGTATCCGTGCGTTGCACGGGACGTGCAAGGACGCGTTGTGGGGACGCTGGCGTCCGCACACGCACTGGCAACGCTCCCTGCGGGGATGTACTACCTGCAGAGCCGATCCAGCATGCGTTGCGTCTGCGTGCTGGCTGACGGGACTGTGGCGTACGGACGCACGACTCCTGCTAGCACGCGTTAACGCTGGCTTCGGGCTCAGCGTCCAATAGTCGTAAAACTCGTTACCTGTCGGGTACCGTCGAGCTTCTTCCAGACCACGGTCTCGACCGTTTCGCGTTTGCCATTGCGCAGCACCGACAGTCGCAGCTTGTAATTCGCTCCGGCCACAACCTGGCGCTCGGCGTCGAGGACCTTGTCGAGCGTGACGGAGCCCTTAGGCTCCTGGGCGGTCACGGCTACGGCTGCGCATGTTGCTACTTCGGCATCGGCGACATCGACAGGCTGATATGCACCAACGCGCACTGATTGTGCCGGTGGAGGCACGGTGCGCGGCAACTGCGTTGCGCAACCAAGCATGAGTGTTACGCTCGCTGCGGCAATGATGAGTGATCGTGTTGTGTTCATAGCGGCAAAGATGGAGATCAAGATCGATACGCAACGTCAGTAGGCTTTTGTCCTCCTCCAGAACACCTCATGCCTGAGCCATTCAACGATCATAATCACCACAGTATACCTTGGTGGAACTATCATCGGCGTTATTGTTGTGCATCGAATCACGGAGTACCGTTCATGATGGATGACATCGGGGATACAACTCTCCACCTTTCTGCCGGTGATCTCGGGGCCAAGGCACTTACAGTGCACACAGGCC
>JAULYI010000268.1:0-12442 GCA_032117915.1 Kapaibacterium sp. (SeqCode) | reverse complement strand
GCGACAAGGATGTCTTCGCCGTTTGCACCGATACGCGGACGAACCAGCGTGCTGTCATAGCTCACACGGATACGGAACTCCGTAAGATCCGAGGCATCAACAGCCTGGGGCAGGTCCTTGATCTCAAAGAAGACCTTGACGCTTTCACCCGGCTTTACCGAATAGGTGCGACCCGTGAAGTTCGTCGTCTCGAGGTAGATACCGTCACCGCTCAGCGACGACGTTTGCGTCGACGTGGTTGCAGGGTTGGTCTCGTCAACTACGTCAAGCGTGGCAACAAAGGCACGTCCAACGCGTGATACCTGACCAACGCGCGGAACCGTGATCGTTTGACCAAACTGCTTGAACAGATCTTGGCCGTTTGCAAGCTTGGAGACGCTACCGGGCTTGAATTCGATCGTGACCTTTCCGGTCTGACCAGCCGCGACGTCAAGATAGCCGCTGACCGGATCAACGACGCGATATGCATCGGCATCAGCACCGGCAAAATCAGCGATACGGAAACGACGTGTTTCCGGGTAGTCGTGACGGACGTCAATCGTCTTCGTGATCGCGTTGTTCACCCAGATCTCGAAGTTCTGATTCGTAACCGAGTGACCACCACCGACCACTTCGGCCGTCAGCTTGTACTTGGGCGTGTAGGCAGCATCCGAGACGATCTCATATTCTGCTGTGTATACACCCGTTGTCGTAGGCGTGAAACGAACATCAAGGGGCAGTGCTTCACCACCATTGAGGATCCAGGGCGAAGCTGCTGTAGGAGCATTGGCGATCTGGAAGCCAGCAGCATTGCCAACGATACGGATGTCCGTGATCGTGACAATGTTCGTGCCCTTCATGTCACCCGTCGTCGGGTTTGCTGTGCCTTGGAAGTGATCGTTCGAGATGGCGATGCTCGTCGTCTTTGCAGCATCACCGATGTTGAACTGACCAAAATCATAGTCAGCACCCTTCGACTGCGGCTGCCATGCCTTAGCCGTCAGCTTGCTTGTGACCGTCTTACCGTCGGCCATCGTGAAGACAACGTCAGCGCTGTAGTCATTGCGCTCGGCTGCACGACCGGCGATCTCCGTCGGCGTGAATGTCACGGATACACGACCCTTGCCGCCATTGACCAGCTGAACAGGGAACTGCGTATCGGTTGCCTTCGGTGATACCTTGAACACACCGTACTTATCGTTAGCGATGGAAGGCGTTCCCGTGAAGGTTGCGCCGTCCGTACCGTCATTACCGAATTCGATCGTGCCTTCGTAGGTCGATACACCCTTGCTGACAACGACAGCATCGATAACGCGTTCGTTCCATTCCTTACCCGTTGCATAGATGTTCTGCTCGACGCCGTTACCGGTCAGCTGAGCGATCGTGTCGAGACCCTTGGCGTTCGTAAAGAAGGGAACATCAAGTGAGTGCGACGTATTAGCAACACCCTTCGGGCTGTACTTGACATACCACGTGTGCACTGCGCCAGGACCAAGACGGATCGGAAGCATTTCGTCGAGATTACGTGGCTCGAAGAAGTTGCTTGTTGCCTTATCGAGGAGAGCCTTGTTGTAGCCGGTGATGATAACATCGACCTTGCCAACATTGCGGATTTCGACCGACTTTTCGATACCGGCCGAAGCGGCAGGTACGTTTGTCCAGTTCTGCTCGCCTACAAAGATCTTCGGCTCTTCACCACGAACGCGGAGTTCCGTGGCAGGCATGTCAAAGCACTCTAGGCCAACCATCACAGTGTCGATCTTTTGTTCTGGCGATGTGATCGAAGCGCAAACTTCTACGATCTTCGATTCACGGGGCTGAAGCACGAAAGACGTAGGCGTGAATGTAAAGGTGCCGGGGAAACGCTTTGCCTTGACATCCTTTACCGTCACAACCTTGTCTGTGTTATTCGTCAACGTCATGTTCTTGCACTCGCGGGCATTGAATGCCACTGTACCCCAGTCAAGCTTGACCGGATCGAAGGCTACCTTGTCAGCGATGTACGTGTACGTCTTTTCGACGAACTTACCAGAGCGCGTCACAACGAGAACACGAGCCGTGGCATCCTTCGTCTTGTCAACGACCTTGACGAAGAACTTGACCTGACGGTCACCGCTGGAGAAGTCCTCATCGACAGACAATTCGTAGTTAGCGAGATCTTCCGCATAGACAGCGAAGATGCTACCGCAGGTGTTGTTCTCGGGAAGGATCTTGCCTTCGCCAGTGACGTCACCGCAAACGATCTCTTCCGTCACTGCAAGCGAATCATCGCAAGGAATGGCAAGGTCAATAGCGACGGGCGTGCCGTAGGCGCGACCCTGCTGAAGACCATCGAGTGAACCGTAGGTCCATGCTGCCCACTTCACACTTTCAACGACAGATTCGATCACGTGGTTACCGGCACCGATCGGAGTACGGATGTAGGAATACTCCGTGCCCTTCAGCGGACGCATCGAACCACCAAAGGCCGAAGTCAGCGAACGACCGTCAACCTTGATGTTACCGACTTCAGCCGTCTTGAAGACAATATTCAGGAAGTTATCCATGCCTTCCGGTGCCCAGAAGGTACCGTACGTTGCATAACGGTCAACCGAAGGAACATACTGGAGCATCGGCATGCCCGACTCAACCGTCGGGTGACCCTGCGTCTGCTCTTCACCCTTACGGCCCATCAGAACCGGAGGAAGGATCTTCGCGTAAGACTTTCCGTAGTGTCCGATAAGTACCGGCTTGTCCGCCACCCACATCGTGGCAACTTCGACAGATGTGGCGAGGAATGATTCGCCCTTCTTCAGCATACGCTCGGGCTTGAGGCCCGAACCATCCTGGCGCATCGAGGAAACCTTGGTCTCATCTTCGAGAGCAACCACGCGGATCACATCACCGCGGTCGTCATCAATACCGAATTCAGCCGCTCCTTGACCGACAACACGCGTCGGCGTGTACTGGCAAGGTACCGTGATGAATTGCTTGCCTGCCATTTCGACGGGCAGCATGACGTCATGGACGTTGTTACGGACGAAGTGTGCTTCGGCAGCAAACATACCGGTCGGCGGAAGCACGTCCGGATAACGCATAACGGCGACCTTCGTATGGCCGGAAACAACACCGATCGGCTTGCTTGCCGTGATGTAGGATCCGGAAAGGTCCGTCGTCCATTCCTTGGTACCGTTCTTATCGATCTTGGCCTTCACAACAAACGTCTCGCCACGCTCGAGCGTGATGGTCGAGGACGTGTTGCGTGCTGTCGAGGGGAGGTCCGTTCCGCCTTCGGTCGTAGCCGTGGGCTTGAACGTAACAACGGTGTTGTCCTTGTCTGCAATCAGGATGAACATTGCAGGGCGCTCCTTGTAACCGGAAGCCGATGTGCCGTAGCGATCCTGATAGAAGTTCATCGTGAAGTAGTTCTTGCCCCATGCTTCCGTAGGAAGATGGCGTGCAAGTTCACCGTTACCCATCCATGCCTGGTAGGTCATGACGGATAGCGGACGGTCACCCTCCACGAGGATACCGTAACCACGACGCGTTTCCGACTCAGGGCCGGACGAGCTAACGCCGTTCATGTAGGCCGTCGAAACGTCGAACTTGTAGACCTCGTTGGCCTTGAGTTCGATCGTACGATCGATGCGAGCAGCATCATTAATGGCTGCAACCGTCCGGATGCGCACCTTCGCCTTGGTCTTGGACGAAATGAGCAACATCATCGGCTTTGGCAACGGCTTTTCCGTCGGTGAAGCCCAGACCTGCGGGAACGCGACCATGTACCGGCGACCCTCCATGAGAGCCATCGATCCACGACGCTCGGATGTCTGCGCAAACGACGCGATGCCTGCAAGAAGCATCAAAACCGCCGATGCGAAGACCAACTTCGTCATTGAAGCAATCCGCATGTGAAATCCCCAAAAAATGTGGAGTTGAAGAGTGATGAATCAGCAATGATTATCGCGTGTTGAAGAAGCCACAGAAATGCAGTCCTGCGACAACCGATTAAAATAACCCAACCCTGGAAACTTCCAAGAACTCGGTTTATTACTGCAGGAAGACTCCCTGTTCATGAGCAAGACAACGAAGTCTTCTGCTAGGTAACAGAATCAACAACAACATGGTTTCAAAAAGGTTACAGCGATGCAACGGGCATTCTTATCCACACGAACATCAGGCACGCAAACGACGCATAATCGCACGGTTAACCGCGCGCTCCTGCGGTAGAACCACCACAGCCAGCACAGCTCCAACGAGCACGTCAACAACGTAGTGATATCGCATGTAAACCGTTGCTATGATGAGACTTCCCCCGATCACAACGAAGACCCATCGCAGGCTAGATCGAAAGCGCATTGCCAGCAGGATATTAACAACGGTGAGCATAGTGTGACCACTAGGCATACAGTCGCGGTTCACAACCGCCGTCGGGTCCGCCACGGTACCGATAAGTCCTCCGCCCTGATTGACGATCTCGCGCAACATTGGCGTAAGCCATAGGCCGGGCAGCTCAGCATCGGTGGCACGAAAATCATGCAACGTAAAGCGCGGACCAATAGCCGGCATCACGAAGTAGACCAGGTAGGATATCGCATAACAGAAGGTGAGCCCTCGAATAAACTCGTCAAACCGCTCAGATTGTCCCGACCGGGCGAGTTCCACTGCGTGCATGATGGGCATCACGTAGAACATGAAGTAGCTTATCTGAAGGTACTCCGTCAGCGCCGGCGTGGCAAACTGAGACAACCATATGGTTGGATCTGTTCCAAACAGCGCTCGGTCGGCGGCGATCAGCAGCTGATCGTAGTCCCTGGGATGTACGATCGTGATAAAGGCGTGTACCTGCTCATACATGAGGTAGATGACCGGAACCATGTAAAACCGACGGATCATGGTCACAACGGTGTTTGCCGTCAGTGCCTGCAGCATGATGACGGCAGCAACACAAACCGCAATCAAGACGTCGGTCAGGATGATGGCAGACGCACCATCAACCTTTGGATAGAAGATGATAGCGAGCAGCACATATACCGAGAGCGTTACGGCAGCATAGATGTCGTAGGAGATGATGTTCGCTCGCAGCGTGTCATACAGCCCTCGCAGCGTGATGCTCTGCGTCGTCATGGCCGTACCTCCGTTGCAGCCTTCGAAAGCGCATTCCACAGATCATACAGTTCCTGCGGCGACAATTCCTCGGCACGACGCTTTCGGGGGTCGATCTCCATGACGTCCGAGACCAACTCTTTGATACTCATGCCCCATGTTGCCTTGCAGTACGACTCAAGTCCGTTCGAGAGCACCTTGCGTCGTTGCTGGAATGCAGCCCGCACAAGGTCCATGTATTGGTGCATGGGAAGGGGCAATGGGTCACCGCTGCGTATGTCGAACCGAACGACCGAACTGGTGACGGTCGGTGCGGGAAAGAAACTTCCGGGCTTGACGTTAAACAGCAGCTTGGGCATCGATGCAAACCATGTGGCCACAGAGAGGATGCCGTACTCTTTTGATCCCTTGTCGGCGACGCAGCGCTTGGCTACCTCACGTTGCATCATGAGGACGCAACGCGCTAATGCACGGCGCTGACCAAAGACCCAGAAGAGGATGTCACTCGTGATGGCATACGGGATGTTGCCGATCACCTTGACAGACTCGCGAGGAACGTCGGGGAACATCTCATTCAGGTCGATGCGAAGCACATCAGACTCGATCGCCTCTACCCTGCCCCCTGCCGCCCATGATGCTGCTCGCACATGTTCGATAGCGCGAGGATCGACATCGACGGCAACGATCCGCGTTGCGGCAGAGGCAGCCAGTCGCTGGGTGAGCACACCGGTACCGGGACCGATCTCGAGCACATGATCTCCGTCCTTCAACTCCAGAGCCTGCACGATGGCGTCGGCCGTACGCGGATCCGTTAGGAAGTTCTGACTGAATCGTCGTTTAGGCGCAAAGCCCGTCATGACGACTCCTCTCGCTGTTCTGCGAACGCTGCGTTGTACGAGTGCCATAGATCTTCTAAGCGCGTGCCGACCATACGAACATCTGCTAGGACAGGCATGAAGTTCGTATCTCCACGCCAGCGTGGGACGATGTGGACATGCACATGGTCCGGCACGCCTGCTCCGGCATCTGTGCCGAGATTGATTCCAACATTACAGCCATGCGGCGAAAGCACAGCGGCGACGACTCGTAGCGCCAGCTGCGTGGTTGACATGAGCTCTGCGGAGATGACAGGATCAAGCGTAGCCAGGTCTCCCAGGTGAGCCCTGGGCGCAACCAATAGGTGACCGGCATTGTACGGATAACGATTCATGACAACGACCGTATGCTCGAATCGCGCAACCATGAGGTTCTGCTCCGTCGCTTCCGCGGCGTGCGCACACGTACACAAAAAGCAGCCGTCCGCGTTACGCTCATGCTCCCGCTGCAAGTAGGCGGAGCGCCATGGCGACCAGAGTTGGTCCATGTTTCTATCTCAGGCTCGTTGGAATACCACCGAAATGGCAATGCCCGCAGGTGCGGGCATTGTATTGATCAACTTGTTTGGTCTGGTCGCGTCAGAATGCGAAGCGGAGGTCCACACCAACTTGCAAAGCGTTCACGCGAAGGTTGTTCGTTGCACTGAGCTTCGTCACGCCGAAGTTGTAGTAGGCACATGGAACCAGCACTGCACGACCGATCGGGATCTCATACTGCACACCAGCCTTCACGGCAACGCGAACAGCGGTCTCGTCATCGATGGCACCCGCAGCACGGGTGATGATCGCGCGGCCGTCGTTGATATACGTGGCACCGGGAACGAGCGTGGGATCGAACGTTGCATTCAACGGTGCAACCAATTCCATCCGCTGCTCCAGCGTCGTACCCATGGGGATACCGACGGTCGGACCAACAACAATGCCGAAGTTGGACTCAAAGAGGTTGAGCTTGTACACGACCTCAATGTCGAGTAACGAGTACTCGATGCGGGCCGTGTGCTGCACTTCGCTCTCGACTACCTCGCCGTTAGCGGGATCGATCGATGGCAGCTTATCGCCGGGAACCGTGTAGGCTGCCGGAAGATAATTGTATACGACGCGACCGATGATCGACGACTTGGAATCCTTAGGACTTCCGAGGAGGTATTCGACCGACAGACCACCGTAGTAGCCGTTCTCCGTGCCGGACTCAAAGTCCGGACAGAGCACGTCGCCTGCGACGGACTGGAAGCCTGATGAATGCAACGCCTTGTTGTACCCGCCAACGGGACCAACGTAGATCCTCGGCTTTGATTTTGCCGGGATCAGCGGGTTGGCCAATTCGCCCTGCTGAGCCGAGGCAATACCTGCGGCTGCAATTAGCGTGGCCAGAAATGCGTATGTGATTCTCCTCATAGCCTCACCCTAGTTGACGATCACGAGGGGCAGCGATATATGCTCAGTCCCCTGCCCGATACGTAGCCAGTAGACACCACCTGCTACGGTCGAACAGTTGAAATTACATACGCTGGGTCCCTTTTTCAAGTCGATTTTTTCCCAACGAACTATGACGGCTCCAGAAAGGTCGACGACATCAGCGGAAACCGTCATATCGGCGTCAGTTTCTAAGATAACCGAAATGTTGTCACGAACAGGCAACGGTCGTAGTTCTGCCGAGATAATCTGCGGCAGACCAAGCCGTACCATGCGGTATGTAGCGGCACAATTGTCGATCCGTACCATCGTCTTCGAAGCGCTTGAATCCGTACAGTTCGTTGGCAACGCTACCGTCCCGACAACGAACGGAAGCGGGTCCTTCCACAGCGCAACTGCCGACAGATCCCACGTAAGCGTATACGGCGGCATGATCTGCGTCTTCGGTGTGAGAGTCACGGCATCGCGTGCCTGCTCGACATCGAATGTCAGTGTCTGCCGACCGGCATCGACCGTGGCAATGACCTCGCTACCAGCGACGTACAAACGATCAAAGCTGACATCATAGCGGATCACAGGAGTGACCGGCTCCTCGGGGCCTTCAACGCGTACCGTACTGCTCAGGGTTACGGTGGCACCCGGCGACGTCATGATATCTGTTGTACTGACAAGTGTGGTGCCATGCGGAAGCACACGAACGGTCCGACGCTCGGTTCGACGTATGGTGTCACATGCAAGCATCTCGAACTGGATCGATCGTGTTCCGACAGGGCCTGTAGGAAACTCGACGTCCACGCTGATACGCTCGGATGGCAAAAGCGTTATCGGAGGTTGCAGCGGAACGGGAAGCGTGTCCAGTTGATCGATTGTAACAACAAGCTCGGAAACGGTACACGGAGCGTTACCGGTGTTCCGAATGCTCACCGTGATCGTGCGCGTTGCGCAAGCCGGGACCTCTGCATCAACCACCATGTCAGCGATGACATCGAAGGTGTCTAGCGCCAGTCCCTCACCGGTGAGGTTGATCACGCTGGTCCGCCGCTCGTATGCAGGAGCGCCGTCATGGACCATGACGATCTGCGCCTGATGGTTACCCACTCGACGCGGCGCAAAGCGGATCAGACCCGAAAGCACGGCGTCGATGTCCATGGTACGTGCATCCATGATTGCCGGTTCGACGGTAAACGATGCTATATCCGGCCCGGTCAGCCACATCGTGTCGATCGTCAGTCGCTCGTCACCGGTGGACACTGCAACGTCGGCCAAGGAGTCCTTCGTGGCATCGATGCGATGCTTACCCATGTCAATGTCTACTGTCGCAATGTCTGGCATCGTACCGATGCCGCGCAGCACAACGTTGACGGTGTCATGATATCGCCAGTCAACCATGTAGCCGATCGTCTGCGTGAAACGTCCAGGCGCTCGTGGTGTGAAGGCCGCCTTTAGGGTATCCGACGCCATAGATGACAGCGCGACAGGAGCTACCGTAGCATCCTGGGTATCAAAGGCAGGTATCGCAGAAGTGACGGGAAGCAGGACGCAAGGCGCATTGCCCACGTTGGTCAATACGAACAGGGAGTCGTGTCTCGTACCGACGCGTCTGTTCTGCCAGTCGATCACAACATCGTTCACCTCCGGGCGTACTCCCCGCCCCCTATACCGAACGACTGCTCGGAGTGACGGGCTTGCGTACACGGTATCCGTTCGAAGCGAGCGCTCTGCACGCTCGGGCGTAAAGCAAACGCGAACACGAATGGTATCACCGGGCATGAGCATGCGTGGCAATGCAAGACCGGCCGTATCGACACCAAGCACGGCCATCCCTTCGAACAACAGCGAATCGACCGTGATCGGATCGATCCCGTCGTTGACGATGTGCGCATAGCCACAGGCGGTGTCGCCGATCCGCACGTCTCCCAGGTCAAGGTCGACCGTTGCTATCGAAGCACCCGAGAGCGGACGTATCTGGGTTACCGACGTGAACTCGCACGGCATGTCAACATGGACGTCTGCCGGCGGCGCCGGCGGATAGTATGGAGGATCAAGGCAGACATCGACTCGCAAGGAGTCACCCGGACGGATCACGGCGTTCTTGACCGCCTTCGAAAGTCGATACCGCGCGTCACCAACTAGTCGCACATTGGTTATCATCACCGCCGTCGTATCGCGGTTGCGGATCACCACGGTACTGCATGCAGGTACGCGCGTGACGTCGATGACGGCAGATCGCGTCTCGACGCTCGGTGCATCGTAGAAATACTCCCACTCTTTGCCGTTGCCCAAGGTATCCCAACCGTGGATGACCAACCTAGCATCCTGCAAGCGATCACGCACACGTGCCGTGACCTCGGCCGAACCGAGTGAATCCACGGGCCACGTGATCGTGTGGTCAAAATTGAACGTGCGAGCCTTGACCACGGAAACCTCACCCAGATACCGGCCAGACGTACCCACGTCCTTGATCGTTCCACCGACATCACCGCAGTCTACCTGCAGGGCAAAGGCAGGTGGTGTCGCTTCTACCTCGACTAGGGTATCGAGGGACATGCCATAGATGTTCGCATAGGAATCTGCCGGTCCGACGCCGTACATGACGCCACTGAACTTACCCGATGTCGACTCCAGAACGAACGTTGCCGGTTCAACTCGAAAGGATGCGTAACAGAGGCGGGTTCCCGGTACGTATCTCGAGCGAAACCCCGGGTCGAAGTTTGTTAGAGGATAGCCATTCGCAACAAGCGTTGCTACGGCAGAATCCTCGGCAATAACGCTGAAATAATAGGCGTAATCATCAAAGGTGGCATCGGCCTGCGGCAGGAGCTCCGGAATCCGGAACACAGCACGCTGCACGTATCGCTCCACCGGGGGGACGATCACCATAGCCGGGTCCATGATCGCTGTACGCTCGACCTGATTGCTCATCATGAACTGCGTTACCATCACGGGCCGGTTCGATGTCCATCGAACAGGAAAATTGATGTTCGGAAACTCGATCCATCCACCGGATTTCGGGATGTCGTATCGAGACTGCATGGTGCCCGTCTGTGCCGTCACCACCGTTCCATCGTGTTGTGCTACGATGCGGATCATATCGCCCACGGTCGTGTTCTGAAAGGGCGTCGTGACGTGCTCAAAGCCCCACTTACTCGTGGGTAGCAGCATCTCGCACAAGTGGTCCTTGTTGTTCGGATCGGCACGAGGGATCGATGTTCGCATGTGTCCGGAAAAAACACCGATCGGTTTGTCGGAGACGATGCGTGATCCCGTCAGGTCATGATCGCCCGAGGGACCCTTTGCCCCCTTCACCAAGAACGTCTCCCCTTTGTCGAGATTGACGGTATACGGAATGCCTGGAAACAATCCCCGCTCAGTACGCGCCGTGGTTGTGTAGGTGACCGTGGTGTTGTCGTTGTTGGCAACGATCAGAAACTCTCCCTGCCGCGAAGACGTGTCGATCGTAGGGTCGGGCCTTGTACGGTCGATTCTGTATCGATCGACACCGCGTGTGACAACCATGTATTCGGTGCCAAAGTGCTTCACCGGAATGGCCGTGTACGTGTCGGTCGACTTCACACGGGAGTTCATTGTGTACACCACGATGGGAACGTCCGACGTGATCCTGATGGACTTCCGCTCGATCTGCTCGGAATTTGTAGACATCCATTGAGCGAGCACGTCGACGGTCTGCACGTCGTCGGGCATGATCGTATACCGCATCCTACTGCCATCGGGGTAGTCTACAACGACGCTGGCCTTGAACTCCGATGCAAGAAAGATGCGCAGGACGACCGGCGCGGTAGAGACCTTCACCTCATTTTCCATGAAGGCGACAAGGAACTCCGTACCCTCAAGCGTGGCCTTGGTTCGGCGCGGCAACACACGCTCAACCTGCCCCAGCGCCTCTTGGGCGATCAGGATTGTAAGGCAAGCAACGAGAATGCGTAGCCAATGCTGCATGCAGCGCTCCGGTGTAGGGTTGCGCATGCTAACAAATTCTCGGGATATAGGTTACATCGACCCGGTACGAAGAAACGGGATGTCAGGGGGCAGGGTTCGACGTGGACGGTCGTCTCGCCAGAGAAATCCCGGCAACCGGTAGGTAGCAGGTCTTCCGGCGACCACCGACTCAGGGTGATGCTCTCCGCGGATACCACCGAGCCAGATCACGTCATCCGGAGTGCCCTGGTGAAAAAGAATCCTCGTAGTATCACTCGCAAACTGCGCCAGCCCCTGCGGTTCGCCGTCATCGGTACCGAAGTAAAGACTCTGCGTATTTCCTACGGCTTCCACCATGCGCACCGTGTCCTGATCGATCGTGAACACGATGGAATCTCCCCTAAGCTGATCGAATCGGTCGGCATGCGCCGTGTCGGTCCGGCTGGTCATGAATGCATTCCCGGCGCCAACGATGGACCGTACAAGACGTTCCGGCGCTACAAGGCTGATCGCATCGGCCCTGAGCATTGTACTGTCGGACCATAAGACGGGATCTCGATGCAGGAACATCAGGCCGGTCAGCTCATCGTACAGGATACTATCGGCCCTTGCAGACAGCGTGCCACGAACGACGCTTACGTCACCAACGGCAACAAATGCATCAGCTTTCGAGCGCTCTGTTACAACGCGATCTGCCTGCACGAACAGAGAATCAGCACCATCGTGCTGCCATATCCTGGCATTTCCGACGATCGTCGTTGTGCGCCGACCGGCGTCGTGCAGCACGGAATCCCCCTGCAGCCACGAAGCGCCACCTTGATCCGCCATTGCAACGTTCCCCCACGCAAGGCGCCGATCCGTGTCACGTTCGTAATCCAGACTGTCGGCAACCATCCGAAGCGAGTCGTCCTGCATTCTGACGTCTCCCGAGAAACGCGCAACGTGCGTCTTGGCAGAGTATCGGGCCGTATTCGAGCGAACCGTGCGAGCGCCGTCGCGCACGGTAGCACCATTGCGCGCCACGGCAATGTTCGTTGTGCCATCATACGTTAGCGATGGTGCTTCGATCATCAGACTTCCCTGGGTCACACGCACACGGCCAAGAAGGTCGACGCGGTTCGCTCCAACGTGTTGCACTGCCCTATCGGCCCGTA
>JAULYI010000267.1:0-10808 GCA_032117915.1 Kapaibacterium sp. (SeqCode) | reverse complement strand
TGTCATTGTGTGAGCCATTGATTACCAGGGCGAGGCTGCTCTCATCCAGCGACGGAAAGGGTTGCAGCAGACCGATCTTCACGAAGCCGTCGTAGCGCTCTAGTGATGACGTGATTCGATAGACTGACAGGTCCGCCGAAGGCGACATATCATCGAAGGAGCCGCCCGGCGTGCCTCCGGCATAATCGTCGATGACGGCACGCCCAAGTACCTGCACTTCGATCTCGTCGTCATTATAGATCCAGCGATGCAGCAGGTTCCCCTGACGGAACATCGGCACGTCAAGAAAACCGTCGTTGTTCTGGTCGACCGTGCCTTGGAACATCCGGCCGTGCACCATCGTCATGGTCGACAGATAGTCAGCAACGGGTGTGGCAGCCAGCAGGTTGACCTCTCCGCGACCAAGCGAGTTGCCATAGATATTCACGAAAAGCGGATCTGCCGTGTTGGGCTTACGATATTCGACGTTGATCAGGCCTGTCATCGCTTCGTAGCCCTGTGTGACCGTCGCCGCCCCCTTTGCGATACTTACCGCCTCCATGAACGGTCCGGGAATATGGTCAAGTCCCCACGGAAGCTCCATACCACGAATGGCGGGGACTGCCTCTGTGAGGAACTGGACGTATGAACCGCGCAGACCCAGCAGCTGTATCTGACGAGCTCCGCTGACGGCATCGCTATAGGAGACCTCGACGGTGGGCGACTTCTCGAACGACTCAGCGAGGGAGCAGCAGGCGGCCTTCGTAAGGTCGCGCTTCGAAATGATCTCTGTTTTGACTGGGGCATCCGAGATCGTCTGCCGCATGCCCGTCACCGTTACGTCCTCGGCGGAGACCTGCTCGAGTTCAACGCGAATGCCGTCGTCGAATCTTGGCACGATGAAGACCGAGCGGTATCCGACCATGCTGATACGCAGTGTGTCTGTACTCCGTTGCCGAGCAATGGCAAACCGTCCTAAGCTATCGGTGTACGTACCGACCTTGGTGCCGGGCCATGTGACCACCGCACCGCGGAGTGGCATGAGGCGCCCCTCGCTGTCGGGGCCGACGACGGTACCGGTGAGCATTGACTGGGCCGTGATAACGACGGTACTGCTCACAATGAGCAGACACGTCGCAATGATGCGAGCTAACATGATGTATTCTCCTGAGTACTGAAATCTGAACTGTCTGGGCGCGATGCGTTCTGGGCACAACGGACGCCTGCGGATCAGATCAGAAAGACTCCCAGATGAGCTTGGTCAGGAGGACTATACGGAATGCACGGAACATCGTGCGGATGTGTCTCGAGAACAACCGACAGGGCCACATGCCGGGCCACGATCGTATTGAGAAATGCCGGAGTTACGGACAGTCGCGGCAACTCGACGGATGCCGTGGGAACGGCCGTCGTATGAGCTGAATGCACCACTACCGTCTCGACGCAGCAAGCATCGTCGGCGTCGCTGGTCGCTTCTTCGGTACAGCAAGGGTCAGCCTCTGCATCACCGTCGATACAGCACACCTCCGGTTGACAGACCTCGGCATAGGCCATCGAGCACCGGTGAATGATCGACGGTATGCCCGTGGCCGTCGCCAGTAGGACGGACGCCAGGATGAGCGGTATAATCGTAGTGCGCAGCATGTCTTGAGTGCGTGTGCGACGACGAAACTAGACAATGTTTCCACAACACGCAATTTTCACGTTTGTTGACGCATTCCGTCGACCTATCTTGCGACTGACCGGGACAACGAAACTGATGTGCAACGCATTGGTCGGGAGGGACCATGAGCGCTTTCACGAAGAAGTACACAAACGGCGAGATCACCATTGTGTGGGACGCCGAGCTGTGTGAACACTCCGGCACGTGTTTCCGCAATCTTCCACAGGTCTTTGACCTGCGGGTGAATCCGTGGATCCGACCGGATAATGCCGACAGTCAAGCCATCGTAGACATCGTACGACGTTGTCCGTCCGGAGCACTCTTGATTGAGGGTGACGGCGACAACCGTGTCTAAGGTGACAAGGACCACGTTTTTCTGTGACCGTGTGGTACAAAGGCCCACGGCCGTTATCTTTGCCAGCACATGAGACCGATGCTCACCGTGATCGCGTTTGCGTTGCTTGCTGTTGCTACGGCGACGGCAGGTGACGTTGCATTGCAGTCATTCCAAGCACGATCGCTCGGCAAATCCGTATCAGTCGAATGGCGCTCCGGAACGGAACAGGATGTCGTGCGATACGAGATCGAGCGAGCCGGCGCCGACGGCACATTCCGCCTTGTGGCGGCCGTCAATGCAAAAGGCAATGGCCAGAACTATCAGTTCACCGACGACGAAGCCTTTGGCAAGCGCGACGAGCAGTCTATGATCCAGAGCAACCTCACCTATCGTCTGCGCATTGTTCGCGAAGACAGGTCTCAGAGTTACTCCAACACCGTCGTCGTCACTCACAGCGTAAGTGGCATCAAACGCACGTGGGGCATGATCAAAGAGATGTTCCGCTGATCACGCGGAATACATCATTCATCCTTCTGGTTCTGCTTACGGCGGTGGCTACTGCCACGGCCGACCGTGACGCATCGCATACGCGATGTGGATTCGGCCACCAGCGTAACCTGCAGCACGTGCAGCGACTGCATCAGGGCCTCGCCTCCGTCAATCCACGGCCCGTGCTTCCGTTCTATGCCGATGCTCAGTCCGGCAGATTCCGTGTGCACTTCACACGCACGGGCATTGATGCCGTCCCTTCATTGGATGTCAATGGCAACGGGCTCGAGGACTACGTCGAAGAGACGATACGGGCTCTTGACAGCGCGTACCATGTTGAGGTCGACGTCCTTGGCTATGCGCCGCCCCCTTCCGACCTAGACAGTGGAGGTTCGGACGCGCTTGATATCTATCTGCGAAACCTGTCATTCGAACGTGAGACCGGAGTCTATGGTGTGACGCGGTTGGAGACGTTGTCTCCCAATCCTGACCGGTGGGATACGTACACTACATTCATTGAGATCGATAACGACTTTTCGCCGACGGACAGAAACCGATACGATTCGCTCGTGTACAAACAGACGAGCGGTCTCGAGGCGCTCCGGGTAACGTGTGTCCATGAATTGCACCATGCCATCCAGTGCGGCACGTATGGCTTCACAGGCGTAGAATTCATGGTGTACGAAATGACGTCGACCTGGATGGAACAGCGCGTCTATCCGGATGTCTTGGACTGGCATCTGCACACATCCTCGCTCCTACGTCAGCCTTCGCTCTACGCCTTCTCACGGGACGATGCATTTGCCGGCTACGCATGGGGCTGGTTTGGATGGGTGTTACATCGGCAGAGCGATACGCTCTTGCGGCATGCGTGGCATCGTATCGCCACGGGAGAACGCCCGTTTACGGCATTGGTCGAGGCATGTCGTGATGCCGGTACGTCGCTGTCTGCGCTGTTCTGTGATGCCCTTCCCGTTCTCTTCCAGACGGGTGCGCGCGGCGAGGCGAACCCGATCTTGGCGGGTGCGACCGCCTTGCCGGAGATCCGGTATTCGGTTGATGAGCTGGCCGAACCTCCGTCCGTGAGCATCGGCAACTCGATCGATCCGTTTGGCATCAATGCACTGCGATTCATGATCCCCGGTACAGCGGGTTCACCCGTGTCGACCTCATTGCTTGTGACCGTTCCTGATGAAACAGCACTAACTGAGCGCATCACCCGCGACATTTCCTACAACGTCCTTGTCACGTCCTCGCCGCTTCCATCCGACCTGTTCGTCCAGGGTAGCTCATGGAGCATTCGCCTAGATCCTGCAGATCGGCTGTGCACGTTCATCTCCGGACAACGAACCCAGCGTATTGAGGGTCCGTACCCACAGCCGTTCGTAGGGGGCACAGATGATGCGTTGCGATTCCCGGTACTGTCTGCAAAGCCCGGTGACAAGGTATCGCTGCGCGTTAGAGGCGTTGGCTACGGACAGCCCACAGCCTTCGAGGCAACGGTTGAGCTTGATGATGACCGATTAGTCATCGCTTGGTATGGCGCTGCTTCCTTGGGAACGGGTATTTACCTGGTTGAAATCAACCACGGCACGACAACAACGGTCCACAAAGTCGCGATCCGACGATGAGGCGCACCCTGACCGCTGCGGGCCTGGCCAAACGGTTCGGCACCCGCGAGATCCTTCGAGGCGTCGATCTGACGATCACCGGTGGCGAATGCGTCGGCATCGTTGGCGACAACGGATCCGGCAAGTCCACCCTCTTGCGCATCCTTGCGGGAGTCTTGACGCCGGATGCAGGCACGGTCTCGCTCAGCATCGGCGACGGTACGATCGCCCATGATGAACTTCCGCAGCACGTTGGCTACGTGGCACCGTACCTGCGCTTGTATGACGAGTTTACACCTGTCGAGCTCTTGCACTTCCATACGCGGTGGCATGGTCTACGGGCTGACCCTGCAGAGGTTGCAGCCGTTCTGTCGCGCGTCGGACTGGCAGATCGCATGAACGACAGTATCCGTACATTCTCATCCGGTATGCAGCAACGAGTGACCATTGCCGTTGCCGTTCACTGCAATCCGGATCTTCTTCTTCTTGACGAGCCCTCGGTCACGCTTGATCGTCGCGGACGCGATGTTCTCGAGGCCGAGATCGCCCGCATACGGGCGATGGGCAGCATCGTCGTCTTAGCCACCAACGATGATCGGGAGCGTTCCTTATGCTCTTCCTTATGCAACGTTTCAGCATCCTGATAGCCACCATCGGTTTGGCCGGCATCATTAGCGGCTGCGCCGAGCGCGCCCAAAGCGCTTCCGGAAGTAACGAGCCGCTTCGCCCCCTTCCCATCAGTACATGGAAACTACCGGACACGCTGAGTTTTTGTGGTGAGCGGGTCCCGTTGGAGATCCCCGAGGTTCGAGAGCGCGCGGAACGGGAATTCTACATGAATCTGCAGACCCCCGGACAGATCATTCTGTACATCAAGCGATCAGGTCGATACTTTCCGATGTACGAGCGCGTTCTGCGAGAGATGAAGGCACCACAAGATCTTCGCTACCTGTCCGTTGCAGAGAGCGCACTGTTCATGGCCCGCTCATCGAAAGATGCCGTTGGCCTCTGGCAGTTCATGGCCGGTACGGGCCGTGATCTGGGATTACAGATCGATGACGACGTTGACGAACGGCGGCACCCCGAGCGCAGTACCCGTGCTGCCGCAAAGTACCTTCGCATGGGATACGACAGTAACGGCTCGTGGACGAACGCTGCTGCGGGTTATAACATGGGGCACACATCATTCGCAAAGACCCGCGACTTCCAATCAGGCACGTCGTTTTACGATTGCTTCCTTAACGAGGAGACATCGCGGTACATCCTGCGCATCGCCGTGATCAAGCGCATCATGGAACATGCCCACGAGTACGGCATTGTCGTTCCCGCAAACGAACGGTATGCTTCCGAGAAGACCAAGCGGATCCGTGTGACCGAAGCGATCGACAACCTGGCGACATGGGCAGCCGCGAATGGCACCACCTACAAGGACGTCAAGCTACTGAATCTCTGGATCCTTGGACGGAAGCTTCCCGCTCCCGCACGCGGGGCTTGGGAGATCGAGGTCCCGGCGTAAGAACATCACGCTACCACTCGATCATGTGCCCTTCCAGCGCTCCAAACGCGCTATCGATCGCGTTGCAAGCCACGCACGTATTGTACTGTAGCCGGCACGCTTCATCTGTTGCATGCAGTAGCGCTGCATCTTCGGTGCCGTGTCGATCTCCGGTGGCGTAAGGAATACGCCACCGGCATAACACATCGAACAGTACTTCACGCTACGAGATCCGTCGCGCTCCGTACCCCCACCATGCTCATCGCGGTTGAGCGGATATCCGCAGCTCTGGCAAAGGTTATCGACATTCATGGTCATTGGCCCTCCTACGCATGATCGTATGGAGAACATAGCCAATACCCACACGCTGCTGCTACAGGGAACCACGTTATTGACTGCGCCCCAACGTCAAACGCAGTACATTCCGATCAAACGACAAGCGCCGCTCATTGAGCGGCGCCTGTGATTGACGGTATGATCGTCTGCTTACTTGTTCGGGCTGGCCTGGAAGACGGGAGAGCTTGACTCCATCACCATGCCGTATGCCATGACATCCACCGAGGGGTGATCCGGGTGATCGGTCTTGAAGGTGACCTTGCCATTAAAGCTGCCCTTCGCGGTTGGAATGACCGTCGCGGTGAGTTCGAACGTCTCACCGGACTTCAGGGTCTTGGTACCCTTCATGTTCAAGACCATGCCATTGTCTGTCTTGATATCGGAGATCACGATATCGACCTTGTCATCATTCTTGAGCTGGATCTTGGCCGTCGTTTCTTGGCCGACCTTCATGTCCGTGAACGAGAAGAACTGGTTAGGCACAACCTGCAGAGCGCGCTGGATATCGGCCTTCAGGAAGAGGTAGGACACTGACGTGTCCTTACCGCCCGAGTGACGAACCGTAATGCTCTTCGTAAGCGATCCTGACTGGCTCGGGCTGATGTTCAGGCGAACCTTCATGGTACTGATCTCGCCCGGATTCAATTCCGTCTTATCGGGATCGGTCTTTGTACATCCACAGCCGGGCTTGATCTCAACCAACTTGAGCAAGCCACCTGTGCCAATGTTTTTCATCTTGATCTCGGCCTCGAGGAAGCCTTCCTTTGGCGGCTTGACCTTGCCCCAATCATAGGTTTCTCCTCCAATGACCTCGAACTTCGGCTGTCCGCAGGCGATCAGGGCTGAGCCGACGAAGATCGCAAGTGCGGTGAGTGCGTAGCGAACCATGTGCGTATGCTCCGATGAAACGTAGTAGCTGTGTGGTAATTGATGCCAACGGTTGTCGTTGACGCAATGCGTACAAATATAGTGCTTGTGCCCAAGGTTCTGTCACAAGGCACGCATGATGCGGATGAGTATCGACGCATCGGTCGTTCGCCACGATGCATCCCTTGCCGTGCTCATCATGGGCAAGCCCAGGGTAATGAGCGGTGACAGATAGAGTCCGTTCGCCAAGCTCACGTCATACCCCAGGTGCACCATCGGAACGACGATGTACGGCATCGCATCGGGAACACCGGTAACAGGGATCTCGATGCTTCTGGATGGGGGGTTCGTGGTGAACTGGAAATCGGATGGCGACAGCACGTCCTCTCGATGTGATGCAGTGCTACCGAGCAATAGATTCAATCGTACGGAGGCGCCGATAGAAACATGGCTGCTTCCGAGCCGATACCGCAGCCCCCCAATGATGTCGGCATAATGCAAGGCTGCCTCGTAGCTGTACTGCGTGACGAGCACCCGTCCGTCGGCCATGGGGTCAGACTCCGTCTGTGGAGCCGTCATACCGGCTGACATGAAACGATACCCCACGGAAGCGTGCATGGCCAGATTTGACGACGTCCATTGTTCGAAGGCGACTCCCAATGAGGCCGGCGTCCCCGTTCCGTTCTCGTACGTACAGCATGGCAGCTGTATGTCCTGTTCGAGGTAAGGCAGTCGCCCCTGATGAAGGGCATAGCCAGCACCGAGAGCAACGCCGACGAATCTGGTCGGACTCGATGTCGGATATCGCACAGAATACTGCCAGTCAAACCCCTGCGACGCTGCAGGCATCGACACGAGGATGGCAAGAACGATCGTGGCAAGCACGCGCATCATGGCAGCCTCACGAACGGGATGACAGCTCTGCGCCTGCCGGCGATGATATCGATAGTATATGCGCCGATATCGATCTGTTCGAGTGGGAATGGCAACAGATTGGAACCAGCGGGCATAGCCGATACCTCCTTGCGGAAGACCTCTGCCCCCTGATTATCCACCAGCCGCATTGCGACATGTTGTGGTTCTCGCAGCATGATGGCTACAGTCGCCGTGGTCGTTGCAGGATTGGGATAGACCGAGGCGATCATGCCCATGCCGCTTGCTGTTTTGTAGTCGAGCCCGCATACGCTGTCAAGCTCAAATCGGCCACTGCTTGGACGAACGATGAGTGCGCTCGGACATGCAGTTGAACCAAACGTGACACCGTCAGCCGTGACCGCAAGTTCTGTTGATGCCCGCTTTCCGAGGAACGTATCAAAGGTCAGGATCACCACCGTGTCACGTCGAAGAAAGTTGCCCGGCATCTCCAGATCTACCGTCAGCACACCCGCTACCGTCTCAGCCGCCTGGTGTTCTGTGGCCCCCTCGGATGCCGTACCGATCTTGGCAAGTGAACGGAAACGCAGGAGTGACGGATCATAGGACGTGCGGATGACGCAGCGCGATGCGCTGGTGACCGTTGCAGCGTCAACGACTACGGGAATGCCGATAACGCGACCAGGGCGAGCGCGTCGCATCTCCGGTAGTGCTACCGAGATGGTATCAGGGTCGACAACATCGGCAGTGATTGGCACGGAGATCGGTTCACGCAGACCATTCGTGTGGAGATACAGAGTACCGGTCTGCGGGCCACGACCCTCTGGTCTGAATGAAACAGTGACCGACTCATTGGCCGCGGGGGCGATCGAGATGACCCGGCGATCATAGATCACCTCGCCGGATGTCAGCGTGGCCGTGATGCTGTCTATTCGCAGATCCGTGTTGCCGACATTCGCAATGCGCAGCGTACGCTGAACCTCTGACTCACAGGTCTCCAAACGCACCACCGTCCCATAGTCGAGAGAAGGGGGCGTAAGCTGCAGCTGAGGGCGCAAACCACGACCTTTCACGATGAATGAGATATCCTGTGCTCCGTCCGGAACGCCAAGGATACCGCGTTCCCGAAGGTTCGTACGAACAACGTAGCGCATGGAATGGGGCCCCGAATCGACCGGCACAAAACGGATCAGCATGGTATCGCTCCGGCCGACCTCGATGGATGCGCCACCGTCTATTAGAGGCTGTTCAACGCGGAATGCAGTCGTATCCCGCTGCGTACCCAGGCGGGACTCCTGTACGATCCCTATGGAGCAGTTACCCTCATTCGTCACAACGATTCGTGCCGCACTACCAACGTTGTCTGCAAAGACATCACCGAAGTCTATCGTGTCGCCACGCAATCGCACCGGCGCGGGATCGCCCGATGCCGTGACAACCCGCAGACGTTGTTCGACGCCAACACCCTTGACCTTGGCCAGTACACTGTCAAGCTTGGCCGTGGGCTCCGGACGATAGGCGACCACAAAGTATGCACTGTCTTCTCCACGGTCGACGGGATCGTACCGCAGCGACCACGTGACGGCACCCTTCGGTGGAAACGTCACTTGCGTAAATGTCGTAGCCGTGATCTCGGGCAGAGTCGTCACAGGCGACAGCATGGTTACACGCTGTGCCTCAACAGGAATCGTCTGATCGATGATGTTTGCCAGCGTGTATTCTTTGACAGGCGCTGCCGGGCTGGGCCCAACATAGACGGAGTCGAACTGGATGGTTGGCGTTGTCGACGCTAGAATACGGGTCGTCTTCAGTGCTAACAGCACAAACCGCGCGAAGCGCGTCGGACCAAGCGGTGATGCACTGTCGGCGACTCGAATGTCCAGCATTGACCGATTGACCGTATCCGGCGGTAGTCCGGGATCACCCGCAAGTGCTCTGAACTGAACCCGGATCGTGCCGATCTCACCGGGCCTAACGTAGCGTGGGAACAGATCGAGGGGGCGGAACTCTTCCTTGAACCGGGCGTTGGCTGGAACGCCGTTCGCCGTGTCATTGTAGATCACGAAATACGGATCGTCGGCGCCGGAAACGGCTTCGAGCAACGCAACAGTGCTGGCTGACCGGTTCCGAACGGATATCGTGCGTGTCACCGGGAATCCCTCTTTCGTGACACCGAAATCTATCACGGTATCAGCCGGAACGTTGATATCCCAATACACGTCCACCGTCGGCTGTGCCAGGACACTGCCTGCCGACAGAACAACGACCAGCAGAAACCAAGAGAGACGTGCCATGAGTACGTGGCGCAGATCGTGGTAGTATCCGTTCACCCGATGCCGTAACCCGCAACGGGCGGCCGTATCACCACGTTCGGTAGATATTCAGCAGGAGTGACGGCAAAATTCCAAGGATGACCACGGCGATCGTAGCCACTGCCAGTGTGATGCCTGCCATTCCTATTGAAACGGCCTCGCTGTTACCCTCGGATTCTTGGAAGTACATCTTGACGACCATGCCAAGGTAGAAGTACACCGAGATCACCGATGAGACAACGGCGACAATGGTAAGCCAAGTGAAGCCGGCCTCGATGGCCGAGAGGAAGAGCAGGTACTTGCCGAAGAAACCAGCGAGCGGCGGAATACCTGCCAGCGAGAACATGAAGATCGCCATAAGGCCGGCAAGCAGCGGCTGGCGCTTACCGAGTCCCCGATAGTCATCAAGCATGACGTTTGTTCCGTCAGCCTTTTCGATAAGTCCGACAATGACGAAGGCACCGATCTGCATGAAGATGTATGACGTGACGTAGAACAGGATGCCGGCGGCACCGTCAGCGGTTCCGCTTACGAGCCCCATCATCAGATAGCCGGCGTGTGCGATCGACGAGTAGGCAAGCATACGCTTTACGTTCGTTTGCACAACCGCCGAGATATTACCAACAAGCATCGTGATCGCAGCAATGATGGCCAGCACCAGCTGGAGCTGCGGAGCATACGCGGCGGCGGCCGGACCTCCGCCCACGCCCAGAGGCATCACCTGCATAATGATCGGGATGAAGGCACTGAATGCTGCAGCCTTACCCGCCGTGGACATGAACGCCGTCACCGTTGTTGGAGCACCTTCGTAGACGTCAGGTGCCCATTGGTGGAACGGGAATGCGGC
>JAULYI010000266.1:0-3759 GCA_032117915.1 Kapaibacterium sp. (SeqCode) | reverse complement strand
GCAGCATGGTGCACGTTGCGCGCATGGCAATGCGCGAAGCACGCTTGGCAGCGTGCAATGCACGCCGAGAGATCACACCTGAGCGTAAAACGAGTTGTCGTGACATCGGGCCCTCCGAAAGAGCGTTTGGAATGCCGTGATAGATTCAACCGTATGTCGTGTTGTCAACTTCATGACGCTCGTCAGCACAGCTCTTCCTCCAACCGGACACCTGTACCGGCCCACGTTCTTGCTGTGTTCGAATCGTGTCAATCGAATGCTCAATCCTTTTGCATGATCTCGCATTTGCCGTACGCTGGCTCAACCTTTATCACTGCCCGTTCAATGCATCACAGGCTGTGCGCCTGCCGTCGTCGTACCGTATTCCACAGAAAGCAATGAGCAGGTGCAATTGTCGTTGCTAATCCACACAATTCAAAAAATACAACCAAGCTTGGTTCATGCTGCACGGCACTCCGTGCTTAACCACGGTGAGCCTTGAGGCTGCCTTTCCCTCGAGACAACGTCGACGCGATCTAGCCGCGTCGGCAATCGAGATGTCACCGCAGATACTGGCGCACGACATAGATACAGGTATCGTCGATATACGTGATGCCCGCCTCGGCGCATTTCCCTGCCCCTTCTCGACTTGTGATACCGGACTGAAGCCAGATACAGGAAACGTCGCCACGGTCTGCATGGCGTTGTATGGCTTGGTCGATAATAGCGTCGGTATCGGATGTCGGCCGAAACACATTCAGAACATCGATCGTCGCAGATACCTTCTCGATGCTATCTACGACTTCGATATGCTCTACGGCGGGAACGGCACCGGGGTTTACACCCACCACCTTCCAGCCTTGGGCCGCCATATACAGCGGAATGTCGTGTGCCGGCTTGCCGGGCATGCGAGAGAGTCCCACAACGGCAATGGTTGATGCATTTGTGAGCGTTGCAATGGCAAGGTCGAGTGATGCAGACATTGGTGCTTTCCGAAATGGTGTCGGGAGTGCGCATGGACGTTGCAGCGCCCTCGTAGATTTGCAACCATACCACATTCACCGGTCACCAACGCCATGGTATTCCTCATCCGTCTGCGTCTCCCCTTGACAGCATTTGCTGCGTGCTTCGTACTGCCGTTGATGGCAATGGCGCAGACAACCGGGAATGCCACATCACCACGAACATCTGCGCCTACCACCAACACCACCACCATGAAGATTGAAATCTGGAGCGACATTGTATGTCCGTTCTGCTATCTGGGCAAACGCAAGTTCGAGACGGCCCTGGAAGCATTTGAGCACCGAGACAAGATCGAGATCGAATACAAGAGCTTTCAGCTTGCCCCTGATATCGTGACTGATACCACGTTGCGGGTTGATGAATATCTGGCATCGGCCAAGGGCTTCCCGATCGAACAGGCCCGTGCCATGAATGCGCGTGTGACAGCAGCTGCAAGGCAGATCGGGTTGGATTATCATCTTGACAAGGCCATCCTTGCCAACACGTTCAAGTCACACAAGGTGCTGCACCTTGCCAAGGACTATGGGGTGCAGCAACCCATGAAGGAACGCCTCCTCCACGCATACTTCACAGAGGCGTTGAACATAGACGACGATGCAACGCTGATTCGACTGGCAGGGGAGGTGGGGCTATCGGCTGCCGATGTTGCCACTGCGCTGACCGGCACAGCATACGATGAGGCCGTCCGCGCAGATATCGACCTTGCCCGCAAGTTCGGCTGCACGGGCGTGCCGTTCTACGTATTTGACCGCGCCTATGCCGTGAGCGGTGCACAGGACGTGGACGTCTTTTCCGAAACGTTGCGTCGTTCCTACGAAGAGTTTGTTGCCAACAAAAACTGACGTCCTATCGCAACCGTAGCGTCGTGACGGTGATGGCAGGGGGCGAGGCTATACCTGGTGGCTATATGCGATAAGATCAGACAGGTCGCAGTGTTCCAGGGCGCGTTCGTGGCACGACTCCAGGATGACCTTCGGTGCGACACCATCCAGAAATGCCTGTTGCCAGCGCGCGGCGCAAAGACACCATTGGTCACCCGGACCCAGACCCGGGAACATCCACGCATGCCGAGGCGTGATCAGGTCATTGCCTCGCTCCAGCGAGTAGATCAAAAACTCCTCCGTCATTACGGCGCACACCGTGTGAGAGCCCTGGTCGCGGTGGTCGGTACGGCAGAAGCCGTCACGGAAGTAACCCGTCATCGGATCCGTACAGCATGCCTGCAGCGGACCTCCAAGTACATTGCGTGGTTCGGTTGCCATGGTGGGTAGGGGTCGGTGACACAGCGATGAGGATGGCGTCCTAGCAGTGCTGGTGCACAAGCGAACGGCCGATCCTTCAGTACAAACCTAGTGCATGCATTGAACACCGCCACATCATGCTTGTCCTATTCGCCAGACCGATGCTGACGATTCATACGGTGGGATTGGATAAATGCTAAACTCTTCCTGTTGTGAGGTCACCCGCTATCGGTAATTTGCTCACTATCCCTATGCGAACATTCACCTGCGCGATGCATGGGCTACGTGCCTGTCTTGCTATCGTCATCGGTCTGTTGACTATGATGAGCGGTGTCGGCGCGCTTTACGCTCAGGACTTCTCGCTCTACAATGTGGTTACGGATTCCTTTCCGCGGATCACGGCCAACTACATCGCACTTGATCCGGCAGGGCAGCCCTATACGGACCTGACGGCGGGAGATCTGCGCGTGGTCGAGACCATGCCGGATGGACGCACGCAGGACCTGACGTCGACCCTTACGCATACGTGCGTGACGACATCCACGTCGAGCTCGGTAAGCCTAGTATTGATCGTCGACGAGTCGAACTCCATGGATCAGGTGCTCCCGGGTGGCAAGAAGCGCCTCGATTTCGTCAAGGACGCCTTGAAGCTCTTCGTCGAGAAGATGCCGTGGAATGGCCAGACATCCGTGTCCATCATCGGCTTCTCCGGAAAGTCCCGCCTGATCTGTGATTGGCAGACCTCGCCCGAGCCGGTGCTCGAGGCCATCAAGCGATTGGTGCCGTTGGCTGCGACCAACTACGAAGTGCCGTTCTTTGGTGTGCCCAACGTGTTCGACCAGATGCAGAGCCGGTCTCCGGAGATCCCGAAGGTTGCGCTCTTCCTGACCGACGGCGAACCGAATCCGGAGATCAAGGACCGATGGTCGTTCGAGCAGCGTGCCATCACCTTGGCTCGTGCGCAAGGCATCCGCTTCTATTCGGCCACGCTCATGATCAACCGCACGGACCCGTCCATCAGCCGCATCTGTCAGGCAACCGGCGGACGCAGCGTCGTGGCAAACGAGGCATCGCTCGTGGCACTCATGAATGCACTGGCCACGGAGACAATAAGTCGTCAGGTCTGCAAGATCTCATGGACATCACCTATGGTCTGCAACGACGAAGACCGTGCACGTCGTGCAACGGTTGCCTTCCGTCGTGGCCGACAGCCATCAGCGACGGTCAGTTATGGAACGCCACCGCTATCCGTGCATGCCATCGAGGCCGCACCGACGCTCGTCGTGTTTGGCGAAGTGGCACCCGGTAGCGCCAAGGACACCACCATTGTGGTACGGACGCTGAACAGTGATATCCGCATCACCAATGTTACGCTCAGTAACACCCAGTTCTTCCAGGTCGTCGACTTCCGTCCGGTGTCGATCCGTCGCGGCGACTCTGCAACGTTCACCGTCCGGTTCCTGCAGGGAGCCGAGCGCATCACGCGCCAGGCCGTGCTGTCCTTCACCGGTACACC
>JAULYI010000265.1:0-8314 GCA_032117915.1 Kapaibacterium sp. (SeqCode) | reverse complement strand
CGATATCCCAGCGTCTCCAGATAACGGATCCCTCGTTCAAGACGGCTCCGATCCCGTTGCGGAGATGCCGGCGCGATGATGCCAATCACGGCGCCCGGTTTGAGCGCGTTTGGAAGATTCATATCTTAGTTGCGGTGTGGTTCGTGTGGAAAACCCTTGACATAATGTGTAAAACCTACGGAAATTCTCCACATGAATCACACATGGCACGATTTTTGAGGCACATAAAGCCCACTCACAACGCAATGGAACGTATGTTCAGGACTGGTACGTTGATCCTTGCGGGCTTGTTCTGTATGATGTTGTTACATCATTCAGCGCGCTCGCAGTCGGCGATAGGGGGCATTGTCAATGACTATGCTTCCGTCATTGACGTTCGCGCTTGCGACTCCAGTGTTGTGGTAGACCAGCCCGGTCCCTTCAAGGCGGGTGATCGCGTGATCATCATGCAGATGAAGGGTGCCAGTGCGCTTGCGGTAAACGACTCGATCACGGGAACGCTTACAGATATCGGCAATGCCGGACGTATGGAGTTTCGGATCGTCGAGCGTGTGCAGGGGAACGTCATTACCTTCAGCACGAATCTTGTGAACGGCTACGACACGGCTGGTCTGGTTCAGCTTATTCGTGTGCCTACGTATTCGTCTGCCGTTGTCAGCTCAACCCTGAAGGCGCGGCCCTGGGATGGCAAAAGCGGAGGGGTCCTGAGTATCTGGGTTGACGGTGCACTGGCCTTACAGTCAGACATCGATGCAACGGGTACAGGATTTCGCGGCGGCAAGCGATCAGGATTCGCCAGTGAGTGTGACGTAACGGACTTTTTCACGGTCGGCACGGACCGTAAGGCCGGATACAAGGGCGAGACGATCATCACCGACATGAACGTCGGTGGTCGAGGCCCGTGGATCAGCGGCGGCGGTGGCGGCAACGCCCTGAATGCCGGTGGAGCGGGCGGTGGCAATGGAGGAATCGGCGGCCGTGGCGGAGATGCCAGTACGTACTGTATCAAGCGTCCTGACGTTGGCGGATTTGGTGGCTATGCCATTGCCGATCAGTATGGCGAACATCGGTACTTCATGGGTGGCGGTGGTGGTGGGGGACATGAGAATCGCGGCAATGTAGAGGCCACCGATGGCGGTGCCGGCGGTGGACTTGTGTTCATCCGTGCGGTTGCGGTGCAGAGCCTTGGTGGATCCATCATTGCTCGCGGAGCGACCCCGTCACGTGCTTCCGGATGGGACGGAGCCGGCGGCGGCGGAGCAGGCGGAACGGTCGTGCTCGAAACGGATTCCATCATCGGTGCACTTTCCGTTGACGTTCAAGGCGGCAAGGGCGGCGACGTTGGGTATTCTCCGGAGCAGGGCACCGTCTATGTGGCCCATGGTCCCGGTGGCGGCGGTGGCGGCGGTGTCATCATCCTGAATAAGCCGCACGCGAGTGTTGCACCAACACTCGGTGGCGGCCAGCCCGGTATCCACATCGAGCCGTTGAACGAAGCCTACTTGAAGAGTCGTAACGCCCAGGCCGGCACCCCCGGTGTGGTCCGCTACGGCATCACATGGAAGACGCCCAAGCGATATGACTTTTACCTGACCGGTGGCGGTGTCATCTGCGAGGGTGATACAGCCGTATTCACGGCTGCACCCGGCTTTGTGAGCTACCTGTGGAGCAACGGAGATACAACGCGATTTGGACGGTACACGGCCGAGGGAGAGATCACGATCACAACGCTCGACAGTTTGGGCTGTACGCGTGTGAACAAGGGCCCCGCTGTTCGATTTAACTACCCGCAGTTCACGACGCCGGACCTGCTTGATTTTGGTCCGTGCGATATGCTTCGCCCATACCAGCGGTCTCATACCGTGCGTAATACCGATGACGACACGATCGTGATCGGCGGTATCACCGTTACACCGGGCTTCGGCATCGTGCGGCCAACGTCGTTCCCCGTGGTGATTCCGCCCGGTGGGTCGTATGATATCGGTGTGAGCTTCACGGCCAGCGAGGATAAGGCCTATCAAGGTGTCATGCACATCGACGTTATAGGGCCGTGTGCCGGTGCCGCCGATGTTAACCTCGCTGGTACCATCACGCCTATCTACGTCACGTTCGCGATCCCTGATACAACCGGGAAGATCGGTGACGCAGGGTTTGCTATTCCTGTTCGTGTGAAACTCGAGCCTGACTCGGCATTCATGAATGACGTGTCGTTTGGCATCGATGTCACGATCGACAGCCGGATATTCAAGCTGGACAGTGTAACGCACGGAACGCTTGTTGGTGATATCATCGACAACATGACCAACATCAGGACGATCTCGCTGCAGTTCGACAGCACTACCTTCAAACCGGGATGGAACGACCTGGTTTCGCTGGTGGGACGCATCATGTCCGCACCGATCCTGGAGTCTCCGGTAACCGTTGCCTCTCACGATTGGATCAGACAACTTCAGCGTCCTATCACGCAGGTCGATCCGGGCACCTTGTCTGCCGACTCGAGCTGTTACAAGGAAGGTCGTCCGATCACACTTTCCAGCGTACCCGTCCTCAAGGTTACCTCGAATCCATCGAGCGAGCCCGTCGTCGAGGTGGTCACCTCGATGGCAGGAGCCTACGCGATCAACGTGATCGATGTTGCCGGTCAGACAGTGTTTTCGGTCACCATTACGCCAGCGTCCCAGCCAGTGCTGGTCCCGCTGCGTGGGCTGCCCTCGGGCTCCTATGTTGTACGTTACACGACGCCTGTGAATGTCCTCACCGATAGGGCCGTGATCCAGTAGGCCTGCCACAACTAGGTAGAAGATTCATCGCCCCCATTCGCAGCCCTGCGCCTGGGGGCTTGTTCGTTACGCCGGCATACCTGACGAGTACGAGACAGGTTGGCGCTGCTGCATGATGGTATCGATGAACTGTTTGCCGGCCTCGCTGTTCCACGTTCCGGCAACGTCGGGCATGGCCATGATCTCGGCAAGAAGGACATCCGCTTCTCGTCCGGCGCGTAGCGCTGCATCATAGGCAACATCCGGAGAGAAGGTCACAAGTGTGTACAGCGGAATGAACTTGTCCGGATAGGTCGCATACAGGTAACCCTCGATCTGCTTGCGAAGCAGGAAGACGGGATCGGCAACCTTGTCGCGCATCTCGATGAAGTTATCCAGTGCAAGCTGGGCGATGGCATCGCCGCTGGGCTTCCGAAGCTGCTGGTACAACTCCAGGGCCGATGTCCAATCCTCGTTGCAGTGGTCCAGGCATGCCATCAGCACCCTGCAATCCTCAAAGCCGCAGTTCATGCCCTGACCATAGAATGGGACGATGGCATGAGCTGCATCACCGATGAGCGCGACCTTACCGTTGGCAACCCAGGGGAAACAGCGAACCGTTACGAGCGACGATTCCGGGTTGGCCTGGAAGTCATCAAGTAACGTCGGCATCATGGCCATAGCATCCGGAAACTGCTCGCTGAAGAACCGCTCTGCATCGGCTCGTGTCTTCAGCTCATCGAAGGATGGTGAGCCCTTATGTGCAAAGAAGAGCGTACAGGTAAACGACCCGTCAAGATTTGGCAGGGCGATCATCATGTAGGAGTGTCGAGGCCAGATATGCAGAGCGTGTTTTTCTAACTGGAAGGAACCATCCTCGGCAGGCGGAATGTGTAGTTCCTTATAGCTGTGCGGCAGATACGTCTGCGAATAGTCGAATCGGTCTGTCATCATCAGCCGATTGCGCACCGCCGAGTACGAGCCATCCGCGCCAAAGAGAACATCAGCCTGGAACGTCTCCCGGGCTCCGGTCTCGGTGTGCTCAAAGGTGGCGGTGGCTGTAGCGATATCGATATCGACACACCGACGTGAAAACAGGATCTCGACGCCGTGACGCTCGGCAACCGTAAGCAGGACCTTGTTGAGTTCGCCGCGTGAGACACTGTTGATCGCCTGGTTGCCAACGCCATACGGCTGATAGGTCTGGTTGCCGACCACATCATGCATCACACGTCCGTGCATCGGGATGGCAACACGAAGAATGTCATCGGCGATACCTGCGAGTTCCAGGGTCTTCAGCCCTCGGTCCGACATCGCAAGGTTGATCGAGCGTCCGGCACTGATTGTTGCTGTGCGCATATCAGGACGTCGTTCAATGATGCGAACGTGGTGTCCGCGCTTTGAAAGCATGACGCCAAGGACGCTGCCTACAAGGCCAGCTCCGACGATGGTGATGCGTTGAGCCATAGGTGCAATTAGTAGTCGTACAGTGGAGTAAAGGTAGGATCGATCAGCTCAACACCTCCGCGCCTGGAAGGTTCCACAACCACCCATTCTGTTGAGGGTAGCGTGGTGGTAACGATGTCAAGATTCGTACATCCAAGCCGGATGTCCATCAGACGTCCGTCATTGACGATATTCACAATGAAGGGTCTTGCAGTATCGAGCGCAAGATCATACCGCTGAACACGTCCGTCATCGCGAATCAGTTCGGCATGTGACAACGATACGCGAAGCATGAGGCCGCCTTGAGGTTTGACCGACAGCGCATGCGGCGTGGTACGCATGTGGATCGTGAGCTCGGCACCGTCACGAAGGCGTACCTCCGTGTTGAAGATCCCGTCCGTGAGCTTGGCAACACGAAGACCAAGGCGTGCACCACTATCGATGGCAACAGCGTTCAATGCAACATGCTGCACGAGATGACGGTCACCCTGGATATGACCAACGACGTTGCCGTACGGTGTAGGCATCATCATCAGTCCGTACGGATCGCCAATGGTGCACGCCGATACCAGGACGGCTGCCAGGACGGAGAGGGTGATGCTACGGGCGTGCATAGCGTAACTCATCACGTCCAAAGAATCGATCCATGATCCCGGCACCGATGCCGATGTAAAACCCATTGAACGCCGTGATGTTCACGTCACGTCCGCTCGCATCCAGTCCACGCGTACTTCCCGTCGAGCCGGACACGTACCCCATCTGCAGATGCAATGACGCCTGCTCATTGATAGGCACTGCCCCTCTCAAGCCAATGTGGGCAAATGTCGAGGGGGCATAGCTTGCCTCGATGAACGGTTCTACTTGCAAGGGCATGTCGAAGGGATGCGCAACGTAACTGAGCCGTACCGGGAGAACGGCCAAGCCGAAGGCCGTGCCGCCAAGGGCCAGGAACGAGACGGCCGAGGTGCCGAATGCCAGCCGATGATCAAGGACCGGAAGGGCGATCGTAACCGGCGCGATCCGCGCGATCAACCCCGTTAGTGTTGGCTTGTCCGCCCCGGTAGCATTCATGTTGAAGATCGACGACTCAACGTCGCTACCAAGAAACGTGAAGTCTGCCATACCGATGAACCACGACGAATGTTCCATGTCACGCCACTCCCGCTCGAGCTCGCTGTCGCGGTTTACAAAGTCCAGAACGCTAGCACCAATGCCGATGTATGGAACACCAACGAAGCCTGAGACGTCCTTACCGCTGTTCACGCCGAAGGCATAGCCTGCATAGGCACGCATGTTCAGACCTCCGATGCTTCCCAGATCTGCCGACGTCGTGACGTGCACGTATCGCGAAGGAAATGCCGCAAAGCCTGCAGAGACGCGCAGCGCCGCATACGGGATGGACTCCTTCAGATAAAAGCGCTTCGATATCGTCAGCACACCGGCGCCGGTAAGCCAGTGATCACTATCGTCATCCGCTCGAAACAGCTCCGCACCGGTGATACCCCATGACCAGCCGGGAGCATCATCGAACCAGCGCAACCGCCATTCGCCGATACCAAAGCGGTGGACACTTCCATCAAACATATTGTCGACCGTATCGGCCAGCCGCCGTCTGTCGGCGATCGTTCGTATGAACCGATCGACATCCCAGTACATGCCAAAGGGGCCAAGATTGACGCTCGTGCCCCCCTGGCCGGAACCGATCATGCCGATCCCTTCGAAGATGCCAAGGCGAATGAAGTCGGGATACTCGCGCACATCAACACTGTCCATCTGTATGACGTTGCGTCGTGTTTCGACGGTCCGGCTTGACGGATAGACTATGCCGTTATCGCGCTGTCCCGGTGGGTTGCGCACGCGATCGATCGTCGTGGTATCGACATAGGTGAGCGAATACACGTCGCGCTCGACACGCGTTATCCCCGAGCAACCCGTGAGAACGGCCAGTACCAGCAGCGCAATGACGATCATGCCGGGTCGAATGGTGGTCATGGACATCACTTTCGTAGGTAGTCGATGACGTGGGCCGGCGTCCCAACCGGACACGGGCCTGAGGCTGCACTGTCCACGCGAATGCGTATCGAGACCGTACGACCGGCCACAGCCGCAAGGCGCTCGGGAGTGTCAAGAAGCTGATAGAAGGCCTTCTCGCTGACCTTCTTGCCCACCTCGATCAGGTAGCAGCCTTCAGCACCTGCCAATGGTTGGACCGTCCCTTCAACCACAATGGTTCCTGCTTGCTCCACGCGTGTGGAGGAACAGCCGGCAACGGCAACGAGGGCGATAACCAACAGGATGGAACGGAAGCTCATGCGAACTGTACTGATAAGGTGATGCGATCATCCAAATGTGCCACGGCGGTATTGCCCGGCTTGATAGGTGCCACGCCTTCAGGGGTGCCCGTAAAAATACAATCGCCCTCACGCAGCCTGAACACGCTGTCAACGTAATCGATCAACTGTGCTATCGAACGTTCCATCTGGTCCGTCGATCCATGCTGGCGCCGTTCACCGTTCACATCGAGCACAACGGTGTATGGTCCGTTGCCTGCCTGAGCAGCAGGCAGCACGTGTGAAACGGGTGCCGATGAAGCCCACGACTTGGCGGTTGCCCACGGCTCGCCACGTTCCTTTGCCCTTGCCTGAACGTCACGCGCCGTAAGGTCAAGGCCAACGGCATATCCGGCGATCGATCGGTTGGGGCCGATGACAACAACCAGCTCTACCTCGTGATGCACATTCGTCGAGAAGGACGGAAGGGTGATCGTTGAGCCGTCAGCCGCATAGGCCGACGGTGGCTTCAGGAAGACGATAGGATCGGTTGGGACACTTGCTCCCATCTCGGCCGCATGAGCGGCGTAGTTGCGACCGATACAGTACATCGTTCCAACGGGCATCGTTGTTCCGTCCGTGAAGATCCACTCAGGTCCGGACTGCATCAGTCATCCTTTCGCTTGGTTGCCTTGGGGGGCGATGAGACCGGCGTGGGTGCAGACACCGGCTGCGCCGGTGGGGCATCGGAGATCTCTTCGCTTGGCGGGTTCAAGAGCTGTTCAACGGAGACGGTATCCGACGAATCACGATAGACCGAGAACTGTGTTTGGCGATACCGGTTGCCGGGGTCGGCATAGACCTTACCCATCAAGCGTCCCCAGATCGGCGCTGCGGCGCGGCCACCCTGACCGTAATCTCCGGTGAACTGTACACGCCTGTCGTCAAAGCCAACCCATACACCGCAGGCCAACTGCGGCGTAACGCCAACGAACCATGCATCGGCAAAATCATTCGTCGTACCCGTCTTTCCGGCAGCATCATGCTTGTAAAAGCGTCGTATCCCTGATGCCGTGCCACCGTCGACAACTCCTCGCATGATCGAGATCATCGATGATGCAACCTTGGGGTCGATAGCGTCTTCGACACTCTTAGGCAGACGCGCTTCGTACAGCACGTTGCCCATACGATCTTCGATACGCGTTACCGCGACAGGCGGGACCGTTACACCGTCGTTCACAAAGGCCGCATATGCCTGCGTTAGTTCCAGCGGTGACACTTCGCCGGCTCCGAGCGCAAGCGCCGGTACCGGTGTGAGTGCGGTGGTGATTCCAAGGCGCCGGCAGAGATCGACCACCTTCGACGGTGATGTGTGCTGCGTGATCAGGCGGGCTGCGACGCTGTTCGTGGAGAATTTGAGTCCGGCCCGTAGCGTCATTGGCTGGCCATGCTTGGAGGTCCCTTGCGGAGCCCATACCTCTCCCGTCTCGGGATTCGTGTACGCAAAGGGACCACTCTCGACCATCGTCTCGGGTGTGAGCCCCTGCTCAAGGGCAGAGGCATAGACGAAGGGCTTGAACGATGATCCCGGCTGCCGTTTGATCTGGGTGACGTGATTCAGCGAGTAGCGGGCTCCCGACGCTTGCATGCTGCGCGGTGACCCGCCGACCATGGCAAGAATAGCTCCGGTACGAGGGTCTAGGACGACCAGGCCTGTCTGGATAGTTGCGGCATCGTTGCGAACACTGTCCACAAACGCCTTGCTGTTACGCAAACGCTGGATGATTGCTTTACGCTCCTCGGCTGTAGCATTGATGTATTCCGGACGGCGTGAGGCAG
>JAULYI010000264.1:0-4649 GCA_032117915.1 Kapaibacterium sp. (SeqCode) | reverse complement strand
GCAGCGGCGATGCTTCATCGAAGTTCATGAACGTCGTCACGGCATCGAAGACCGACGTTGGCCTTGTCTCGCAGCTTGTGTCGGGCTCGACGCTGGACATCCCCGATACGCTCCATCCATACGTCACGCAGTGGGGTCTTGACCCGATCTGGCTGTCGACGCCGACGCCGGCCGACAATTCTCCGCGCGTAGGCAACTTCGTCGACCCGAAGAGTGTGCATATGAACGTATCCATCGACGAAGTCGACCCTGCACAGCGCTTCATCGTGGTTGGATTCGAACCGATGTATGACGAGGCACGGCAGCTCTGGTATGCCGATATCGAGATCGACCCGGGTACATCGTACTATCCGTTCATCCGACTGGCCTTGTGTCGGTATCAACCAATGTCATGGCGTGACAACACCGGCAAGGATGTCTACGTGTCGCGCATCGTGCAGAGCGAATTCTGTCAGATCCCGCCCGACCGTACCGCAACGGCCACGGTCGAGGCCGACGGCCAATCCGTGACCGTGTCGGTCGTTGGCCATACGTACCGCATGAATGCCGCAGGCCAGCAGGGGTCGGAGATCGAGGTAAGCGTTGAGCAACGCGATGCAAGCTGGGGTGCCGACGCCGAGCTGGGCTGGAAGCACGTCTCCAGTCACCGCATCGACAGGGTCAATGCTACCAACGCATGGGCAGGTCTGATCAAGCTGCCATCTGCCGGCTCAGGTGCGCAGTATCGACTGGTCGTCAAGGAGTACGAGCAGTTCTATTCGGATCCAACCGGTGCTGATCGCCTGATGAGTCTGGGTGCCAAAGATTCGAAGACGGCGATGGGCGAGACGGAAGGAATACGTCTATCCCTAGATCGACGTATTGTCTATGCCGACATCCTGCCCTTATTTGCCGGATGATGAAACTGCTGAAAGCGTTTGCACTCGTTGGCCTGGGACTCTTCGTCCTGGTCACCGTCATTGGGTTCCTGCTGCCGTCCACCGTCCGTATCGAGCGTCAGGCTATGATCGACGCTCCCGATCACGTCGTCTATGCCGCTGTGAACACACTGTCCTTATGGCCACGATGGACCACCTGGCTGCGAGAGGACTCCACGGCCGCCATCGTCTTCGAGGGACCTCCTTCAGGATCGGGCTCCTTGTTGCGCTGGCAGAGCAACAACGACGGGAACGGCAGCATCCGTATCGCGCAGGCAACACCGTCATCATCGGTGACCATCGAGCTGGCCATGGACCGACAGACGCCATCACTGAGCTCGATCAAGATCGTGGATGCCGGCAACGGCAAAAGCCACGTTACTTGGGACCTCGAGATCGACTTCGGGGGAAATGTGTACGGTCGCTGGTTCGGCCTGTTCGTTGACTGGATTGCGGGGCCCGACTTCGAGCGTAGCCTTGCCGATCTGAACGGAATGCTCGTATCCACGAAACAGCGAATGTCTGCCATCCAGAACGTTACCCTGCCGATCACCCATGTCCTATCGGCCCGCTCTTCAACGGCGACCTCGGCCATCGGCGCTACCCTTGCGTCATCGTTCGCACGCGTTACCAGGCATGCCCTTGGGCGAAACCTCCCGATCGTCGGCGCCCCCTTCGTGTCCTATCCAGATTGGAATGGACGAACAACCGCTGTGGTGGCCATGCTACCTGTGGCGATGCCGGACAACGGCAACGGCGACGTCACGGGAGCGACGCGTCCCGCCATGCAGGCCGTCGCCCTGGACTACTACGGCCCCTATGAGCTGATCGGCCTGGCGCGCGACGCACTCGAGCAACACCTGGCCGCACGCGATATCCCGGTGGGCGAATCATGGGAAGAGTACCTGACCGACCCCGCAACAGCCCCTGACCCGGCCACGTGGCATACACGCGTCTATTACGCGCTGCGCGCTTTGCGAGAAACTCCGTGAGAAGCTTCGCGTAGCTTCCCGCGCAGCGCTATGCGCACGTTGCCTTTTCGTACTTTTGTGTCATGACCTCACCGTTTTCGTCGGCCAGTAATCGCGTCTTCCTGTTCCTCTTTGTTGCCGGAGGTCTGCTGTGGCTTGGGGGTAACGTTGTGCGCAGCGTGGTTGGCTTTGACGTCTTCTATCCGGGAACGCTGGTGTTTCGAGCTGAGCAGACCGAGGCGATACGCTTGAACACCATTCGCATGTTTGCGTTCACGGGTGCGTGGACGAACTGGGGATTTGTTGCTGCTACGATCGGAAGTCTGGGCTTGATGGTCGGCCTGCGCAGCCTGTATCGGTCAAAGGGCTGGTTGCTCATGGCTGCCATTCTCATGGCCCTTCTGATTCCCTCACAGGGCTACCTGATATGGAAGGACTACGAACTCCTGCAGTACTTTGACCTCCAGACCGGTGTGCCCTTGGCACAGCCGGCCGAGATCATCCGCGTCTTTACAGAGCGGGTTACCAATATCGCCAACAGTATGACGGCCGGCCTTACCATGCTGGCTGCCGTAACGATCGTTATCATTCTCGCTTTCCGCCCCCTACATCGCCAATGAAGGCTGACAAACTCCTTGAAGAGCTCACGTCGCTCGCCAAGTCGCTGGGATACTCCGTTCGTCGTGAATCGGGTTCATTCCGTGGCGGTGGTTGCGTCGTTCATGACCAGCACCTGATCATCGTCAATCGCTCCATGCCCGTCGAGGCAGCCTGCGTTATCGTAGCACGTGCGCTGTGCCGTCTGGTAGGAACGGAAGACACCTTCATGAAGCCTGCTGTTCGCGAGATCCTCCAACGAGAGTTGGCTCACGCCGAAGCTCATCCGGACGTTGAGTTCAACCTGCAGAGCAATGAGACGGCGGCCGCAGCATGAGCGTACCGCAGCAGGTGACAAAGTTTGGCCACGTTGCCATTATCGGACGTCCGAACGCCGGTAAATCCACACTCATGAATGCCATCCTTGGCGCTCATCTAAGTATCGTCACACCCAAGCCGCAAACCACGCGCAAGCGCGTGCTTGGTATCTACACAGACGAAGAAGCACAGCTGGTGTTCTTCGACACACCGGGCTTGCTGAAGCCGCAGTATGCCATGCAGCGCGCCATGATGGGTTACATCGATGAGTCGCTGGCAGAGGCCGAGATCATCTGCGTCATCGTCGATACTGTCAAGTGCGTCGAGCGCGGCACCGTACTCGACCCCATGATCCTGTCTCTGCTTCGGCGGCATAAGCGACCAAGCATCCTGGTCATGAATAAGATGGACGCCGTCAAGATCCGGAAAGAGGCGCTTCCGCTTGTAGAAGAGGCACGCGCCAGCGGCATCTTCGCCAAGGCCATCGCGATCTCCGCCCGTGACGAGAAGTACATCGACGACCTCATGGCCATGCTCAAGGATCTGGCACCAGAGGGCCATGCGTTGTATGACGCCGATGCACTGTCCACCCAACCGGAACGATTCTTCGTTGCCGAGCTCGTCCGCGAGGTCGTGTTCAAACGATTCGAAGACGAGATCCCCTACGCCACCGAGATCGACATCGTCGAGTTCAAGGAACGTGAAGGGGGCAAATGGTATGTCGCCGCCGATATCATCGTGGAACGCGATACGCAGAAGGGCATCCTGATCGGCGCCAAGGGTACCGCACTGAAGACCGTCGGCGAAGAAGCCCGCGCTGCCATCGAAGCACATCTGCAACATCCGATCTACCTGGAGTTGTTCGTCAAGGTACGCGGCGCTTGGCGTAATGACCGCACCCAGCTCGCCTCATTCGGCTACTGAGAAAAAGGGCGAAAGGGCGGAAGGGCTAGCCCCGGGCGCGGGCCCGGCGAACTGATATTAGTGATCCCCAGTCATCCTATATCCCTCCGTGGTGGTGGTAATCCGTAATTTGTGGGCCATGACCAATCGTACCATCGTACTCCTCGTGCTCTTGGCATTCGTCACTGCTTGTGCGACCACGAAGCAGGAGCGTCGCAGCCGCACGGCAGAGGATGTATTCAAGGAAGCGCTGGAAGCCTTTAACGACGAGAACTGGTTGGAGGCTACGGCGCAGTTCGACATCATCAAGCTGCAGTTTCCTGCAAGCCAGTATGCCGATGATGCCCAGTATCACCTTGCCGAGATCAACTTTCGACGAGGAGAGCACGTACTGGGTGCCTACAACTACGCCATGGTACGTCGGCTCTATCCAAGCAGCGAATACGCCAAGATGGCCCTGTACAAGTCTGCCGAGTGCTATCTGAACTTGTCGCCGCCGGCAGACCGCGACCAGGATTACACCAAGAAAGCCATTGCGGCCTTCGGAGAGTTCGAGGCCGCCTATCCTCAGGATTCGCTGGCCTTTGAGTCCGCACGGACCATTCGCGAACTGCGCGACAAGCTGGCTGAACGATATCTCGAGTCTGCACGTCACTACACGCGTTCGTACTCGAACAAGGCGGCGGTGATCTACTATGACGCCATCCTTGAAGAGTTTCCGGACTCCAAGCATTACGAGCCTGCCCTTGTCGAAAAGATCACGACGCTTCTTGCTATGCGAAAACGCGATGATGCACGGCTGGCCATTGACCAGTACCGGCGTACCGTGCGCACCGGCACGCAGCGCGCAGAAGTTGACCGCTTAGAAGAGGAACTCCGATGACCGTAAAGCATCCGTCCGACAGCGAGGTGATCATGACGCACCTTGTGCTTCCTAATGACA
>JAULYI010000263.1:0-5961 GCA_032117915.1 Kapaibacterium sp. (SeqCode) | reverse complement strand
CCATGCGCTCCTGCCAGCGTCTGCATTCGTCGAGCATGACAAGGGGCGTTGCGCCGAAGCTGCCGTGGTTCAGGAAGTGGATGTCCTTGCGCAGCAAAAAGTCGTCACGAGTGATCATGGCATCATCAATCGGTGATTCGAATGCTGACCCTGCGTCGGGCCACACGCTCCATCGGCGTCGTTGCCGGTGACGAGGGCTGTTGGTCAACCTGCAGCGTCACATCGGCCGGAGTAAGTCCTAAAAGCTGAAGCGCTGCAGCGGCACGCTGTCGGCGTAGCTGCTGATTGTACTCGGCCGAGCCCAACTCATCGGTCTCCGGTATGACAGAGACACGCTTACCTTCGGCTTTAGCTCGGCGTACCGCGACGACGACAGTTGAGTCAACTGCGGCAAAGGTCGCAGCATCATATCCGAAGTAGCCCAATGTAACGCCATCTGCAGTGGCGTTCCCGGCATGGTCAACGACCGTGACCACCGTATCGGCGCGTGTGACAGTTGGCCTGATGACCCGCTCGATACGCACCGTTGTGTCACGTCGACCTTGCGGCGTTTGCACGGCAACAGTGTATGCAAGGGTAAGCGTGGTGAACGCAGGAAGAACGTTACCGGAAAGCTGCAGGAGCGATGCATCCCGCGTGGCCATCACCTCGCCAATGCGCAGCGTGGTAGCACCGTTATCACCCGTGACACTGCCATTGATGGTCACACTGCACGGTCCGCCATCGCACACCGTCGTAGGCAGCACATGGATCGGCAGGTCCGACGCTGTTCTCTCTATTGTTACGACCGACGAAGGGATGACGCTGCTTCTGCCATTCACCTCAAAGCGCACGCTTCGAAACTCATCGTTGAGCTGCTGATATTTCGCTGCCGGTGCTTGGGCCATCCGTATGGTGTACTGCTCCTGCGTTCCGCCAAGGCGTGACAGCACCATGCCAACACGCTGCTTGATGATATTCGGGTCCTCGTCGGCAGCAGCACTGGCAACGACCGTGACGTGCATTGCGGGGTCGCGCCGAAGCTGTCCGGCGATCGCGTCAAGGATGAGTTCCTGTGAACGTCCCCCCGGCACAGCCAAAAGCTCCGTACTGTTCTGACCGAAGAAGATCACAGGCGCTGCCATGTACGACGCGATCTGTGTGCGCTCGGTCACGATAGGCACGTTCAGCGTGTCTTCCGGATCAACGTTGACCGTCCCAGCCAGTACGTTGACGTCGATCGTAGGCCGACGTTCCTCGACAACAACCGGCGGTGGCGGTGGCGGTGGCGGTGGCGGCGGAGGCGGAGGCGGTGGCAGGGCCTTACGCATGCGCATGCGCAGCTCCGTGCCAATGCGGACAGTGCTTACGGACCACGAAACGCCGGACGTTACGGCGGTAAGCGGATAGTCAAACCGCACATAGGGCGCGAGCGCGAACTGGTCGTTCACGGGCACGTCGTACGTTGCACCGAGTGCCAGCGCCAGACGCATACCGGCATTGGCAATGTCGGCCTCTACCAGAGCTCGGGTTCTGCTTCCGGTCTCAAACGTATATGACTGGTCTGCAGGCTCAACAAGCGTCTGTTTCTGCGTGAACGACCGCACGACGGGCAACGCTGCGGACAGGCCAAGTCGAAGCGACAACGGCTCGACGGCGGGCATGCGTATGGCAACGAAGGGCTCAATGCCTATCGGTATGTATGTGGCATCGATCGTATGCTCCACAACGCCATCAAACCGTTGCTGGTCGCGAATGATATTCCCAACGAATTCACGTGTTGATAGCGTAGCGCCCATGGACGTCACAGCAAGATCGACACCGTAACGCAGGGGCATGCCCAGAACCTGAGTGCGCGGATCGACTTCGATGCCCGCAGCAAAGCCCACGGCTAGCCCCGTACCACCATCGAACGTCGTACAGCACGTTGGAAAACCGGGCAATTGCGAGAAGCTTGACGCATGCAGGCCCGCTCCTCCGTCGACCGCCGCGCGAAGCGACAGCGCCGTGAATGTGGTATCAGGCGAGTCTGAGGCTGCACGAAGCGAACAAGGTCCGGCAAGCGCTACCAGCGTGGCGACGGCCGAGATCACCGAGCGGCGATACTGTGTGACAACGTCGATCATAGCACCACCATCGTTGCTGACGTGGTACCGAACTCACCCGTCAGGATAACGGTATAGACGCCGGGCAGAAGATCGTCGACAGCAATATCAACTTGCTGCTCACCCGTGCGGATCGATACTGGCGGAAGCGTTCGCACAAGACGTCCCTGCGCATCAACGATGCGGCAGGCCGCCTCGGCTGACTGCGTCGCGATGATCGTGACAGAGGCACGATCATCAACCGGATTAGGAGCGATGCGCACGACCGGCAAGGGTCGGTCGACCACACGGCGGGACGGATCAGGATTCAGAATACGGAGCAGGCCGTTGCGTCCCGTCGTCGTAACGGCAACGCCAAAGTTCGGCGCCGTGGTATCGACCGTCAACGCCGAGGAATCGACTTCGGCCAAGCCGGCCCATCCCACGATCACACCGGCCGTACCGCTCTTGTCAAAGCGTCGTGTGATGCGGTAGCGCACCACGCGACGGTCGTTCACCACGTCCTGCGAAAGCACCACGCCCTCGCCCCCTTCAACCGCAACCGAGCGGGCAAGGAACAGGCGTGGGTTGACGGTGAAGGCTCCCTCGAGTGAGCGTATGCCGGCATAGGGTACGGGCTCTGTGACGTCCACATTGATGGGGATTGAGGCGTCACCGCGTGGGTCGGCACTCACGTCGGGAATGCTGACAACTGCCTGTCCACGGTATGCACGAAGCTGTACGGTGCGAGCAACAGCACAGGGGTCGAAGGCGAACGTCAATGCTGCGTCATTGGGAATGGTACCCCCATCGTAGCGAAGACCTATGCGGATACTGTCACCCGCACGGATATCTGTCGGTAGCGCCGTAAGAACCGTGAATGGTGCGCCGGCTGTGAGCGTCGCAGAAACCACGGTGACGGTGATATCGGACGCATTGGTCAGGGTGACCTCACGTTCAACGATCTCCGGGACAAACGGCAGCGCGTTGTGCGACGTGTTGATGACGGCGCCTTTGCCCACACCCAGCACGCTGAAGCGCTTGCGAACCGTTGTTGACCCGGCATACCGAACGACGATCATTGCCGTATCAGCGCCGATGGCTGTAGGAGCAAACTCAAGGTCAGCCTCGAGCGTGGCACCGGGTTGGACGATGGTGTTCGCGGGGAAGTTGACGACGCGGAACTGTGACAGAAGGCCGCGCTCAGAAAACACGGCGTTGATGACCACCGGAATGGGATCGTCGTTACGAAGCACCTGAACGCGGCGGCGCGAAAACTGTCCTACGCAGACGTTGCCGAAGTCCGTACCATCGGCCAGCATGGGAAGCTTCCGATCTGACACTCGAACCTGGATCGGCAGTGATACGGTGTCATTGCATGCGATCACATCCAGCACGTCAGTAAGGAGTCCCGTGTCGAGAGGCAACGCCGCAAAGCGCAGGGTAAAGCAGGCACCTGGCTTTAGTGTGTCACCTCGCAGCGAATCATTGAATCCTATCCACGTATTGCCACGGAGGATGGTACTGTCCACGATCCAGGGTACACGTCCAACATTGCACAGGTTCACGGATGCATTCACGGTTGAGGAATCACCAACCAGCATTGGCTGCAGCACGAGCTCCTTCACATCGATGTTCGGTCGTGCGATCGTAAAGACGGCATCGGAGGAGTCGCGTTCCGGCGTGGCGAAGTTCTGCAGCAACGTGTTTCGGCCAATGACCGGGTCGTTCGAGCAGGTCATCAGACGTGAACCATCCGGTGCAAACTCCATGTCCTGCATGAGTCCCTGGAAGGCCGTGCCTTCACCAAGGAGTCGCTCCTGTGCTTCGATGTCAAAGACCTGAAGTTGGGGCGTTGCGCGGTAGCCAAGCATCAGGTAGGCATCGCTGGCACTAAAGACCATGTTGGCCATCTCGGTACCGGCCTGTGACTGGAGCAGACGAATGAGCTCGCCGCGCTGCAGATCAAAAATGTACGTAAGCTGGTCACGTGGCGAGAACGATGCCGGCGATGTTTGTCCGGCAAGGGCAATGAAGCGCCGGGAAGGGGCAAGGGCAACGCGCGAGATCATGGGACCACGCAGATTGTTAATGCCTGAGTTGAAGGTGCCGATAAAGCTCGTCTCCGGAATCCTCCAGCGCTGTACCGTTCCGTCCAGTAGTGCCACCACGAGTTCGTTGCCGTTGATCACGGCTGCGGTCACAGCCTGACTGAAATCCAGGTTTGTAAACTCTGCCAGTGTGGTCGCGTCGCGGACAGGGATTCTTGGTCCGAATTGCGGATAGACATAGACTCGTTCTCCCTTTGGATCGATGCCAAGGTCTCTGATCTCAAACCCCGCAGGAAGATCAACAGAGACATCCGGCGTGGTCTTTCCCGGAATGAAGCGCTGCACTGCATCAACGGAGCTATTGCGGTTGATGGCAGCCAGGATGTTGTAGGTTTTTCCTTGATAGGCCAGACCGACGATCACGGAGGTCGGATTTGCCTGATACTTGGCTGTAGGCTGGAGCGTGATAATATCCCACTCCTGGATCACGCCGTTGCGATACGCGACGGCCGCACGCGTACCGTCGCCGGAGACGGCAACGTTTGTGGCGGCAGAGGCTTCACCACGCAGCCACACAGGCTTTGCAGCATCATACTGTTGGTACACGGCAATGCGAGCACGGTCCGTAAGCGTCTCGGGCACGGACCAGCGCATCGTCGTATCCAGCGTCGAATCGATCCGGTTCCACGTGATCCCGTCGTCGGTCGTGTAATCGACATAGGTGTAAAAGCCCTTCAACGATCCCGTCCAACGGATGTCAATATCCTGACAAGGGGCAAAGGCCTCACCACCGTTGGGCGACTGCAGCACTAAGCGCGGCAGGCGTTGGTAGGCACGCTGGTTGGCAAGGATGACCATGCGCTCCGTCATACCGCCTTCGTACGTCACGATCAGCGTATCGACGAGAGGCTCGTCGTTGACGGGCGTGTAGATCAGATCGAAGCGATACTCAATGGGTGACAGGACGAGTGCCGGCAGTTCGTTCACGCGATCAATAAAACTGCTTCTCCACACGACCTGTATCTGTCCGCTGCGCGTCTCGATCGACTCCAGCAGCACCCGCCGTTCCTCAGGCGGTACACCCTCGCGCGGTGCCGTGAACGGATATACACGGTATTTGCCTGTGACCTGTGTCCCTGCGGGTACACGCCCGAAGTCGATCGTACGAGGCAATGCTCTGCCCATGCTGTCGAGTACGCGGAACGACGGAAAGTCATTGCGGTTGTAGATGGCCGTTGTCGACACCGTCTCCGATCCACGCGTCACAAAGATCGTATTGGCATCGTCGGGCGTGGTCTGACCGTTCTGCCTGGACAGGCGCCACCGCACTTGGTGCGTTCCGTCGCCGTTCGGCGTCACAGAACGCGGTACGACAGGAATGTTGCCTTCAAGGATGACGACGTCGCGTGTGCTTAGACCGAACGGCTGTCCGTCCTTCGTGACCCGAAGCCGCATCTGCACATCAGGATACACCGATCGTGCGTCGATCTGGGCACCTCCGGTGGGCACGACGGACACGCTCAACTGCGCATGCGCCAGGGTACACCCCAGAAGGATGAAGCAGAATGCAAGAGTGGTGCGTAGCATCATTGTTGGTGTGTGTGGGAAGCATTGACGTTCACGACGGTGATTTCGTTACACCGCACGGCAAACGCACGGAGCTATGGGATCATGCGACTGCGTCCGTCGGGATGGTAGCGGGCAAGAAACTCTACCACAACAGGTTCCCGTGCATCATGGAGTTCGGCTACCGTTCCTTCGAACAGCACCTTCCCACCGTCGATCATTACGACGTGGTCCGCAATGTTGAACACCGAGAACATGTCGTGGGTGATCACCACGGACGT
>JAULYI010000262.1:0-2647 GCA_032117915.1 Kapaibacterium sp. (SeqCode) | reverse complement strand
TCGCGTAGCCGTGCCAGCTTTACCACAGTAGTGCCACCAAGCCCCGTAGAAAGCGCGCCTCGAACCAGCAATGAGCCGTTGTCGTGGTGCACGATACCTGTGACGGGGCGATCTCCGGCCGGCGTTGCCGTAAATGTCGGGTCGAAAGCCCCCGTCGCTGTCAGCCGAAGCACGGCAACCATCGAGTCTGTTCGGGCGTCGCGGAAGCGGCCACCGACAACGACACGCTGCTGGGCATCGACGGCCATACATACGGTGATGCCGCTGCCGAATGGTTCGCTGGAAAACGTTGTGTCAACCGTACCATTGGCAAGCACCCGTACTACACGCGAGTCGTTGTCAGTGGAACGGCGATACAAGAACACGAAGGCACTATCGCCATGTCTGGCGGCTGCTGTAGCATTCCAGCCACGTAAGGACTCAGCACCCCATGCAGAATCAACGGTCCCATCCGATAGGGTGCGGAGCGCAGCACGGGCGATTCCATCGATGCTGTAGATCGGTCCAATGTTCAGGACTGACCCATCGGGGAGTTCGTACATCGTCGTAGTGCTCGAACTTGGGATCGTTCGCGTACACGGCTCACGAAAGGCAGGAGCAAAGGCAGTATCAACGGTCTGTGCATGAACGGCCCCGACTGCTACAACAAGCAGCCACAGGCCTGCAATAACGCGATCGAATCGAGAAAACATGTATTCTCCGGGGCAGCATAGAAGTGAGCGTTTGCAACGGTAAGCTAACAACGAACTGGTGGAAGCGTTACACGGTGCCTTGGATAGCACGAAACGTGAGGTTGATCCGGGGCTCCGTCACCCGCCGTTCTTTCGGAATCTGGTGATACCATTGTTCCTGCATTGCCCCCTTCATTACCAGAAGGCTGCCGTTGGTAAGGGGCAGTGATACTCGTAGCGAGGGGTCGGTGCGGTGTTTGCACTGGAACAGCCGCGTCGTGCCCAGACTTATAGAGGCGATCGTAGGGCGCGGACCAAGTTCCCGTTCATTATCACGATGCCAGCCCATACTATCAGCGCCGTTCCTATACAGGTTTACCAGCACAGTCGAAAAGGATGTCGTTGCATACGCCTCGGCGACAGCCTTCAGTGCCAGAAGTGTTGGTGTCCATGGCAGGGGGTGCATCGTACGACCCGAATAGCGATAGGTAAGGCCCTCATCTCCGTACAACGCCGTGCGACGTGGCTGCATGACTGGTTTGCCGAACATCATGATCGTCTCACTACGCCAGGAGACCTCTTGTATCAACATGTCGAACATCCGTGTTGCCTCGGATGTCCCGACAGCTGCCTCATACAGCTCCATCGTACCGTCGGTCGGGAGCAGGTTGATCGCCATGAGCGCTCCCGTGCTAGCGTTGCAGCGACCGCGTTGCCATGAGATCCTCGTGGTCCTGCTGCAGCACAAACCCGTGCTGTTCGAGCAGGAGGCGAAGCTCGGCAAGGATGTCTTGACGAATATGCTTGTATTCGAACACCACCGTATGGGTCTTCCACGCATCAAAGCGGATGCGTCGTACAACTTCGTGGTCGTATCCTTCAACATCGACCACAACAATATCAACGGAAGGAAGACCGCTCTCGGCCACGACCTCGTCAAGCGTTCGGCACGGCACGTCGATCGACGTGATGAACGTAGAGGCATCGGGAAGCGAGGCAACCGCCTGTTCCACCTGTGCGCGTTCGAAGGAACCCACGCCGCGTGCCCATACCGGAAGGTGGGCGCCCTTGACAGGGTCGATGAAATACAGGCGCATCGACTTTGCTTCGTGGTGGACGGCCACGTTCATCGCCTGAACAGGCAGACCGCGATAGTGCTGTTGCAGCACTCTGTAGAACGCGGGAACAGGCTCGACGGCCACGCCGCGCCACCCATAGCGTCGGGCATGATCGTACACATGGTCGGCCATCACACCGTCGTTCGCACCGATCAGCATAAAGGTCTGTGCTCGGCGCTCCCGGACGGTGCGCTGAAGGTGGTCAAAGACCATCCGTTCGCCACGGACCGACGGTGGCAGGGCACGGTACAACCGGCGTAGCGCAAAGTGCAATGGACGAATACGCCCGGTGAGTTTCGTGAGCGGACCGATGATGGAGTCGAGAGCCATGACGTCAAAGTTACGCTCAACGACAGGACGGGCCGCTACGGCCACCGATTCGCTGTAGATGGGCGAGGGCGTATCTTCGACCATGAATGTTCTGATCCTTGGTGCCGGAGGCCGCACCGGCACGGCCCTTATCCCGATGATGCTCGACGAGACCGATGCATCGCTCACGCTCGTCTCGCGACAAGCCATCCTGTCGTCCGATCCGCGTATCACGTCTGTCGAGGCGGACATCACCGATCGCACGACGCTAAAAGACATCGTGATGTCGACGTTGCCCGACGCTGTGATCAACCTTGCGGCCATGACAAATGTTGATCGATGCGAAACGGACAAGAACGAGTGCTGGCAGCTCAACGTCACGCTCATCGAAAACCTTACACGCTTCTGTCGCGCAGCCGATGCCCATCTTGTGCACGTCTCGACCGATTACGTGTTTGACGGTCTTCGTGGTCCATACGTCGAGCAGGACACGCCCAATCCGCTCAGCTACTACGGTAAGTCGAAACTTGCCAGCGAGAACATTGTGTC
>JAULYI010000261.1:0-4303 GCA_032117915.1 Kapaibacterium sp. (SeqCode) | reverse complement strand
TGGCCGAGCGCGCCAAGGCAAACAACGTAAGCTCCGTTGCATTCGACCGCAATGGATTCCTTTACCACGGCCGAGTCAAGGCTCTGGCTGATGGTGCCCGCGAAGGCGGCCTGCAATTCTGAACAACCCGACGACATCAGGAAACGATACATGGCAAAGCAAAAGGTCTCGGATCTCAACCTCAAGGACAAGATCGTCTACGTCGGTCGTACGGCGAAGGTGGTCAAGGGAGGCCGTCGATTTAACTTCTCGGCGATCGTCGTCGTGGGAGACGAGAACGGACACGTGGGATACGGTCTCGGCAAGGCCGGCGAAGTTTCGGACGCCGTAACGAAGGCTACCGAGGCTGCCAAGAAGTCAGTGGTGAAGGTGCGCATCTTGTCAGGCACGGTTCCCCACGAAGTACTTGGTAAGTTTGGCGCCGCCAAGGTGCTGATTCGCCCTGCAACTCCCGGTACTGGTGTTATCGCCGCCGGTGGTGTGCGCGCCATCCTCGAACTTGCCGGTGTAAAAGACGTGCTCACGAAGTCGCAAGGTTCGTCGAACCCGCACAACACGGTCAAGGCAACCATGAAGGCGCTCCAGAGTCTCGAAGATGCAGCTTCGGTTGCAGCTCGTCGCGGCGTAAGCGTCGAAAAGGTCATCAACGGCTAAGCGTAAACGAAGGCAAACGACATGAAGCTCAAGATCACACAAGTTCGCAGCGTCATCGGCGCGCTCGAGAGACACAAGGCAACGATCAAGGCCCTCGGCCTTGGCCGCCCCAACAATGTGTCCGTGAAGCCGAAGAATGCACAAACGCTTGGCATGGTGAACGCCGTGCGGCATCTTGTGTCCGTAGAAGAGATTGCAGACTAACCCTTACCGACGACCATGAAACACATTGGAAATCTCTCGTACGCCCCAGGTTCGCGCCACAAGAAGAAGCGCGTAGGTCGTGGTGCAGGCTCGGGCCACGGTGGCACAGCCACACGCGGACACAAGGGTCATCAGTCCCGCAGCAACTACTCGCAAAGCCCCGGCTTCGAGGGTGGTCAGATGCCGCTCATCCGTCGCGTGCCCAAGTTCGGCTTCGTGAACATCAACCGCGTCGAATACTCAGAAGTCAACGTTGCCACGCTGCAGCGCCTGGTTGATGAGAATCGCCTGCCCAATGGCGTCGTGAATGCCGAAGTGCTATACAGCCTGGGCGTTACACGCAAGAAGAGCGCTCCGGTAAAGGTCCTTGGTAACGGTGAACTCTCCGCTACGCTCACGGTGACGGCTGACAAGGTCTCCGCTTCCGCAAAGCAGAAGATCGAATCGGCCGGGGGAGTGGTAACGACCAATGGCTAATATCGTCTCCACATTCCGCAACATCTTCCGGATCCAAGAGCTCCGTGACCGCATCGTCTTCACCTTGTTGGTGTTGCTTGCTGTGCGTATCGGCTCGTTCATTACGATCCCGGGTGTTGACGTCAACGCACTGACAGCTGCCTCAGCTGCAGGCGGTGACGCGAATACGATCTTTGGTCTGTACGACATGTTCGTAGGCGGAGCGTTCTCGAACGCCGCCATTTTCGCGCTTGGAATCATGCCCTATATCTCGGCCAGTATCATTCTGCAGATCGCAGGAGTTGCTGTTCCGCGTCTTCAGAAGCTTCAGCGTGAAGGCGAAGAGGGTCGCCGCATGATCAATCAGTGGACGCGTATCCTCACCGTCTTCATCGCCATGGGCCAAGCCTGGGGCGTTACGGTCAAGGTTGCCAGCACGACGGTAGGCGCCGGTGGCGCTTCTGTTGTCCCAGAGGCAGGATTCCTCTGGACGTTGTCGTCGGTGCTGATTCTAACGGCCGGTACGATGACGTTGATGTGGCTCGGTGAGCAGATTACAGATCGCGGTATCGGCAACGGTATCTCGCTCATCATTTTCATCGGTATCATCGCGCGTTTCCCAACGGCTATCTCCCAAGAGGTCACCCTAATCGGTTCTGGTGCCCGCAATGTCGTGATCGACGCCATTCTGGTCGCGTTGCTCGCTGGTATCATTGCATCTGTCATTCTGATCACGCAGGGGGCAAGGCGCATTCCGGTGCAATACGCGAAGCGTGTCGTAGGCCGCAAGGTCTATGGTGGTACAACGCAGTACATTCCGCTGCGCGTGAACACGGCAGGCGTGATGCCCATCATTTTTGCCCAGTCCATCCTGTTCGTTCCTGCTACGTTTGCAAGCTTCTTTCCCGGAAGCGCCTTCTGGCAGTCCGTAGCGAACGTCTTTAGTGAGCAATCGATTTGGTACGCGTTGAGCTTCGGTCTGATGATCCTGTTCTTCACGTACTTCTATACCGCCATCGCCTTCAATCCGAAGGAAGTGGCAGACAACATGAAGCGTAACGGCGGTTTCATTCCTGGCGTTCGCCCGGGTGCACCTACGAGTGAGTACATCGAGAACATTCTTGACCGTATCACACTCCCCGGTGCCATCTTCCTGGCCATCATAGCGATCCTTCCGACGTTCGCCATGACGGTCCTGCAGGTGCCACCGTTGTTCGCATCGTTCTTTGGCGGAACAAGTCTTCTCATCATCGTTGGCGTCTGTCTCGACACGCTCCAGCAGATCGAATCACACCTTCTGATGCGTCACTACGACGGTTTCATGAAGACCGGTAAGATCCGCGGACGTGCGAACGTAGGCTCATGATGACGTCGGCATCATCTGATGGGCTAACGGTTGTGTACGCGGCCGACGAAATCAGAAAGATCGAGGCAGCTTGCCGGATCGTCGCTGATACGCTGTCGATGCTGCGATCACACGTCAAGCCGGGTGTCACGACATCCGAACTTGATGCCGTCGCAGAGGACTTTATCAGGACGCAAGGCGGCGAGCCTGCGTTCAAAGGGTATATGGTCGATGGAAAGACCTATCCCTCATCGCTGTGCACCAGCATCGACGAAGAGGTTGTGCATGGCATGCCGGGAAACCGGCAGTTGAAAATCGGACAGATCATTGCTGTGGATTGTGGTGTCCGCAAGGACGGCTTCTACGGCGATAGTGCATACACGTTTGGTGTGGGCGAGATCTCGACAGATAAGCAGCGGCTGCTGGAAACAACGCAGCAAAGCTTGATGCTTGGGATTGAGCAGGCGACAGAAGGCAATCGAGTCTATGATGTTGCTCGAGCCATCCAAACGTGCGTTGAGAAACAAGGATTCTCGGTCGTGCGCGAACTCGTTGGTCATGGCGTTGGACGTCATCTTCACGAAGAACCGCCGATCCCGAATTTCGTGCCTGGCCTGTTGCATCGCACTCGCTATCCAAATGCGAAGCTCCGTAACGGCATGGTGTTGGCGATCGAACCGATGGTCAATTCCGGCACGTTCCACGTACACACGGCCAGCGATGGTTGGACGGTGTACACGGCCGACGGGAAACCATCGGCACATTTTGAACATACGGTTGTGATCGACGGTTCAACACCGAAGATCCTGACCATGATGGACTAACAAAACGATATGGCACGTGCAGACCTTATACGCGTTGACGGTGTGATCGAGGAGTCGCTTCCGAACACACAGTTCATCGTGCGCCTGGATAACGGGCACAAGGTGCTTGCGCATGTCTCCGGTAAGATGCGAATGAACTTCATCCGCATTTTTCGTGGTGATAAGGTCACCGTTGAAATGTCGCCCTATGACCTTTCAAAGGCCCGCATCGTCTATCGTTACAAGTAACTGATAATTCTGACGACAGGAGAGACGACATGAAGGTTCAGGCATCCGTCAAGAAGCGGAACCCAGACGACAAGATCGTGCGCCGCAAGGGCAAGGTCTACATCATCAACAAGAAGAATCCCCGTTACAAGCAACGTCAGGGATAATTAGGAGACGACTGTGGCTCGTATTGCTGGCATTGACTTGCCCAAGAACAAGCGCGGCATCATCGCGCTGACGTACATCTATGGAATCGGCGACAAGCTGTCAGGCGACGTGCTTGACAAGGCAGGTATCGACCATAGCAAGCGTGTGTCAACCTGGACGGATGACGAGATCGCACGTATTCGTCAGGTTCTGGCTGAGTACAAAACCGAAGGTCAGCTGCGCTCGGAAGTGCAACTGAACATCAAGCGTCTCATGGACGTCGGCTGTTTCCGCGGCCTGCGTCACCGCCGTGGCCTGCCCGTGCGCGGTCAGCGCACGCGGACGAACGCTCGCACCCGTAAGGGCAAGCGTAAGACGGTGGCCGGTAAGAAGAAGGCAACGAAGAAGTAAGAGGTAATCAATGGCAGCTGCTAAGAAGCGCGTAAAGCGCAAGATCGTTACCGAC
>JAULYI010000260.1:0-3414 GCA_032117915.1 Kapaibacterium sp. (SeqCode) | reverse complement strand
CGGCGTCAAGGAACGGGACCTCGCAATCGACAACCGGAACGATGTTGTGTCGATTCACAAGGTCGAGCATCTGCCGGAAATCACGTGCACTACCCATGGTCGAACCCATGATGGTGAGCTGCTTCCAGAAGATGCGATGAAGGTTCAGCAATGGCGTAGGACCAAGCGTAGCACCAAAGAACACGATCCGTCCTCCCGGACGTACCACGCCCGTCAGATCGTTCAGCACACGGCCTCCGGCAGAGTCCACCGCCAGGTCGATATCGCCGAACTGCCTGCGCAGCCGTTTCGGCCAGGCCTCATCATGATAATTCACGCCACCATGCGCTCCCATTGCCACGGCACGCTCGATCTTGGCATCACTGCCACTCGTTACCAGCACGCGTGCCTTGACGGCCAGCGCCATCTGCAAGACCATCGTGGCAACACCGCCCCCTATGCCTGTGATCAGGACCGTTTCGCCGGGCTGTAGGCCGCCACGAACCATCAATGCACGATAGGCGGTGACGCCTGCAAGGGGCAAGGCCGCTGCCTGGGAATCCGAGAGATGGGCCGGCGCAGGATGAATGTTGGCCTCGGGCACGCAGACATACTGGGCAATGGTGCCGGCGGATGGCATACCCAGGATCTGATAATCGTTACTCTGCGCAGCCTCGTCGTCACCCCAGTACATCGACGGATCAACGATCACGCGATGCCCCGATGGCATCGTGCCACAGACGTCCGACCCCAAGATCGACGGATACTCGATCTTGGAATACATCCCCTCACGGATCCACTGATCCCGACGATTGACGGCCGCCGCCGAAATGCGAAGCCGCACCTCGCCAGGACCCGGCTCCGGGTCAGGCACCGTCGTAATGCCGAACGATGACGCTGTAAGGACGAGTGCTTGCATACCACGAATATACCCCCGGGAGGACCTTCGAACGACGCAGGAAGGTACAGACATGATGGAGCCGGTGCGCTGGTCGTTGATGGTGGCGCGCCCCTGGTGGTGTATGTTTGTACCGATGCTCAGCCAACGCCCGATCGATACCATGTTCGCACGGCTCACCGCCATGGTGGTGCTGCTGTGCTCTGGCGTGATGATGGTCGAGTCGGTACTGCACGTGCATGAACGACACTATGTGCTGCAGGAGCAGGTCGAGGCGTCGCATGATCATGATGCGGCCGCTGACTGTGAGCTCTGTAAGGTGACGCTAGCCCACGCCGTGGCAGCAGACCCGCTGCATGTGGAACACGTGCTTGATGGTGGACGGGTTACACCCGTACTGCCGCGCGTCGAGCAGACGCGAGAACCCATGACGGTTGCCGGACCGTCGCGCGCACCGCCGCGTAGCTGACGCTCCGTGGCGTGTGCCTTGTGCAGCGCCTTGCACCCGACACTCCGTCGGGTTGCCTTCAATCCGGAATTCCAATGCGCATCTACGCAACTCTGTGCTGCGTGATGGCTTCGTTGCTTGCATGCAACGTGGCCTTCGCCGCAGACACGCATATTCACGGCGTCATCCGCGATAGTGCCACGCGTCGGCCCCTGGCCGGCGCGTCGGTCTCCGTTCAGGGTACGTCCCTCGGTGCCGTTACGGCTCGTGACGGCGTGTTCCACCTGCACGACGTGCCGGAGGGAGCCGTACGCCTCGTGGTGTCATACGTCGGCTATAGACGACGTACGATCGACCTTGTGGCCGCTCGCGATGTGCGCATCGAAGTGCTGCTGCAAGCCGAAGATGTGCGCCTGTCGGACGTTGTGATTCATGCAGCACGACGTGACGCAGGAATGCCGACGCAGGACGTGACAACGCTCACGCAGGCCGAGGTTGATGAGCATCGGGGACAGACGTTTGCCGATGTGCTGCGTCAGGTGCCAGGCATCACCGTGATGCAGACAGGCCCGTCCATCGCTAAGCCCATGCTTCATGGCATGACGGGTACGCGCCTGGTGATGCTGAATGCCGGCATCGCCCAGGAAGGACAGCAGTGGGGTGCCGAACATGCCCCGGAGATCGATCCGTTCACGCCCGACCGCATCGGCGTGGTTCGTGGTCCCGCCGCCGTGCTCTACGGCCCAAACGCCATGGGCGGCGTCATCAGCATCGAACCGCGCCCCCTTACAACATCCACGTCATGGATCGGCGACGTGATGGTGAATGGGTTTGCAAACAATCGGCAAGGGGCAGGGAGCATTGTTGCCGAACGTGGTGGCCTGCTGGGCGGTCCGCTGGCCGTACGCCTGCAGGCGAGTGGACGTCGTGCCGGCGACGCATCGACGCCGGACTACGTCCTGCGGAATACCGGCTTCGCCGAAATGGCCGGCGCCGTCGATCTTGGGTATGACCTCGCAGACTGGAACATTGCATCACACATGCGAGGCTTTACGACGACGCTGGGGATCTACGAAGGGTCACACCTGGGCAATCCGGCCGACCTGCAACGCGCGATCGAGCGAGGCGGCCCGGTAAGACCATCTGCATTCTCGTATGACATCGGACGTCCACGTCAGCAGATCGCCCACAGACTGTGGTCCATCCAGGCCAATGGCCCCCTCAGCGATATCGACGATCTGCGCATCGTCTATGGCTGGCAGCAGAATCTGCGTCAGGAATTCGATGCCCATAACACACGCATCGTAGGTCGCGGCGACGATCCGGTTGAACGTGCCCGCGATTCCGTGGAACGCCTTGCGCGGGCCCTGGCAACGCCGGCCATGGAGCTGCTGCTGACGACGTACTCGGCAGACGTGCGGTGGGAACGTTCCATGCAGGACGCCTGGCAGATGACGTCAGGGGTGACCGGTAGCAGACAGGTGAACGACCGCTCCGGTGCTGTCTTTCTGGTGCCCGACTACGTTGCCCATGGCCTGGGTGCCTACACGCTGCATACGGTCACGCTTGCCGACCTTACGCTGAGTGCCGGCATGCGTTACGACGTGCGCTGGCTGGTGTCTGACGTTACACGTCGTGGCAGTCGCGACGTCCAACGCCAAGAACGTACCTTCCGCAACGTTGCCGGAAGCGTTGGATTGGCGTGGAGTCCCGCAGAGGAGCTCGGACTGACGCTGAACGTTGGCACCGGATGGCGTCCGCCCCAAGTGAACGAACTCTATGCCAACGATGTGCACCACGGTGTGGCCCTGTACGAAGTGGGAGACTCTACGCTGCTGCCCGAACGGAATGTGGCCGTGGATGCCGGCATCGACATCAACACCACCGGCCTGAAGCTGCATGTTTCGGGCTACGTCCACCGCTTCAGCAACTACATCTATGCCCTGCCCGATCCGGCCAATCCAACGGTTACGGTGCGAGGTACCTTCCCAACGTATCGGTTTGTGCAGCATGGGGCCATGATCGCCGGTGTCGACGTGAATGCCACATGGGCCGTCACCGAGACCTGGTCGCTCATCGGTACGCTGGC
>JAULYI010000259.1:0-54098 GCA_032117915.1 Kapaibacterium sp. (SeqCode) | reverse complement strand
TTGAGATCAAGGACCTGCCCCAGGCTGTTGATGCCTCGGATCTTACGGAGTTCCGTATCCGTGTGAGCTATGACAGCACGCTGGTTCGTCCGCGTATCGGTGCAAACGGCGAAGACATCCTTGTCGCGGGCATGCAGCTCGACGGATGGTCGGTTGTTCGTTGGTCGAAGCCGGTTCCGAACATGGTTGAGATTGACTTTGCCGACATGCGTGGCACGAAGTCGCCGCTGCGTAACAACGGTAATGCAATGTTCGGGCTGACGTTCGATGCCTTCCTCGCTCGTGGTCTGGATGTTTCCAAGCCGTTCAACAGCGAAGTCACGACGCAACTCTACTGGGTTGACCTTGACAACTCGGGTGACGACAAGAACTATGCACAGTTCAACCCCGAGCCGGGTCTGATCGTTGTAGATCCTCAGTGCGCTCGTAACCTGCGTCTCGTCGGTCTCAGCGGAAAGCGCTTTGCTGTCCGTCCGGCCGCTCCGAACCCGGTTTCGTCCACAACGGTGATCAACTACTCTGTGGGTCTGCCTGGTCAAACGACCATCGCCCTGTACAACACGATGGGTGAACTGGTCATGAACCTGGTTGATGAAAGCCTTGCGGCTGGTGATTATGAGCTGTCGGTTGATGCATCGATCCTGCCTGCCGGAACGTACTACTACACCGTAGTGTCGGGTCCGTATGTCAGCGAGCCGATGCCGATGACCATCGTTCGCTAAGCATCATCCCGTAGAAACTCACAACGCCCCCTTCCGCACTTGCGGAAGGGGGCGTTGTTGCGTTATGTTGGGCTCCTCACCACCCTGGAACAACCGATGAACCGTTTTGTTGTCTCGTTTCGTACGATGAGCTTATGCCTGGTTGTGGCTAGCGCAGCCATGACCATGGATGCGCAGGAACCTTCGCCCGGTACTGCACCATGGACACCAATGGTTACTGACGGTCTCGTACCCGTGTCCATCATGGTTCCGCCGCAGTGGAGCTCAGAGAATATCAGTCCGGTCGCACATCGCATCAATATTCCGGCTGGGTGGACCGCAAACGTTTTTGCCGCCGGTACACCACTGCGAAAGCTGCGTTTCCTAACGTTCGGTCCGGACAGTGTGCTGTATGGAGCGAACATGGGCGGTAATAGCATACTTGCCTTTCCTGATATAGACAAGGATGGTGTTGCCGACGCAGTGCGAACCGTGGCAACTGGGTTCACGGATCTTAACAATGTTGAGTTCTGGGGCGATACGATGTATGCATCGCACAAGGCCGGCATCGAAAAGCTTCAAGACCTGAATAAGGATGGTACCTACGAAAGCAGAGTACTTCTGTTTGACAGGCAGAAGCTACCAGGACAGAATGGGGGACATAGCACGAGGAGTCTAGCCATCGACACGGTCAAACGCAAGCTCTACGTGACGCTCGGATCACTGGGTAATGCAGACCGTGAGCCGACACGTGCATTGATCGAAGAGCACAATCTTGATGGTACCGGTCGTCGCGTGTACGCGTCGGGTGTCCGCAATGCCGTTGGGCTAACCATCCATCCGCGCACCGGTCGTCTGTGGGCCAATAACAACGGTAGCGACAATCACGGGAATAACATCCCCGGTGAGTGGGTTGACCTTGTTCGAGACGGCGGCTTCTATGGCTATCCGTTTGCTCACCACCATCAGACATTGTTTGATTTTGCATTCAACGACTACAAAGATCTGTTGCCCATCACACCAGCGGACAGTGCACTGCTACGCTCCATGCGTCCGCCGGCGGCACTGGTAACGGCACACAGCGCTCCCATGCAGTTACGGTTTACGCCCACTACCATGCCTCAGCGCTGGCGTAATGGGGCATTGATGGTACTTCGCGGGTCTTGGAACCGGACACCTGCATCGGGCTCCAAGGTTGTCTTCCTCGAGTTTGATGACGACGGTGATACCGTAGCCAATGCCGTGCATGACTTCTGTACGGGCTTTCTGACGGACTCCGTGAAGAAGGAACGCTGGGCACGTCCCGTCGGACTGGAAATCGCAGCAGACGGATCGGTGTTCATCACGAGTGATGATCTGAAGCACGTCATCATTAAGCTGACACCACCTGCGACGTCGAGTGTCCAAGAGGAATCGTCGCAGTGGAAGACAGATGCGATGCTAACGCCGCAACCTGCCGCCGATCAGGTAACCCTTCGCTGGCCATCGGTCAACGGCGATGTTGACATGTCAGTTGTATCCGTGCAAGGTGACGTTGTGACGTCGGCGAAGCTACCCGCTAACGTAGTGGCATCCGGTGCGATCGTCAACACGGCCTCGGTACCATCAGGCAGCTATGTCTTGCAACTGCGGTGCGCCGGACGAACCCTGCACATGCCAATGGTTATCCGTCGGTAAGGCTTCAGCGTAACAGCGCTATCAGGCGTTGGACGATGATGTCGGACGTGCCGGTTCTTGCGTGCACATAGTCGCGTGCTGCATTGCCGCCCCTGCGGCGCTGTTCCGCATCGTGCACGACGGTGGTTAGCCACGTAGTAGCTTGACGTACGTCGCTGCACACCGTCAGCGCGCCGGCCTCTGCTAGAGGTGCTGCGTCGCTCGCTCGCTCGACACTAGGACCACAGGCGACGGGTATGCCGTATGCTGCAGGCTCGGTAAGACTGTGGACACCGGCACCGAATCCACCACCTACCCACACCGCATCGGCAATGGCGTAGATGGAAAGCAGGTGGCCCACGCTGTCAACCACGAGGTGTCCCTCCGTCGACGGCGTCGACAGACTCCATCGCGTGCAGGTCAGTCTCGTTTCCACGGCGCGGAGCGCCTCTTCCGTAGGTTCATGCGGAACGACAATGCATCGCCCCTTGAAGCCGGTGGTGTTGAGTGCATCGATGACGAGGCGCTCATCATCGGGCCATGATGAGCCGATGACGAGGGTGGCCTTGTCCGGTCGACGATAGGCTGTGATGGCAGGATCCGGTCGGCGTATGCGGTCGACCAAGCGGTCATTACGCGTGTCGGACATCCGTTCAATGTGCATGCCCGTCAGGGCAGTTAATGCTGCTGCGTCGGTTTCCGTTACGGCAGTGATGGACGTACACCGTCGATACGTGTCTGCCGTCCACTCACGCAGCACTCCGTTGGCAGAGGACGGAGCAGTAGCATTGATCAGCACGATCGGAACGCCTCTGCCTGAGGCTTCCACGATGTGGTTACGCCACAGGTCGTACCGGTCAATCAGTACAACGTTGGGCTGTATGGTATCGAACCACCGCCGGGCATTCGAAGGCGTGTCGACGCTCAGATAGGCGGCATCATCAATCAGACCATCAAGACGCTGTGCATGGTCGATGCCGCTTGGCGACGTACACGTCACCACGATGCGAACATCAGATCGGGTGTGCCGTAGACGTTCAAGGACCGGCACGAGCTGCTCCAGCTCGCCCATGGATGCTGCATGAGCCCACACACAGGGACGAGTCTGGATGCTTATGGCATCACGGAGCGCGCGTTCCGTGGCCGTTCGACGACGGAGCTTGGCATGGAAGAGCCCTGCTACCGGCAGCAGCCGTTGCAGGACGTGCATGCCCAACGTGTGTAACACATCGGCTGCTTGGACGGGAAGCCTCATCGGCCGCTGAACAATGCCTGTCGTTTCTCAAGAAACGCCTGGGTGCCTTCCTTGAAGTCCTGTGTACCACAGGTACGTCCAAAGATCGATGCCTCGACGTATTGGCCCTCGAGCAACGACGTGTCAGCAGCAGCTTGCGTGGCCTCGAGACATGCATACAGGGCAAGTGGTGCCTTTGCCGCCAGAGCTGCAGCAAAGGTCTCGGTCTGCTCGAACAGCTCAGCATGCGGGTAGACGCGATTCACAAGGCCAATGCGCAGCGCTTCCTGGGCATTGATGCGGTCCCCGCCAAGGATGAGCTCCAGGGCCTTGGCCTGTCCCACGAGTCTCGGCAGACGCTGCGTACCGCCGTAGCCGGGAATGATGCCCAGGTTAATCTCGGGCTGTCCAAACTGCGCATGCTCGCTTACGAATCGCATGTGGCAGGCCATGGCCAGCTCACAGCCTCCACCAAGCGCAAAGCCGTTCACAGCGGCGATAACGGGCTTGCCCAGACGCTCGATCATGGTGAACACATGCTGTCCGCCTTCGGCAAACAGTCTGCCGCCATAGGCGTCCTGCTGATGCAGCTCCCGAATATCCGCGCCGGCCGCAAAGGCCTTATCACCGGACCCCGTGATAACCACGGCATGGATCGCTGTGTCGGCCTTCACATCCGCAAGCACGGTGGCCAGGGTCTGCAGGAGCTCGCCATTCAGCGCATTTAACTTGTCGGGACGATTCAGGGTGATCACGGCGTGAGAGCCGCGACGCTCGAGAAGGACTGTGCTCATGGTCTTGATGGAATGGTGGAAGATCGACGGACAAACTTACGAAGCATGCGGTTCGGCAGTTGATGTGCAAACTATCACGTTGGGCATGGGTCCGGCAGGGCCTAATTTGCGGGCTCATGCGGCGCTCATGGCACCCATATCACCCCCTTGTGCTCTTCTTCATCACGATGCTGATGATGATAGGGGGCATGGATGACGCGTCGGCACAACGCAAGCGTCAGACAAGCCGATCAAAGCGCGTGGCCTCGAAAGCCGTGCAGACCCCGAAGCGAAAGGCCGTGCAGCCGCGTCGTTCAGCCGCGGCACGGTCGGCGGTGAAGGGTAAGGCATCGTCGCGGAAGCGCACGCCGAAGCGGCGCACGCGCGTGCGCGCCACACCGATGACGATGCTGAACGTGATCAGCGATCGCGAGATATCATCCGGCATCCGCTACACAGAGTACCGCAGCAACGGCAGCAGCTCGGTGAACGTGCACGTCGTCATCATGGATCGGACGATCACCGGTAATGCCATCCGACTGATCAAGGGTGAGGACAGGCATGACGGACTTGAGCGCATCAAGGATATGGTGCAGCGCTACGAGCAGCAGACGTCAAACGATGTGCTGGCATTGGTGAATGCCAACTTCTGGCGAGCGTATCGCTCCACGGTGATCGGACCCTGCGTGATCGACGGCGAGATCGTCGAGATGCTACCGTACAAACAGTGGAGCAGTGCCTTCTTCGACTTCGACCAGCACATGGTGATCGATACGTTTCGCGTGAGTGGTGCGCTTCGCATCAACGGTGAGATCCTGGCTATCCAAAGTGTGAACCGTCGCGTCGATAGTTCGGGAATCTGCGTGTATAACTCCTTCGCTGGTGGAACGGTGCCGCACGTGCATGACCGCGAGCTAGAGAAGGCCTTTCAGGAGGCACTCAAGGACACGGTCTTCGTAGCGGCGGACTCCACCGAGGAAGCGCTCTCGAAAGAGCAGCTTCGACTTGAGATCGCTCGCGCGCAGCGCGAGGCCAGCCAGGAGTACGGCCTCACGAAGGTACGTCTGCGATACCTGCGTGCTCCGTCGGTGAACGTACCCTTCCCGTGTGAGGTGATCGATGCGGATACCGGCACGGTTAACGTGCCACTTCGGGGCTGTGTCGTGTCCTTCCCGCGAGGTGTTCTAGCGCGCATGCCCCGACGTGGTGACACCGTGATGCTGCAATTCAAAACCAACGTCCACTCCCAGCGACGCTTCATGAATGCCGTATGCGGTACGCCTCGACTTGTTCGCAACGGCGTGGCCAGCCATGAGGCAACGCAGGAGGGATCAACGGGGCGCCGGTTCATTGCGCACAACCTGGCGCGGACGGCCATTGGTACCGATCGCAGCGGCAACAAGATCATCATCGCTGCCATCGAGCCCACGGAGTCGTCAAACCAGATCATGGGTGCATCCTTGAAGCAAACCTCCGAGGTCATGAAGCTCCTGGGTGCCTATCAGGCGATGAACCTTGACGGCGGCGGTTCTACGGGAATGGTTGTCCAGGATGACCATGTCTTCTTCGACGGAGTCGACCCGCTAACGCGTCGCATAGCCGTCGGACTTGGCGTGATCAAGCGCTCGCACGTGCTGCGGCGCACACCCGTGACCGGCAGCTCGGAGTAACGTTCAGTCGTACAGCAAGTAGGCCTGGCGGCGTCGAACGAAGTCGACCAGTCCGTCACTCGTGTGTACCTCGACTTCACGCCACGGTCTTCCCGCACGCAGTGCGTCGAGCAACGCACCGCGGCCACTGGTCTTGGCAAACATGCGGCCCTTGGGCGATGCCACCACACTGTCGACATACCAGTCTGCGTGCTGCTCCGCAAGATGGTGCAGGAAGGTCAGCGCTGCGCGGTATGGCCGGAAGGTGGAATCAAAGCCAAGATGAAATCCTTCGCAAACGAGTCGCGCGTGCTTTCCCGTGCCGGGACGATAGCGTGTCTCCATCAGGCGTACGCCGCAGGCTGACATCTGCTGTATGAGCGACGGTTCCGGTTGCCATGCAGGAGCACCAATGACGGTGAAGGGCGTGGCCGAGCCGACGCCGATATTCAGCAGACTTAGCTCACCGGCGAGTCCAGTCACGGCATAGCCGCGAATGGCGTGGACAGTCGGAATGTTGGGCGATGTGGGATACCACAGACGTCCGGTCTGCTCCCACTTCATAGAGCGCTTCCAGCGTTTGCACTTGACCACCGTGAGCGAGCAGCGACGCGCACGTCCAAGGGAATCCTTCGATAGCCAGCCGGCATCGTTTGCCATGGTGGCGAGTTCACCCATGGTACAGCCGTGGATGTACGGAATGGGAAGGCGTCCGACGAAAGACGTGAGCGAATCATCAACAATGCTACCATCAACGAGGGTGCCGCCCAACGGGTTCGGACGGTCCAGGATCGTCAACGGAACGTTCGCCGCGGCGCAGGCCTCCATCACCTCGACCATCGTCGAGATGTAGGTATATGATCGCACGCCGATGTCCTGCATATCGATGACCACTCTGTCGATGTCGCTGATCATCGATACCGACGGACGTCGGCGCTCGCCATAAAGCGAGAGCACCTCTACGCCGTCGTAGATCGTGTCGGTCGGCACAGACTCGCCGGCCGTGATCACGCCATAGAACCCGTGCTCCGGCGCCATGATGCGCACCACCGTCACATCGGTGCGTCCAAGGAATGCCTCGGCCGTTGATCGACCGCCGAGCGTGCGCGCAGCAGCGTGTGTCACCAGAGCAATACGCTGCCCCTTGAACATGCCAAACTGCGTATCGATGATGTTGTCGATGCCGCACTTGACCTGTGCTCTCGCACTGAGCGTCGCAAGCCAAAGCAATGTGATGAATAGTAGACGCAGCATCAGCGTGACCGGGGATGGAATAGGGTGTGGACTTCTTTGATGTAGGCACGGTCAACGTGCGTATAGATCTGCGTGGTAGCGATGTCCGAATGTCCGAGCATCTCCTGGACGGCACGCAGGTCTGCACCGCCCTCCAGCAAGTGCGTGGCAAATGAGTGACGGAACATGTGTGGATGTACGTGCTGGCTTAGGCCGGCGGTTCCGGCGGCGGTCGTGATGATCTTCCATAGGCCCATGCGCGAGAGTCCTTTCCCGCGATGGTTCAGGAACAGCATGTCGTCCGTGTCCGCAGTGCGAATGAGTCTGCCGCGAGCTTCCATGCGATAGCGATGGATCCAGTCAAGTGCCGACTGGCCGATCGGAACCAGGCGTTCTTTTGATCCCTTTCCGTAGACGCGGACGAGCTCGACGTCGGCCAGAACGTCTCGCTGCCGAAGACCTATGGTCTCGCTTACACGCAGTCCACATGCATACATCGTTTCCAGCATGGCGCGGTCACGCATACCGTATGCTGTTGATGTATCGATCGATGTCAGCAGGGTCGTCATATCCTCCACCGACAATGCGTCCGGCAAACGACGTCCACCACGCGGCTGATCGATGGCCTCCGTGATATCGATCGTGCTGCGTCCGATGCCAACCAGGTAGCGATACAGGTGCTTGATCGAGCTCAGGTAGCGTGCTCGACTAGAGGGTGCGATACCGGCATCGGCGAGAACCACAAAGAATTGACGTGCATCGGCAAGAGACACGGCTGCAAACGTCGTCATATCCTTTGACGCAAGGAACTCCGCGAACGTCCTCACATCGTGTGCATAGGCAGCGATCGACGTCTCGGCCAGACCGCGCTCTAGGCGCAGGTACTGGATGAAGTGGTGCACATCACGGTGCAGGGAAGGGGGCAGTGATGAGGCCGATGTCATGCCGGACGTGGCTGAGCTGGAGAGCCGGGCTGTTCTTTATAGCGTACGCGCTGATGCGTTGTGCCAAGCAGATTCCGAACAAATGACTCGCGGATGACGGACAATTCGGTGATCGTCAATTCCGAATTGTCGAGCTGACCATCGACGAAGCGATCGATGATGATCTGTTCGACGGCTGCGTCGATCTCATCGCGCTGACTGGTGTCAACAAGGCGTGACAGGGCCTCAGCGGCATCGGCAAGCATCACGATGGCCGTCTCACGGGAATCCGGGATCGGTCCCGGATACCGATAGTCTGCCTCGTCTACCACGGCATCCTTCAACAGCGACTCGTCGAGGGCGCTGTTGTAAAAGTGTTTAATAAGTACCGTGCCGTGATGCATGGGGATGAACTTCCAGATGCGCTCCGGCAGGCCGTACTCCTTGGCTAGCTCTATACCGTCCTGTACATGCTGTCGGATAATGGCTGCGCTGCGCTTTGGCGGAAGCTTATCGTGTTTGTTCCCGATATCCATCTGATTCTCGACGAAGTACTCTGACTTCTCGAGTTTGCCGATATCGTGATACAGTGCACCAACCTTTGTCAATAATGCATTTGCGCCAATATCACGTGCCGCAGCTTCTGCAAGCCGAGCCACCGACATCGTATGCTGATACGTTCCCGGTGCCCGTTCGTTCAGCTGCTTGAGTAACGGATGCGTCGAGGTGTCGAACTCATCGACACGCAGGTCCGTAGCCAGCTTAAAAAAGCGTTCCATGGCAATGATCACACCGAAGGTGATCAGAGGCGAAACGATGGCGTTGGCAGTGCCGAACATCAACTTGAGTAGCGTCGTGTCGAACGGGGTTGCACGCTCAAGGTCAACGCCAAGGATCGACACCGTCATGCCGATGAAGACAAAGAGCAGCGATCGAAAGATCTGTGTACGACTCTGAATGTTCGTTGTCGAATAGGCAGCAAGCATGCCGGCGATCAGCATCACGAGGCCCGCCGCATGGTCGTGGCCGCGCACACCGGCAAGCGTCAGGGACATCACAAGCGTCAGGATGAAGGCCGTGCGAGCCTCGTACAGCACGCTTACGAGCATCGACAGGGCAGGGATCACGATCACGTATTCCAGCGGCAGCGTACCGGGAGCCTGAACGGTGGCCCATGACATAGCAGCCGTTATCACAGGCAGCGACAGCAAGCTGGCCAGCTGACCATTTCGTTCCCACGATCGACGTCGCAGATAGAGCAGGTAGATGATCAGGATAGCTAGGACTGATGCTGCATGAAGAATGGATCCGAGAATGACCATCCATGAAAGCGACAGGTCGCTTCGAGCATACATTGCTTCTCGGTAGGCACTAAGGCGCTCAAGGATGCGCTGGTCGATTCTCTGTGTTTTTCTAACGATCACGTCACCCTGACGCACGAATTCTAGGGTTCTCGGTACCGAGACAGCAGCGTCTTCGCGCGTTCGTGCTGTCAGTTGCTCGTCATACACCAGGTTGGGTCTGCAGACGACACGAATGATCTCGATGCCGATAGCCTGCAAAGGAGCAGGAAGCTGCAGGCCACTCTTCCCAAGATCCTGCAGACGCGTGGCATCGGTGACCTCTGCGCGAGGTAGTAGCTGTTCGCGACCGCCATCGCGAAGGCTGACGATGGCAGACCTAGGAGCAGCGCTCAGATTGTTCACTACGCCATGGCGGTAGGCCTGCTCGATGATACGGCGGCCATCACTGAGCAGAGACTGCTGTAAGGCTCGTACCGAGGCTGCGTCAAGTCCTTTGAGTTTTGCGCTGAGTGCTGCGCTCACACCGGGGATCTCCGTGTTGCGATCCAAGGCCCGAGTGATGCGATCGACGTCCTCGTTGGCGCGCTGTGCCGAGCCATCGGATCGGCGCAGCAGGATGTCAGGCGTGGAAACGCGAGCGCTGTCGCGCTCGGCGGTCAGCAGACGCTCGGCCTTGCGGACGGGGAAGGCGTATTCGGCGACCACCGTTTCTTCTGTCCAGATCGTCCCCAGCATCGTCGCGTCGGCTACCTTCCGGGTCGTATCGCCGCTGCGTCCCGGGTAGAACGCTGCCGTACCCGTCAGCGCAAGAGCGATCATGATCCAACGTACAACGGGGGAGTGATTCCAGCCCGTAGACGCTGTTGGGCGCTGCTCATCCTTAATCTGGTCAAACAGCGTTTGTCTGGCTCTTGCCATGGTGTGTCCTGTTACTGTCCGCGGAAGACAGGCTTCCGCTTTTCAATGAAGGCAGAGACTCCTTCGGAGTAGTCGTACGACGTGCCGGCCCGCTGCTGATAGTCTGCTTCGGCCTCGAGCATCTCGTCGAGCGTTGCCGTCATTCCTTGTTGCAGCAAATGCTTGACGAAGCCGTATGTCTGCGTTGGTCCCTGAGCGTACTGTGTAGCCATTTTCTGCAGAGCTGCGTTAAAGGCAGCCGGTGCAACCACCATGTTGACCAGTCCAAGTCGCAGTGCTTCGTCGGCGGGGATCGGCTTGTTCAGCGTTGCAAACTCGAATGCCTTGGCATATCCAAGCATACGCGGATAGAAGTACGTAGCACCACTGTCCGGGATCAGGGCGATACCAACAAACGCTTCGACAAGGCGTGCGCTAGCGCTCATGATGCGCATATCGGCAGCAAGGGCCAACGACAGTCCTGCGCCGGCAGCTACGCCGTTGATGCCGGCGATAATGGGCTTCGGCATGGCGCGCATCGCGCGAATGATGGGATTATAGCGACGGTTCAACGAGTCGCGCAGGTCGCGCTTCGTATCGCCTGGCTTGGGTGCATCCTTCAGGTCCTGTCCGGAGCAGAAGGCCTTGCCGGCCCCGGTAAGGACCACGCAGCGTACCGCCTCATTCGTGGTAGCGTCGGCCAGTGCAGCCTGCAGGTCCGTCGTCAGTTGCTCGTTCGCGGCGTTAAACGAATCGGGGCGGTTCAGCATGATCGTTCCTACGCCTTGATCGATCGTGTACAGGATCGTTTCGAAGTTCATAATGTCACTTTCCTTTCCACGTGGGTTTGCGTTTTTCGACAAAGGCCTTCATGCCTTCCTTCTGGTCCTCAGTTGCGAAGAGCAAATAGAAGTTCTTGCGTTCGAATTCTAGACCGCCTTCGAGGGTTGAGCTAAAGGCCTTGAGGACGGCCTCCTTTGCCAACCGTGATGCGATCGGAGCTTTCGAGGCAACGTCCTTTGCCAATGCAAGGGCCTCATCCAGATAGACCTCGACGGGTACGACGCGATTAACGAGGCCTGCCTGATAAGCCTGCTGGGCAGAGATCATGCGCCCCGTGAGTACGATTTCCATGGCCAGTGCCTTACCAACGGCGCGCGTAAGGCGCTGGGTGCCACCGGCTCCGGGCATGGCGCCGATGTTGATCTCGGGTTGTCCGAATTGTGCCGTCTCTGAAGCCACGATCATATCGCATAGCATGGCCAGTTCGCAGCCTCCACCCAGGGCAAAGCCGCTTACGGCGGCAATGATCGGGGTCTTCGTCTGCCGGATCCGTTCCCATCGTGCAAACTGATCGCGCTCGAGCATGGTCACGGCATCGGCGTCGGACATCTCCGTGATGTCGGCTCCTGCAGCGAAGGCCCTATCATTTCCGTGTAGCACGATGCAGCGCACGCCAGCATCGGCATCGAACGTCTCAAAGGCGTGCACGAGTTCGATCATGGTACGCAGGCTGAGCGCGTTCAGCACGGCGGGTCGGTTAAGGCGAATCGCTCCAACACCGGGTTGCGGCGTGTAGCATTCTATGCATTCGTATGTCATGGAGGTATGTGCGGTAGTACTGAATTCCTCGGAAAAATACGGCATTTTGGGGGCATGGACTGGCTGCGAATTGACCACACACCGAAGGCGGGATTACCGCTGACGCTCACGGGCGACACACTCCGGCATGCCCTTGCCTTGCGCTTGCGCGAGGGTGAAGCTGTTGGTTTATTGGACGGTCGAGGCGGCCGGGCTGAGGGCCGCGTGGTTACGGCCACTCGCACGACGTGTGTCGTTAGCGTTCGCCTGGTCGAGGACGTGGCTCCGCCGGTCGATCTGACCATTGCTATCGGCGTGCTCGACAATCGAGACCGCATGGAGTTTGCCATCGAGAAGTGCACGGAGCTCGGTGTGCGTCGCATTGTGCTGCTCGACTGTCAGCGCTCGCAGCGTCATACCATCCGTATGGAGCGTCTCCTGCAGAAGGCAGAGGCGGCCATGATACAGTCTGGCAGAGCCTGGATGCCCGAACTCATAGGTCCGATCAGCGTGCACACCTGTCTCGATACCTTCCCTGATGCGACGGTCATCGTCGGTGACCAGTACGGGTCCACACCAAGCTCCTGCAGCGTCCCCGCTCTGATTCTTGTTGGTCCCGAGGGTGGCTTCGCATCCGAAGAGCAGGCGCACATCGCAACGCGCAACCCCGTGATGTGGCGTATCGGTGATAACCGCCTTCGCACAGAAACCGCAGCCATTGTGCTCATCGCTGCCGCGGTCATGGCGTAGGAAGGCGAAAAGGTGAAAAGGTGATACCGCAACGCCCCCGAACACATCAAGAACATAACCTCCGGATTCATCCGGGGGCGAAAAAGCGAGAGGTGGAACGGTCCAAAACAACACAGCCCACGCAGATGCGTGGGCTGTGTGCTAGCGCCTATGGTGCTGAGAACGATTAGCGGTTCACAACGAAGCGCGAGGTTGTTGTTGCTCCGTTGATGCTCACGCGGAGCATGTAAGCTCCGGCCGAGAGCGAGGAAGCGTCGATAGGCAGGATGCGGGTTGACGCAGCGGCATGTTCGTCGGTGAGGACGGAAACCGTGCGCCCCATCATATCGAGGATGTCGGCGCGAACGTGTCCTGGAGCGGTGATCGACAGTTCCGCAACACCCCCTGATGTCATGGGGTTGGGTGAAAGGCGAAGGCTGCCGCTGAACGAAGTTTCGTCTTCGTTGACGCTGCTGATCGTGCTATTCGTGCGCAGGCGGACGGTGACGGGAAGGTGGTCAGAGACCGTGCTGCCGTACGACGACATGTAGGCCTGAGGCGCTTCGATGTAGGTGCGGTGGACGAAGGGGGTGACTTCGTTCGAGACAACGATATGGTCGAGGAATGAACGGTTGAAGCCGATGTACGAAACAAGGCCGCGCTCGCTCAGGGGCAGCGTAAGAACGTTGTAGTTGGCCTTGTCCGTGGTGAAGGCCGTCCACGGCGTGACGAGTGTGGAATCGATCACCGACGTCGTCATGTCATCGTTGAAGTCGCCGATAATGATGACGTTCGAGTCTTTGTAAAACTCTGTGAGGTAGTTGTAGAAGACCTCACCGTCATTCTTGCGTCGATCATAATCGTTTTTAGGGTTGACCGTATCGGTCGAGGCCTTGGCGTGGATGACGAAGGCAACCATGCGAACGGTCTCGCTGCCGACCTTAGTGTCGAAGGTCATACGGAACGGGAAACGTCCGCCGGCCCAGGCGTCGCCGGCACCGCAAACGGCAAGACCGGTCGAGACCGGCGTGACGACGTCGCTGTTGTAGATCCAGCCCATTTTCTGCTCAGACGGAACGTCGGCGGCAAATGCGGACTTGTAGGAGCCAGTCAGAGAGTCCGAGATACGGAGGAGTGCTTCGTTGCTCAGGACTTCCTGCACACCGTACAGGTCGGCGCGAATGCTGTCCATGACCTGGCGGATGCTTCGAAACTGACGGTCCTTGTCACTTGGGCCGCGTGTGGTGTCCGGGAAGCCGAGCCATTCGAGATTCCACGTGGTGAGGTCGAGCGTGTTTGCGCGGGAGACTGTATCCTTTTCGAGCGGCGGCAGACCGATGTCCGTGGCGAACCGCGGCTGGATCTGGTAGTTGCCACGGAACTGTCCAACAAGGCCGATCAGGTCGATCTCACCCGTAGGGATCGTAAGGTTATTGATGGCGATCTCTGTGCCGCCGTCAAGACGTATATCAACGTCGTTACCAAAGGCATCAACGATCTGATACGTGGTCTCGCCCTGGAAGAGGCCCTGCTGGACGAATCGGACGTTGCGCAGACGTACGAGTTGTCCTTCGTACTCTTCGCCGGACGGGCCCGACACACGGGGGATTGCCACGGTGCGTGGCTGCGGTTCGCGACGCTCGACGGGAATGACCGTGAAGCGGATCGAATCACCCGTAAGCTGGGTGATACCCGTTCCGGGCTGTCCGCTTGTCTGGCCGAACTCCGTCAGGTTAGCGTTCTCGAGGACCACGCTGTCTCCAACACGGACACCCTCACGGAACGAGCGGTTGAAGACGGCGATGCCGGCAGAGGCATCCTGCAGGAATGCCGTGTTACGGAAGAGCGATGCACCGGCCGTGATTCGACCTGCGACCTTTGTGACCTTGGTTCCAAAGGCCTGCTGGCGGGCCGTTGCCAGCGGCGTCGGCTCCTGAGCCGAGAGCATGATCGGTGCCGCTAGCGCAACGATCGCTGCAGAAAGAATTCGAATGGACATTGAAAGGATCCTGTGTGGTGTGTCGTTAGAAAATGGCCAGTCCAATATCGTCAAGTGTCGGAGGATTTCGGTCGTAGCTGAAGAGCATGTACGATGCACCGGCTTTGAGCAGAACATTGTCGAGCCGTGCCAGTTCGCGTGTCGTACCAGCCTCACGAAGAATGAACGTATATGTGCCCGGCGCTATGCGAGACCAGCGTGGCGAGGTGATGTCGGGCGGATACTGTTCCTTAAAGACCTTGTCACCGGTGCCCGTGAAGACCTCGACCAGACCGCCGGCCTCGACAAAGTCATACTCACTAGCGTTCGTGAACTTGACGAAGGCATTGGGCTCGTCGACTGCAAGCGCCGTGTCCTGCACGGGGCTGTTGAACGACACAAGCTTATTCTTGGAACCACGGGCGAAGAGGACGATGGATCCCTTAGCGCCCAACGTGTACCTAGCCGTATCTCGGCCGATCAGCACATCGCGATAGGTCACCAGAAACGTGATTGGACGTCCCGCACCTACCTCGGTGATATCGCTGACGGTACCACGAGCCACCTTGAGTGACGTGGTCGAATCAATAATGACGCTAAGGGTGTCGGCATCGCGTGATGTGTTCACAACACGAACGCGTGCCGGTAACGGCACAGGGAATTCCAGGACGGATTCATTGCAACCGACAAGGGTTAGTACCAGGAACAGGATGATGGCTGTGTTCTTCATACGGCACCTTAGAAATTGTATCGCACACCAAGCTGCATGCGCCACCGTGAGAAGAAGTTGTCGGTAAAGTAGATGCCGGGTCTGCCGTTTGTAACCGGTTCTGTGTACGTCATACGCAGTCGTCCTTGCTCGTCGAACGGCTTACCGCCAACAAGCCCAAGACCAAACAGGTTGAAGCTCTGGAAGTTCACGAACCGCTGCAGGCCCCATTCTGCATTGAGAAGGTTGAGTAGATTTTGAATGTCGAGCGAAATCTCAAGTGACTGCTTTCGCGTTGTAGGGATGCGTTGCAAGAAACGCAGGTCGAGCTGGTGAACCCATGGTTCACGAAGCGCATTGCGCGGGAGGATCTGTCCCTGATACTCCTTCAGCACTGGATTGCTGTCGATCAGATCCATGATCTGCGTCCACACTTGGTCCGGCGTTCGCAGGTCCGTTCCTGACGGTGGAACGATGACGACCTTCGAGTTGTAGTCTTCGGCACGTGGCACGTAGATCAGATCATTGCCCCCTAAGGCATTGTCGCCGTTGTAGTCCTGAATGTAGGATAGTGAGAAAGGGCGGCCGCTAGAACCGGCATAGAACAGCGTGACCGTCGTTGTGTATCCCGGAGCCCAAACGTGACGATAGCTGGCGTTGAAGACCACTCGATGGGGCACATCAAAGTTGGACCTACCTATCGTGGCATTGTTCGGGTCGATGGCGTCCGTGCCATTCCACTGCGAGATGGCCGTTGCTGCTTGACCGCTATTCAGATCGTACGTGTGACCATAGGTATACGTTAGCATGGCCGAGAGACCGGGCAGCCAGCGATTGTTGTCAGCCAGGTTGATCGACCCCGAAACGGAATACTGATAGCCTTCGTTACGACTGCGCAACAACAGCACCTGTGTGAACTCGCGGGCTACAAGGGAGTCGCCATTCTCACCGGCATACATTGGACGACCGTCGATTGGGGAGACGCCGATGCCCGAGGGCTTGAGGTTGATGTTGGCGTAGTCTACGGTGTTCAGGAATGCACCGTACATGCCCTCGATAGAAAGCGTAAGGCCGTCTGCCAAACGCTGGTCGATGCCAAGCGTGCTCCGCCATACCTGCGGCATCCGGAAGTTCTGATCGGTGATGTTAATGGCCGACGTCGAGATCGAGCCCGGGAAGGTCGAATCACCCGGTCTCGGCGTTCGGTCGCTACGCAGGTCAAACTCGATAGGATTACCGTCTGCGCCGATGATCACATTCTGCGAATTGTTGCCGCCAATGGCAGCACGGAAGACGTCCATGCCGGTGTTGCCATATTGATTCGATAGCCACACGGCTGCTACGCGGCCGGTGAACAGGCCCGTGCCGCCTCGCAGCTGCGTTGTACGGTCGCCGGACACATCCCAATTGAAGCCAAGGCGCGGCGAATAGAGCAAGGCCAATTGCGGTACCTCGCTGGTAGACCTGCCGGGGAAGCGCGCTGCAAAGACAGGATTCTCGTAGGGCGTAGTCGTGAAGATCGGTGCATCGACGCGGAAACCGCCGACGAGACGAAGATCATCGTTCACCTGCCACTCGTCCATGAGGTACAGACCAACCTGCATCATGCTCCAGGTGGTGCGGGGGCGCTGTTCGCCACCGGTGACGGATTCGTTAGCCCACGACACTTGATATTGGTTGGGTGTGCCGTCCCGGAACGCATCGATGCTAGGAAACTGATAGGATCCGTAATAGTCCTGGATGAACAAATTGTTAAACCAGTTGAACTCATTATGTGTACCAATCGTGATGTTGTGGTCGCCCACGAACCACGTCAGGTCATCCGTGATGGCAAGCTGTGTTTGATCGAGGGCATTGGCCTGTGACGAACGCTCGGGACCGAGCACGACGTTAACACCCGAAGCCACCTGAACGCGAACCTGCGGGAAGGGGTCTTCGCCGAGCACTCGCTCATCGTTTGTACGTGTGAAGGAAACGCGGAGCTCGTTTGAGAGGTCATCAGAGAGAATGCCGTTCCACTGCATGACCGTCTGATTGTTGATGCTCGTAAACTCGTTACCCTGACTGCTGAGCGAGAAGTTCACCGCCGTGCGTTGCACGTTACGGTCCTGCAAGGCATACGTGAAGTTGTGTCGAATCTGGACCTTGTGATGCTCGCTGATATTCCAGTCGATTCGGCCGATCAGGTTGACGGTGTTATTCCGCACAATGAACGGATCCCATGCGCCGGCATCGTAGTTCCAACGATCCCGAGCAACGCGAATGATCTCATCCATTACGGAGGACGAGGCAGGGAAGTTATTCAAGGCGTTGGGGTCGTTAAGCCCGACTTCAATCGGAGTCCGGCGCTGTCGGGTTTCGGCCGTCAGATGAAACAGCACCTTGTTTTCGAGGATCGGTCCACCGATGCGTCCACCAAGCTGCAGATCGGAAAACTCATCAAAGGGGCGACGGTTTGCATCGGGGCTGGCTCCGACGAAATCCTGGTTACGACCGTACATGAATGCCGACCCAGTCCACGTATTGGTGCCACCACGCGTGACTGCATTAATCAGGCCGCCGGTGAAGCCGCTCTGGCGGATATCGTATGGCGAGACGTTCACCTTGAGTTCTTCGATCGCATCGAGCGAGATCGGATTGGCATTGGCCTGACCTCCGGCCGTTCCGGCCGTCGATAGCGCGAACAGGTCGTTGGCAACCGCACCGTCGACTTGGAAGTTGTTGAACCGTGAATTGACACCGCCGATGGACACACCCTGCAGGCCGTCGCTACCGGCCGTCTGAACCTGGTTGGCGTATGGATTTAACCTTGCCACGTCGGAGATACTGCGATTGATCGTCGGTGCAGCCTGGATCATCTGATCGGTGACCACCGTGCCCGATCCCGTTTTCGAGCGATCGAAGGCCGGATCCTGCGTGGCTTTCACAACGACGTCCTGTGTGGTTGTCGAGGACTCCTCGAGCACGAAGTCTGTCGTTGATGTTTCGCCAAGTCTGATCGTGATGCCCGTGCGGCTCTGCGATTGATAGCCGATGAAGGAGGCGGTTACCGTGTACGGGCCACCGGTTCGCATGCCCTTGATGGTGTACGCACCGTTTGAGCGAACGATCGCGCCATAGGTTGCACCGGTAGGTACATGCACAGCTTTCACCGTAGCGCCGGAGAGCGGAATGGTCTTACCGTTGTCCTTGCGCTGGACGCGTCCGCCGAGCGATCCCGTTGTCACACCCTGGGCCAAAACGCCCACGGTGGACACGATCGAGATCATGACGAAACAAAGAAGTCTTGAAGTGGTCATCGGATTCCGTAGGCAGCATGAACGGGGCCGTAAAATTACGGTTTTTCAAGCCCGCAGTATCCGCATCGTATATTCGGACCATGGCCGATCTCTTATCAGGAACCGTTCGTCCGCAGGCGGTATCCATGCAGCTGTCCTCTCTCCTTGACCTTAGCTCGAGATTGGCTGAATCCGACTCCGAGGAACGCATCGTCAACGCCGCTGTGCTTTCCGTGATGGGAAAGCTCAAGATCCTGCGCGCATGCGTGCTGCAGCCGGACGGTGGTCGGTTCTTCGTGACCCATGCCAAGGGGATGGCACCTGCCCGGTTTGGCCACGTGGAGTGCGAGGAACTTCGGTTCGCATCGCCTGACGATGAAACGCGTGAGCTCTATGCTGCTGGGATCCGCTGGCTGGTGCCGCTCGTTGTTCATGGGCAGGTCGCGTCAATCCTGTGCTTTGGTCCGACCCTTGACGGTTCAGACGACTCCGACGACGTGATCACGTACATGCGACTGGTTCGTTCCATAACCACCACTGCGTTGCATAACGCGCAAATGGTGCGGTCACTGCTTGCTACGACGCAGGAGCTGCAACGACAGAATTTGCTCGTGACCACGCTGTTCGAAAGTGCCCGAGATTTCTCTGGCATGACCGATGTGGACTCCATCCTACGAACCCTGTCGTATCGACTCATGGGCCAGCTGATGCTGAGTTGCTATGCGATGTATGTCCGCGAGCCCATTAACGGACGGACCGTGGTCGTGAATCGGCAGGAGGCGTCGGCCTTAGAGGCATTGGCGCCCCATGCCGTGGAGTGGCGCACGGTGATGCGGACGGAAGACATCAGCGATGACGGCGTGCGGACGGCGTTTCTGGACGCCAACGTTGCTGCCGTAGCACCGCTGACGATCCATGGTGATCATAAGGGGGCCATTGCCGTGACGGCAAAGCTTAGCGGAGCACGCTTTACCGACGAAGAACTCTCCTTCGTGGAGTCCCTCGGTAACACGGCCTTGGCGGCCATCGAACAGGATCGGGCCATCACGCGTGAGCTTGAGCGCCAGCGTCTTGAGAGCGAGCTCGCCATCGCCGCCACCATTCAGCGCGGCCTTCTGCCCCTTGCGTTGCCCACGATTCCTGATTATGATATCGCTGCATCCACGTTGCCATCAAAACAGGTGTCGGGTGATTATTATGACGTCATCACCCTTGACGACCATCGGACGCTGTTCGCGATTGCAGACGTGTCCGGAAAGGGTGTGCCGGCTGCTCTGGTGATGGCCAATGTCCAGGCCGCCCTGAACGTCCTGGCCACGATTGGAACGCCGCTACCGTCCATTGCCGACCGCATCAATAGCTTGCTGTGTGACAATACTGAGCCGGATGTCTTTGTGACGATGTTCATTGCCATCTTGGATCGATCCGCGCACAGCCTTGACTACGTCAATCTGGGCCATAATCCGCCGCTTGTGATTGGGGGCAAGGATGTTACGCCGCTGAACGTTGGCGGTATCCTGGCCGGTGTGATTCCGAGTCCAAAGCCATATCAGATGGGCACCGTGTCTATGGCACCAGATGACGTCCTGTTGTTGTACACCGACGGAGTGACCGAGGCCAGAGATGCCGGTCAGAACGAATTCGGTGTCGAGGCGGCGGCCAACATCGTCCGCGCTCACGCACGCAGGCCGGCAGCCGACATCGTTGCTGCCCTCACGGAAACACTCGAGACGTTTACGAACGGTCGTCCACTCGACGACGATACATCCATTCTTGTCCTGAAACGACGTGACGCCACTCTTTGAAGAACAACTCCGAGCAGCGGCCCGCAAGGCCGGTCTTGCTCCACATGACGGACCGGCGATGCTGGCTCATGTAGCCTATGATGCCGAGTACGCCGTCAAGCGCGACGTCGTGGCGGGATATTTGAAACTGCTTGCACCGCGCGAGGCCTTGCAACCCTTGGTTCGATCCGTGAAGCCTCGCGAGTATCGAACAACGTCACGACGGCGTGTCTGGAGAGATCGTCGTGGCGGCATGCGCCTTGTACACGGTGATATGCACGAATCAGCCTCGGCTTCGTCACTGGAGCCACCTGCGCACCTGCGTGTGTATGCCCGCATTGCGAAGCAACTGGATGTGCGCCGTGACCCGCTCGCCGAGGTACTGAATCACGTTATCGTCCGTGGCACGTATGATCAGTTTGTGCTGATCCTGAACATCATGGAGGTTTCGGCGGACATCATCCGGGCGGCCCGGTCGTGGGTCAAGTCGGTCCAACGTGACGTCCCTGAAGTGACGTCGGCCTGGCTGTACGTCGATCCGAAGGGCAGTCGCTACTACCTTGACACGGACAGACCCCTTCGGGGTATGGCCGAGAAGAAGATCAGCGGTGAGCGCGTCTGGCGTCAGACGCTTGACGACGTGACGTATCAGGTGGGAGTCTTCTCGTTTTCGCAGGTGAATCTGGCGATGGTGCCGACGCTTGTGAAGACCGTCCGCGAAACGGCGCAGCTGCGTCCGACCGATGTGCTGGCAGACCTGTATGGCGGCTACGGTCTATTTGGTGCTGCCATGGCGAAGGACGTGCAGGCTGTGGTGACGATGGATGCCGACGAGACTACGGTCGATAATGCCCGGTACAACATTCGCAGGGCTGGCGGAACTGTTCGTGCCATCGCCTTGCCGGTCAACCCGGCAAACCTTGCAAAGGTCGTGGACCATGCCGACGTTGTGATCCTTGATCCACCACGGTCGGGTACAGATCCCAACGTCATTACGGCAGTGGCCGGACTCAAGCCCCGCCAAGTCGTCCACGTCTTCTGCGGTCCCGATGAGATCCGCCGAAGCATCGGCGAATGGAAGGCTGCCGGCTATGCCGTCTCATCGATGATTCCTGTTGACCTGTTTCCGGGCACAGCCGGGCTGGAAGTCATCGTAGGGTTTCAGCCGAAAGCGTAAACGGCTTGCGCTAGCGGCGAGCGTTCTGAGCCCAGCCAAAAATATCCACATATCGCCGTGCTGCCTCGGCGATAGAGAAGTCGCGAGCCATGGCGTTCACGCGCAGGCTTGTCCAGTGTGGATCCCGCTTGTATGTGCGCAGAGCAAGCTCTATGGCGTTGCTCAGGTCATCAGCGTGAAACCGTTGAAATGTAAAGCCGTTACCGCTGAACGTTATTGGATCGTACTGCTGAACGGTGTCTGCCAGTCCGCCCGTCGATCGGACGATCGGAACCGTACCGTACGTCAGGGCAAACATCTGTGTGAGTCCACATGGCTCAAACTTTGAGGGCATAAGGTAAAAGTCTGAACCGGCTTGAATCGTATGTGATAAGGCTGAGTCGTAGCCCGTTCGTATAAGTGCATGATTTGGATATCGATACGCAAGGTCGCAAAAGTAGTTTTCAAAGCGCTGTTCACCGGAGCCCAGCAAAACAAATCTGCACGATCCATTGGCGAGGTAATGTTCGATGACCTGTGTGATCAGGACGATGCCCTTCTGCTCGGTCAGTCGCGTCACCATACCGATAACGGGGAGATCTTCGGTAGACAGTTCATCGGAAAGACCGAAGCTTCGAAGGAGGGCCAGCTTGTTCACTTCTTTTCGATCAAGATGCTGGGCAGTGTATCGCATTGGGATATACGTATCCGTTGTTGGGTCCCACTCGTCCCTATCGATGCCGTTCAGGACACCGATCAGGTCGCCACCGCGGGCTTGCAGTGCTGACTGCATGCCGTGGCCTTCCGGAGTCCAGCGTATCTCTTCTGCATACGTCGGACTTACCGTTGTGATTTTATCGGCGAACATGATGCCGCTTTTCATGGCGTTGAAGGCACCCTGATGCTCGTACCAGCTACCGGGATAGCATGCCTCTGGGCTAAACCCACAGAACTCCATTGCTCTGGCCGGGTCGAACATACCCTGATAGGCCATGTTGTGAATGGTGAAGACACCGGCTGTCGTATCAAAGAATGGGTCGTTCCTGTAATGGACCTTCAGCATCGGCATCATTGGGGCTGTGTGGTAGTCGTGCGCATGGACCACGTCTGGCTTAACCCCAAGGGCGCGAGCGACTTCAAACGCTGCTCTGCTTAGAAAGATGAAGCGCCTATCATTGTCATGAAAGCCCTCGTGATAGCCGTAGATGCCAGGACGATCAAAGTAATCTGCGGAGGCCACAAAGTACACCGGTACGTCAGAGTCAGGCAAGCGCCCCTCCCAAACGGTTGCATACTCAGTCCAGGAACCAAAGGGTACATCGACCAGCATAGGGAGCTTACGAATACCGTAACGCTCCGTGTCGATCGTGGCATAGAGCGGAAGAACGACGATCACCGTATGTCCTTGGGCCTTCCATGCCTTAGGCAGTGCTGCCGACATGTCGGCAAGACCGCCGACCTTGGCGAACGGACTCACTTCGGCTGCAGCGAGGAGGATGTTCATGGCGTGTTGGAACGTGGTTGTGCGGACGTGAACGTACAACGCAGCACGTCCATCTGCGGAAGTGCACTGCGTAGCTCTGCAAAGGTATCCACAGATGTGAATAATCCAAACATGGTAGATCCACTGCCACTCATCGAGGCATATAGAGCTCCATGGTTTAGCAGTACATCTTTAACATGTTGTAAAATAGTGTACTTAGGAAAAACTGCTTGCTCAAAGTCGTTTATGACGTGCGTACTTGATCGATCAATTGTTGCAACGGCTTCGAGCAGTGTTTCCGAAGAGCCACGTTCATGGGGACGGATCATTTGGTAAGCCTTGGCAGTATCCACATGAATGTGTGGAAAAACGACGACCACGTCGTAGGGGATGTGGATATCAACGGGAGTTACGATCTCGCCACGACCTTCAACCAGCGCTGTACCACCGGTCAAAAAGAACGGAACGTCGCTGCCGATTGAGGCAGCGAGGGCATGAAGTTCCTCGGAGCTGATAGGCAGGTCATAGAGTGAACGAATGGCCGTAAGGACGGCGGCGGCATCGGATGAACCACCTCCCAGCCCCCCACCCGCGGGGATACGTTTCCGTAACGTTATCTTTGCTCCGCGGCCTGTGGCCGACGGATGGGCGAGAATCGCCTTGGCTGCTTTGAACGCCAGATTCTGTTCAGGTTTGTCCGTCATTTCGGGGATGCACTCCAGCTCGATCGTGCTGGAAGGCGAGACCGAAATGCCGTCTGCAACGCTGATGGTAGCAAAGACGGAGCGAATATCGTGATAGCCGTCGGGGCGCTTACGGAGGATCTCGAGGCCGAGATTAAGCTTCGCATGGGCCGTGACGTGAATGGTTGCCTGCCGTGGATCCATGATGCAAAACTATGACTGATCGACGCCAAATACCCTACACACAAGAACTTGCTCGAAAGGGGATCCATCTTTCGTCGCTTTCGATCCCGTTGATCTATCTGCATGTTGATCGGGCAACGGCATTGCAGGTGCTTGTACCGCTTACGCTGGTCGCCCTGGTGCTCAATGTGTTAATGTACCGTCACGGCCCCACAAGAACGCTGATGATGGGTCTGGTCGGAGGTATGCTACGCGGTCATGAGCGCGACGAGCAGCGTATGTTGCTGAATGGTGCTTCGTGGGTACTGATCGCGGCAACGCTCATCATTGCACTGACGCCAAAGATCCTGGCCGTGACGTCGTTCACGACGCTCATTCTCTCCGACACCTTTGCCGCGTTGATCGGTAGGAAGTGGGGGCGCCGCCGATTTCTTGACAAGAGCGTCCTGGGATCGTCCGTCTTTTTTGGCATTGCCGTGATGATCGTGCTTGCCTACGGTACCAGTTTTGCCCTGCCTTGGACGTACCTTGCTGCCGGACTTGCCGGAGCAGCCGTATGTACCCTTGTCGAGGCCGCTTCGGTCCGCCTACATGTTGACGATAATCTGAGCATTCCCTTCAGTATGGCTCTGACGATGTGGTGCTTTGCCAAACTGTTCGACGCTCAGCATCTGCCATCGTTCCTCTCGGTTCTACCATGAGTATCTCAGCAAGTTCGAAGTGGTTCGTCGCCGCCCTCCTCGCAGCCGGCCTGACCGTCGCAGCGCTCTTCGTGTACGTACGGTGGCAGGCTACGTCGATCGATGGTTTTTACGAGGTTAAAGACTCGTTCATCGACGCGAGCGGTGATCGCACTGCGGCCGCCTACTTCGTCAAGGTTGAGGCCTACGACACATCAAAGATCGTTCGGGTCGGAGCCGAGATCGCTGCCCAGGCAGCCCAGCAGTCTGCCTTTGCCGTAGCACGACAGCGCACACTGCTGATCCACTTCTACGAGGGCACGGACACCGCTGCCCTTACCGATGTAGAACTGGACGAGCTGGCATACACGAATCCTGAGATCGTTAACGCCCGTGGCACCTTGCAGGCCGTCCGACGTGGCTACGTCATGTCGTCAACCTATCCGTTGGGATCCGTTGCGCCGGCAGAGCCGGCTGTCCTCCGTCAGGCCACCTTCTACATGCCCAGACCGGGGATCAAGGCCCGCGATATCCGATAGGTCTTACTTCTTGAACTGCATGGCTTGGTATGCAGCGAAGAGGTGCTTCACCTTGTTTCGCTGATACTTGCCGGTTGACGTGACCGGGAGCTCCTGCGCAAACAGGACCACCTTGGGGCACTTATGGTGGGGTAGAAGCATGCGGCAGTGCGCGAGTACGTCCTCCTCCGACACTCCACCATGCTCGCTGACGACGAGTGCGCCGATCTCTTCGCCGTACATGTCATTCTCGAATCCCACGGCGATGCCGGCTTTTACACCCGGTGCCGAGCAGATCACCTCGTCAAGTTCTAGTGGGGCGATGTTCACGCCTCCGCGGATGATCAGCTCTTTGATGCGCCCGGTGATAAAGTAGAAATGACGTCCTACGGTATCGGCAAGACGGAATCCTTCGTCGCCGCTGCGGAACCAGCCATATGTGAACGCGTCGGCGTTCGCCGTGAGATTGCCTGCATACTCACGCATCACATTGGGGCCGCGAATGACGATCTCGCCGCGTTCGCCGTCAGCCACGGCACATCCCTGTGCATCATGAATGGCCATCTCGTTACATGGAATGGCGATGCCGATGCTTGGAAATCCGTGTGCCGACATCCACTGGCGATGCTCGTCCCACGATATGTCAACGGGTAGAAAACAGGAATAGCATGTGGTCTCTGACAAGCCATAGCCATGGAGAATGGGTAGCCCGTAGTTCGTCTCGAAGTTCGTTGCAAGATCAACCGTAAGCGGCCCGGCACCACAGATGATATGGCGAAAGCCTCCTTCGACGACGCCAACGGCGTCAGCACCTGCTTCGAGCAGGAAGGCCAGCAGGGTAGGCACGACGCTTACGATATGGACGCCTTCGGCGCGGATCGAGGCAAAGAACCTGTCGGTACGGAACTTCCGGTGCAGTACAACGGAGGCACCAGCAAGAAAGGGTGTGACGTGGGTGACGATCGTACCGTTGACGTGGTGAATGGGCAAAACGCACATCATCCGGGTCGCCTCGTCAATGCCATGCCATGCAGCGATATCGTATCCGTCGGCAAATAGGTTCTGCTGTACGAGCACGACACCCTTGGGATTACCCGTGGTCCCGCTGGTGTACACAATCAGACAGTCGGCGAAGCGCATGTCCTGATCGTACAACGAAAGGTCGATCGGCTCGTGGCGTCGCACCTCACGGTAAAACGCAGGGTCGGCCGTATCCGTGTCGACTTCGATGATGGAACACAGAGGTGCTGCCAGACTACGGACGCGCTCTGCGTAGTCAGATCGTGCGAAGACGACGGCTGCACCGGAGTCCGCCAGGATATAGGCCAAACGTTGATCGTCTTCCGTCATGTTTAACGGCACGGCGCATGCACCAACAGACCAGCAGGCGAAGTACTGCAGGATGGTATCCGGATGGTTGTGGCCGGCGACAATCACGCGATCACCGGGTTGAACGCCGTTGGCGACAAGCATGGAAGCGATGCGCCTGGCAACATCGACGAAGATGGCGTATGACCATGTATGCGTTGTGCCCTGGTCATCGATATAGCGCATCCACGGCTTTTCGCCGTAGCGTTCCTCGCGGTCGCGCATCACAGCGCCCCATGATTGCAGGGGATAGGTATGGGCCGCGCCCAGTTGGCCGTGTGAAGATCGGGCGGGATTCGTTCTGGGATCGAGATCCATAAAGCTGAGGTTCCGTCGTTGCGTGTTCCGTACTTGACCGTGTGCGAACATACGGCAGGTGCGGTATCTTCGTCCATGATCGATCTTCGAAGTGATACACTGACCGTGCCTGACGAGGGTATGCGCGAGTCGATGGCCCGTGCTGCCGTCGGCGATGACATTTATGCTGAGGACCCCACGATCAACGCGCTGCAAGAACGTGTAGCGTCGTTGTTCGATAAGGAAGCAGCACTCTTTGTTCCGTCCGGAACCATGGGCAATCAGATCTGTTTGGCCCTGCATACGCGGACGGGCGACGAGATCATTGCGGATGCCGATGCGCATATATTCCATTACGAGAATGCTGCCGCCAGTGTGATCGCCCGGGCACAGATCCATCCGATACGTACGGAAGACGGAGCGTTACCCATTGCTGCTGTCAGGGACGCGGTACGCCCCTCGGCCTACTACTATCCGCGCACGTCGCTGGTGGCCGTCGAGAACACCCACAACCGTCACGGCGGCACGGTCATGTCCACAACGCAGATCACGGCATTGCGTGCACTGTGCGATGATCTGCAGCTGCCGTTGCACTGCGATGGTGCCCGGATATGGAATGCTGCTGCTGCAACAGGAACAGCCTACGCTGAATACGGCCGACTCTTCGACACCATGAGTGTCTGTCTTTCGAAGGGCCTTGGAGCGCCAGTCGGATCGCTTATTCTTGGCAGCCGGACGATGATCGACGAAGCGCGGCGTTGGAGGAAGATGCTTGGCGGCGGCTTACGTCAGTCTGGCGTGCTGGCGGCAGCGGCCATGTATGCCTTGGACGTGATCGAGCCCACACTGAAGCACGACCATGAAAAAGCGCTGACGTTTGCCCATCGGATTGCAGGACACGAACGTGTGTCGCTCGAGTCGTGGCGGGTTCAGTCTAACATCGTCATGTTCCGTGTGACCAATGTGGACGACCGTACGTTCGTTCATGAGTGTGCGCATCGTGGACTTCGCCTTGCCCCCATCAAACCCGGTACAATGCGGGTTGTGTTCTACCACCAGATCAGTATCGACGAAGCCGTAACTGCTGCTGATATCGTCAACGACGTACTGTCGTCACTTCCGTAGTTTTGTTGCCGTCACCAACAGCATACCACCATGGCAGTCTCAGAGAGCAACGAAGCCACCATACAGCACGGCCCGAACGAGATCGAGGGATACGGCGTCTTCAACCATAAGCTCAACAGTCGTGTCCGCTCCTACGATGTGGACAGGCAGAGCATTGTGCACAATGCGATCTATCTCTACTGGCTCGAGGCTGCTCGCATTGAGTACTTCCGGGATCTGGGAGTCCCGATCGACCGTCAGTCCTTTGTTACCAAGCACCGCTTTGTGGTGGTGAAGACGGAGATCGACTACGTGCATGCCGCACAGTTTGATGACGCATATACGGTCTTCACCCGCATCAGCTTCGTCAAGAATTCGTCGTTCGGATTTGAACACGTTATCCGTCGAGAGGACGGGGTGATCCTTGCCACGGCAAAGAGCGTCCTCGTACACCTTAATCCGGCGTCCCATGGTCCCGAGCGAATTCCTGACTCATACCGCACGTTGATCAGGGAGTTCGAGGGCTCCGCGACGCGGTTCATCGACTAAATCGATCCGGTCTAGTACTCTATCGTCAGTACGCCATGATAGGTGAGTGTTCTCGGTCGGTCCGGATCGGGTACGTGTATCGTTAGTCGTCCCTTGATTAGTCTGTTCTCCGGACTTGCCAGTAACCCAACGTAGAAGCGGGTTCCTCGTGTCCCGACCGTCCAGTCCTGATCGGAGCGCTGACCGTTGATATCGAGCAGTTCGACACTGATATACGTGTACGGGTTTGTGATTGCTGTGAGTTGTTCGTTGCACGGATGCTTGGTAATGGAGAAACCGAAGCCGCGTACCAGTGGAGTCTGATCTTCCGTAGCCTTACACGGGAAGAGCGGCGTATTCATCTGCGGAATCGTCACCCTGTATGGGCGTGTGGTGGTGTCGATGAGCACCGTTGATAGGAACGTTGTATCAACGTACAGGGCCTCATACGCACTGTCGCCATAGTAGTACAGCAGCGACATGCGTTTGGGCTGCACAAGACCATCGTTATAGGACAGCGTGCGGTCAACATCCAGCTCCAGCGGTGACGAGCACGCGCTAATGATGAGGATCAGGGTAAGGATGGCTGGTAGGGTTTGCATGTTACTGTAGACGTCCAAGGTCGATCATGATCCCGTAGGTGAGCCCCCACTTCGTACTGGTGTACCAATTCGACGCATGGCGGTAGAACATGGCCGAGCCGTTGAGCCCGGCCGTCACGGCGATAGGGCCAGCCGGACGGTAGATGAGGCCAAGCGTGCCGTGCGTGATCGGTCCCTGATCGATGACACTGCCAAGCATCAATTCGGCAAAGGGTTGAAGACCCGGTATCACGAACGAATCGAAGGGGCGTACGGCATACGTCGCTCCAAGCCAGAACAGGGTTGGTGTTTGTGTATAGGTCACGGAGCGTTCATCGACCGTACCGCCAAAGACCTGTCGGAACGATTCGTTGGCCATTTCCAGGCCGATACGTTGTCTGCTGTCGATGGGGATAGATACACCAAAGGCTTGATTTGCCATCAGCGTTTGTCGAATGCTGGCAGGCATCGGTTCCGTGTTGATCACACCGCTCGGTAAGGCCCGCATGCGAACGTGGACATCGGCAAGGGGCGATGGGTATTGATCGCGGATCACGGAGGCCGCAGGCATGGGCGTGTAGGCAGACGTCATTCCAAGTTGTATCGGCCGTGGTTCTGCTCGCTCGATCATCGTGGATTCCGTTACATCATCGGCGTTTTCCGGTGCGGTCTGTATCAGTACCGGCCCATCCGCGGACGTCCTGGTTGCGGCATCAACGGGACGGTCGCGGTAGATATACACGATCGTGGGTGCCGACGCCTGCTGCGCGGCCGGCGGAGTACGTGTAACCTGCGGTTTCTCCGGCGGCGTATCCGTTGGCGTTGATGGTGCTGTGATGGATGCACGGGACACAGGTTGTGTTGCATCAGAGCCACTGTCAAACAGGAACATGGCAAGGATGATGCCGGCCACCATGCCTGAAAGGCCAACACCGAGATGTGACCAAGGGAATCGCGAACCGACTACGGCTGTCGCAGCGGACGTCGACGTTGCGCTGGCGGCAGCAGTGCCGGCAACGGTACTACCAGCGGACAACAGGCCTGCGCCGGCAAGAATGCGAGTTTCGACCGTTGGTGGGGGAGCGATCACGTCGCGATGAACAGCGCTGCGGATCGTGAGCAGGTCTTTCATTTCGCGGCGCAACGAGACATCACCGGCAAGGGCATCGAAGAGTCCTTGTTCGTGATCGACGTCAAGTTCACCGTCCATGAATGCATAGAGCGATTCTTCAGGAGTCAACGGAAGCAGAGAATGCATGGCAGCTTATGATAGAGAGTTCAAGTCTTTGAGATAGGGGGCAAGGATGTCGCGCAGTTTCTTCTTTGCTCGGAAGATCCTCACTTTCACAACATCGATGGACTGGCCGATGACCTCGGAGATCTCCTGGTATGTCAGTCCGTTGTATTCACGCAACACGAACGCCTCTCGATAGTCCTCGGGCAGGAGCTCGAGCGAGGCTTGAATGAGTTGAAGCAGCTCCTGCTGCTCGTAGGGCACGTCTCGAACCGTCAAGTGGAAGTCTTCGACGGGAACAAGGGCTCGCTGATTCCGCGCTCTGTGGGTAAGACACATGTTGCGGGCGATCGTCATCAGGTAGGCGGGGAAGTTGTCCAGTTCGCGACCCTTCTTACCGGCCTCGAACAGCCGAACAAAGGTCTCCTGTAACAGGTCCTCGGCCGCCACACTGTCACCCGTTACCTTACGGCAGTAGGTATAGATGCGCTGGGAATACCTGCGGTATAACTGCGACAGTGCCTGGCGTGCCATTGCCTCGTCGCGCGCCAGTCGTGCATAGAGCTCAAGGTCGGTCGTCTCATCGTCAACCGTCCTTGTTGCTCGCCGTGTCATACCAATGGCCATGGTTCACTGATGGAGTGTGTCGGCTTGTAACGACGTCAAGAGCGTGGAGATGTTACAGCCTCCGGAACGATCATCGAAAAAAATGTGATCTTGCGTCCATGTCTGAACTCCGCCGCCGGGCTGCCGGCCTGATCATCCCCCGTGCCGACGCGCGTTCGTGGCACGACTCGACCTACCGTGATGCGCTGTACCGTCTTGTCGACGAGGGGGTCGGAGGCATCGGCGTCTTCCTTGGTGGACTCGACGAAACGGCGCGGATGATCGAGGATCTGCGCACTCGGGGAGGCAGACGCCTTCTGTTTGCGGCTGACTACGAGCACGGCCTGCCGATGCGTCTGGACGGTGGTATCGCCTTTCCTCGAGCTATGGCTCTAGGAAGGACACTCCCAGGCATCACGGAGCACGTCGCTGCAGCCATCGCCCAAGAGGCCCGGGCTTTGGGCGTGTTCTGGAACTTCGCACCGGTATGTGACATCAATTCGGACCCGAGTAACCCGATCATCAATACCCGTGCCTTTGGCGAAACGCCAGATACCGTAGCCAGACATGTCGAGGCCTACGTACGGGGCACGCAGTCGCAGCGGGTGATGGCCTGTGCAAAGCACGTTCCCGGCCACGGTGATACGGCCGTGGACTCCCACATGGCAATGCCTACGATCGCCATCACGCGGGAGGTCGCCGAGACGCGGGAGTTCCTGCCCTTCAGGGCAGCGATCGATGCCGGAGTTGCCAGCCTCATGATGGGGCACATCCTGGTACCGTTCCTGGATCCGGATCGTCCTGCATCGCTTTCTCCCACGGTCATTTCCGATCTGGTAAGAACATCATGGGGCTTCGACGGTCTGGTGACGACCGATGCCCTTGATATGCGTGCGATCACGACCTCGTACAACGCCGGTGATGCCGCAGTACTCGCATTCGAGGCCGGCAACGACGTCTTGTTGCTCCCCGATGATCCGATCGAGGCTATCGAGGCACTGTCGAATGCTCTGGAATCGGAGCGGATCGGTATGGACCGTCTCGACGACTCCGAACGTCGATGGGAGGTCGCACGACGCTTTGTTCGTCCGCTCCCGTCGGAGCAGCAGCAACCACCTGTCGATCTGTCGTCGCATGCTCATATGGCCTTGCTGGCTGCCGATGCAGCCATCCGTATCAACGGGGATACCTCGCTGCTTCCCCTGGGTTCAACGCAGCCATTTGCGGCGTTTGCCGTGATCGATGAGCGTGAGGCCGACGCCGCAACCACCTGGTGCAACTATCTCGCACAGGCCACGGAGGGGAATAGCGATTTCGCGTTTATCGATGGTAGCATCAGTGACGAGGAGTGCGACACCATGGCAAGTGGTGTGGCAGATGCATCCGTTATCATCTTTTCGTTTTTCGGAAGTGCCGTTGCCTATCGCGGGTCCATGACCAGCCATGAACGGATCCCCGACGTCATGCAGCGTATCGCAGCGGGCAAGCCCATCATCGTGGTCTCATGCGGTAGCCCGTACGGCATGGAATCTCTGCCATCTGCCATGTCGGTCTACACCTATTCGGATACGATGCCCTCCCTTGCAGCCTGCGTGATGCGGCTCATCGGCCGTCCCGCAGGCGGGTGACCCGATTTTTGTAGATTCGACACGATTATTTCCCCGACATCGTCGGGAATGCTCTGCGAGCCGCATACCATTGCGGTATTGTCTTGTGGGGAATTACGTTTTTGCGGGCAGAAAATCTCATGGCAACATCATCGATCCTTATCACGGGCGGTGCCGGATTCATCGGATGCAATCTTGTACGTCGTGTGCTTGCTACCACGGAGTACAATGTGGTTGTGCTGGATGCACTGACGTATGCCGGCAATCTCGAGAATCTCGATGGTGTTGACCGTACACGGATGACCGTTGTACACGGTGATATCATCGACGCCACGATCGTCCGGTCGATCATCACCGATCATAATGTATGCGGCATCATCAACTGTGCTGCCGAGTCTCATGTTGACCGTAGCATTACTTCGGCAGCGCCGTTCATTACGACCAATGTCATGGGGACGCTCGTTCTACTTGAGGCCGCACGGGAGTACGGACTGCGATTCCTGCAGATGTCCACCGACGAAGTGTATGGCGATCTGGCCGCCGACCAGCCGGCAGTGGACGAGTCGGCAGCGATCCACACGAGCTCGCCATACTCGGCATCAAAGGCATCGGCCGACCTGCTTGTCCAGTCCTTCGTGCGTACCCACGGCGTTGACGCCGTCATCACACGGTGCACCAATAACTACGGGCCGTATCAGTTCCCTGAAAAGTTCCTGCCCGTCATGATCCTCAACGCACTGTCATCAACGCCCCTTCCCATCTATGGTGATGGAAAGCAGATCCGCGATTGGATCCATGTTGATGATCACTGCGCGGGCGTCATGCTCGCGTATGAGCGCGGACGAAAGGGGGCAGTGTATAACATCGGCCCTGCGAATGAGCGCTACAACATTAATGTGGCACGGGAGATCCTTACGATCGTAGGAAAGGACGAAACGCTCCTGCACCACGTTACCGATAGGCCCGGCCACGACAGACGCTATGCGGTGGACGCAACGCTGATCCGGACGGAACTCGGATGGCGACCCGAACATGACTGGAATACATCGCTTGAGCAGACCATCCATTGGTATGCCGAGCATACGGACTGGTGTGACCGCATCAAAAGCGGTGCCTACAGACTGAATACGATCGAATCAACATCCCTACCGAGGTAATTCATGGCCTTGCGCCGTCGGGGACGTCCGCGTCTCCATGTAAGCAAACCCGAGCAGAAGCTCATGCAATCCATTCTGGACGGATCGTTCACCGTTGGTGTCGTTGGCCTTGGCTACGTAGGCCTTCCCCTTGCGGTTGAGTTTGCGCGAGACGGCGTCAAGACGATCGGCATCGACGTCTCGTCATCAAAGGTCAAGTCGCTGTCTGCAGGGAAGAATTACATTCAGGATATCGACGATGCTGTCGTACGTGATTGTGTGAAAAAGAGTCGTACGCTGTCGGCCACAACATCGTTTGAGGCAGTGAAAGACTGTGATGTCATCTACGTCTGCGTCCCCACACCATTCACACCGAACAAGGATCCCGACATCTCGCATATCGTGCATGCGACAACAGAGATCGCTGCGCACATGCGACCTGGTCAGCTGATCATTCTCAAGAGCACGACCTTTCCTGGAACAACGGAACGGTACGTGAAACCGATCCTTGATAGGACCGGAATGGTGTGCGGTACGGACTACTTTTTGGCATTCTCCCCGGAACGGATCGATCCGGGGAATACGACGTGGACGACGCACAATACACCCGTTGTCGTTGGTGGTGTAACGTCGGCTTGCACGGACCTTGCCATTGCCGTGAATCGGCGCATCATTGCGGAAGTGGTTCCCGTGAGCACTCCTGCCGTGGCCGAGATGGAAAAGCTGCTGGAGAACATATTCCGCAGTGTGAACATCGCGTTGGTTAACGAGCTTGCACAGCTCTGTGATCGTATCGGTGTGAACATCTGGGAGGTTGTACAGGCGGCATCGACCAAGCCATTTGGTTTCATGCCATTCTATCCGGGCCCGGGAATCGGCGGTCACTGCATTCTGATCGATCCGTATTACCTGTCATGGATGGCTCGGGAGGTTGACTTTGTAACGAACTTTATCACGTTGGCAGCGGAGGTCAACGAGTCAATGCCGTTCTACGTGCGCGGCATGATCGAGCGCGAGATCGCTAAGCAGCCAGTTGCCATGGGCAAGGCTCGTGTGTTGCTGCTGGGTATGGCCTTCAAGCGTGACGTCGATGACCTGCGACATTCGCCGGCACTCCGCGTTGCGGAGCTCCTTATCGAGGATGGCATCGATAATGTGAGCTACTTCGATCCATACATTCCGGAAGTACGAGTCCATGACCGGGTGTTGAAGTCGCGGAAGACGCTAACGCCGACCTACCTTGAGCGACACGATGTCGTCGTGATCACCACGGACCATACGTCGTTTGACATTGACATGATCGTGCGACATGCCAAGGTTGTAATCGATACGCGGAATGCAACCAAGAATATCAAGCATTCACGGAAGAATATCGTATTGCTTGGGGACGGCAAGTGAAGCGCATCCTCTCCGTCGTTGGCGCACGTCCGAACTTCATGAAGGTCGCACCGATCCACAGAGCATTTCAGGCTTATGCGGATACGGTGAACCACCAGATCGTTCATACTGGGCAGCACTACGATGCTGCGATGAGTGATTCCTTCTTTGCCGATCTAGACATGCCGCAGCCGGCATACTTTCTCGGTGTCGGCTCGGGTTCCCATGCAGAACAAACTGCCAAAGTCATGACCGGCTTTGAGCAGGTATGCCGAGAAGCCAAGCCCGACTACGTCATTGTTGTAGGGGACGTGAACAGTACGATCGCTTGTGCCCTTACGTCCGTCAAACTGGGCATCAGAACCGCACACGTCGAGGCAGGCCTGCGGAGCTTTGACAGGGCGATGCCGGAAGAGATCAATCGTCTGGCGACGGATGCTATCTGTGATGACCTCTTCGTCACCGAAGAGAGTGGTCGATCGCACCTCCTTCACGAAGGTGTGGCAGCCGATCGGATTCACTTCGTCGGTAATACCATGATCGACTCGCTGCACTATGCGCTGCCGAAGTCGGAGAAGTCTGACGTCTTGCGACGCCATGGCTTAGAGCCGGCCTCGTACGCGCTGATCACGCTGCACCGTCCAAGTAATGTTGACGATCAGCAGCAGCTTCGTATGCTTATCGACCTTCTTGCTGAAACATCCCGCCATTGTGCGGTAGTCTTTCCCGTGCATCCTCGGACACGAAAGAACATCGCCGCCTGGGGGCTTGCCGGGGGACTTCCGACGAACGTCCTGCTGATCGACCCGGTTGGCTATGTTGACTTTCTTGCCCTCATGAAGCACAGCCGGTTTGTGTTGACCGACTCAGGAGGCATTCAGGAAGAGACCACGGCGCTTGGGGTGCCGTGCATTACGGCAAGGACGACAACGGAACGACCCGTGACGACGGAACTTGGCACAAACGTCCTTGTGCCGCCCGTCGTCGACGGTATCCGAACGGCCATCAACCAGGTTGTTACCGGAGCCACGCGGAACGGCGTGGTCCCGCCGCTGTGGGACGGCCATGCGTCTGACCGAATCGCGGCCATCATCACCTCGCAATATTTGTAGTTTTGCGACGTTGCACGGGCGGCTTTGCTTTCATCATCGGACTTGGAATGCATTCACACCAACGCGGGTTTGCACCGCGGCTCATCGTCATCATCGCAACGGCCCTCATAGCCCCCTTGATCACCATGGGGCAGGGAGGCGGGGGAATTGACCTTGATAAGCTGACATCTGCCGGTCGGATGCAGACACCGATGACGCAACTCCTGACGGCAGAGCAGTTTCCGACGGATGACGTTGTAGATCCCGATGCCTACGTCGTTGGTCCAGGAGACGTACTCGCGTATCAAACCACCGGCTTTGACTTCACCGAGAAACTCGCCGTGGTCACACCGGAGAATACATTGCTCCTTGAGCGATATGGTCTCCTGACGGTGGCCGACAAAACCCTTGCACAAGTGCGCGCGGCCATCACAGATGTTGTGAAGCGCCGGTCGAAAGATGCCGAATGCTTCGTGACGCTCCGTCGGCCTAGACTGATCTATGTTACCGTCAAGGGCAATGTTCCGTATCCAGGGACCTATGCCGTGCCGGCGTCCATGCGCGTCAGCACATGTCTGAACGTAACGCGACAGCCTTGGCTACTTCGAAAGGATGCCGGTGCAACGGAGATCGGACGTTCCGAGACCATGATCTCTGGCACACAGCGCGTCGATGAGATCACGCGTGGACGTGCGGCGACGCTCAGCGCCTTTGCAGCCCGTAACATCATCGTCCGCCATCGTCGAGGTACTACCAACGTCGATCTTATCAAGGCAATGCTGCCCGGTAATGCTATTTATGACCCACATCTCCGGGAAGGCGACGAAGTGGTGGTGCCGTTCGACGACGCCGGGGCAGCAACGATCTCCATCGGTGGCGCCGTCGTCACGCCATCGCTCGTTGCGTACAAGCCGGGCGACGGTGTGTCGGTCCTTCTCGCCGCTGCGGGTGGCCCTACGGCTGATGCCGATCTAGACAGGGTTCTCCTTGTGCAGCCGGACGAAGAGGGAACATTGCCTGTACGTGTTGACGCTGAGTTTCGTCTGGTAGGCGACGATGTTCCGATCCATCCCGGCAGTGCCGTCATCGTTGAGCGTCGCTCCTATGCAAGTGATCAAGCCCGGCAGGGCGTTGTCGAAGTCCGCGGTGAAGTTAGCCGTCAGGGTGCCGTCATTATCGAGCCCGGCAAGACGAGACTCTCGGACGTCCTGGCGCGTGCCGGCGGGATCACGGAAGCGGCATCAGCAGCGCTCGCATATGTTGTGCGTCCTGACGTCCAGTCATCATCACAGCGCCGAACGAGCAGTGACTACATGATGCGGTTCCTGTATAGCGACCTCACGGTCGAGGACACGCTGCGATTCAGACTTGATGAGCAGTTCCGTATGCCCTATGTCTCCTGTGATGTTGCCGAGGCACTACGCAACCCATCGTCCGAGAGCAATATCGTTCTGCAATCAGGCGACGTCATTGTGGTTCCTCGCGCACCAGAGCGGACGTACGTTTACGGCCAGGTGCTCCAGCCCGGCTATGTTCCCTATGAAAAGGGAAAGAAGCTCGAGTGGTATGTGGCTCGCGCCGGCGGTTTTGCCCAGGGTGCAAAGCCCGGCAGGGCAAGGGTTGTGAAAGGGAAGTCTCGGGTCTGGTTGGATGATGAGGAGACGATCATTGAACCTGGCGACGAAGTCTATGTGCCTCGAAAGCCCGACGTACCGGCCGGCCTTGAGATTCAGCAATACGCTGCTATCGTAGGTATCGCGTCGAGCGCAACGGCAATTATCAGTGTGATCTACTCACTGCTTCGCTACTGAGCGGATCAAGTCATGACCCTGTCTGACGTCGGCCTCGTGCTTGCCATCGTGGCCGTGTCCGGTGTTCTGTATCCGCACCTGTTGTATCCGTTACTGCTATGGGGGGTGCACCGGATCTTCAGGCATCCTGTAGCCAGCGGGCCGTACATTGGTGACATCGCGGTCGTCATCGCAGCCTACAACGAAGTCGATATCATTCCTGATTGTTTGCGCTCGATCAAGAGCGCCTCGTCCGCTCCTGAACGTCTGACGATCGTTCTTGCCGACGACGGCTCGACTGATGGAACCGCCGACGTTGCAGAGTCCATGCAGCAGGACCTTTCTCCCGTTACACTCGTCGTGCGGCGCTGCGGGCGCGGTGGCAAGAATGCGGCATTGCGGACGATCCTGCCTGCAGTCACCGCAGACATTGTCGTCTTCACCGATGCAGACTGCCGATTGGCAGCTGGATCCATCGGTCAACTGCTCGGACCGTTTGCCGACGCTTCCGTTGGTGCCGTGATCGGATCGATCGACCGTTCTGCCGGTGTCACATCCGATGATGGAACACAACAGGAAGCACTCTATCGCAGACTCGAGCAGCGCATCAACGCTATGGAGTCCGACGTTGCCTCGACGGTCGTCTCCAGTGGAGCGCTGTATGCTGTTCGACGCGAGCTCATGGAGACGATCCCCGACGGGCGTGTCGCCGATGACTGGTGGAATGTGCTACCTGTGGTCAAGGCAGACAGGCGCATTGTCGTTGCTCCCAGAGCCCTAGTCGTCGAGCATCGTCCAAATACGATGTCGCAGGAGTATCAACGCACGGTACGAACGGCGTCATCGGGAATGCGCTGCTTATGGGGGCTGCGCCAGACACTTCACCCTCGATATGGATGGACGTCGTGGTTTCTATGGTCTCACCGTATCATCCGCTGGATGGGCCCGCTATTCTTGCTCGTTCTGCTCGTTTCCACATGCATGCTCGTTGAACAGCCGCTCCTGTTCGGTTTTCTCTTCTACGCTCAGTTTGCTCTGTACGCACTTGCCTTCCTAGGACACGCAGCTGAGCGTACAGGCCTTCGTATTCCGGTCGTTGGTGTGATCCGATACATTGTCCTGATGAATCTTGCATTCCTTGGCGGCGCTATTCGGGCCATGCGCGGTGGGCGGCTGGACGTGTGGGAGCCGTCGGCAGTCGGGACGGGACAATGACCAAGCAGCAACCGCTGGCAGCCCAGGTAGTCTCGGGTGGCATTTCGATGCTATCGTCGCAGGTTATTGGTCTGACCCTGGCCTTTCTTGCACAGCGTATCATCCTATCGACGCTAACAAAAGAGGAAAACGGAGAGCTCTTTGCCTATCGCCGCATCGCTGATTTCTTGGTGATCATTCTCTGCGATCTGGGACTCAATAGTGTAGCCATGCGAAAGATGGCGCAGATGCCCGAGAAGGCCGAAGAGATCCTGACGTCTGTCGGTGTGATCCGTCTGGTCATGGGTGGTATCGCAGCACTGCTTTCCATGATCGTTGCTTCCGTGCAGGGCCACGGCATCATTGGCATCGGTGTGTGGGCGATCTACATCTTGATCTCCACCCGAGCCGGACTGCTGCGGTACACGCTGGAGACTCCGATTCGTATGAAGGTGCGGTTTGGCCTGGTAAGTATGCTAAGTATCGTCGATGGATCGCTGTTCCTTCTTGCCATCTGGCTGATGCGGGATCAGCTCTCCATCAGCGTGATCATCGGCTCGTTCATTGTATCGACCTTGCCCAGCTTCATTGCGCTGCTTGTTCTTGACAAAGGACAGCACCTTCGTCCATCTCGCGCCTCGAAGACCATGATCGGCGAGCTGTTTCGTGAGGCGTTGCCGATGATCCTTGCCGTCATTCTGGTGAATATTCATGATAAGATCGATGCCTTCATGCTTGAGCGGTTCTCGACGCCTGTCGAGGTCGGCATCTTCGCCGCTGCATATCAATCGTTAGCACCATTCGTGAACACAATACCGATCGCGGCCGTCATGGCCATCGTTCCTGTCGTGGTGCGTCTGGCTTCCGAGGATATGGCCTCGTGTCGTTCCTATGCATTGACAGGTCTGCGCCTCCTTGCAGCAGCGGGCATCGGCGTTGCGATGACAGCGTCGATGATGACGCCGTGGATCATCGACTTCATCAGTGGGGGACGGTATGCCGACAACGAAGGGCAGTTTTTCGCCTTTCTATGGATGACCTTCCCGGTGTTCCTACTCTTCTACATCCAAGAGATCAACATCGCTTTGGGTGCGCAACGGAAGAACATCGTAATCACCGCCATTCTCGCCGCTGTGACCGTGTTCGGTGGTCTATGGCTGATTCCGCTGTATGCATCCTACGGAGCGATAGCCGCCAAGTTTGCTGCCGTCGTCGGTGCCGCAGCAGTGGCCTATTTCAACTTCCACCGCATCGTTGAACAGTCCATAACTTTGCGTGGCGTGATCGGAGTCGTCGGAGCAGCCATCGTCTGCGCCGGATCCGCTGTGTGGCTGCCTGCGGTGATGCCACGCCCCCTTGCCATCGTCTGTGGTGTGGTGGTCTGGGTGGTGGCGGTTGCTGCCGCCGGCCTTGTGCGGGCAGCTGATGTGCAACGCGTGCGCTCCATGTTTCCACGAACCTTGGCCTGAATGTCCAGCATGTCCAACCAGATCGAGATGCCGTTATCGCTTGCAGCGCAAGGGAGAGGGAAGGTGCAGGGACGCCTCATGGCGTGGCTGCTCGATCCTCGACGTTTGCAGCTCATCGTAGATCTCGTTGTCTGTGTCGCAGCATTTCTGGGCTATCAGATGATGCGTGAGTCGATCATCCCGGGATATGTCCGCTTCGATCTAGGTTTCGAACTCTTCGTAGGACTGATCTCTGCCGCGTACTGGACGCTCGTGCTGTGGTTTGGCGGTCTGTATAAGGATTACTACGTCCGGTCACCATTTGATGAGTTCTTTACCATCGTCAAGCAGACGTTTGTGGGGACGGCCATACTGTTCTTTGTTGTCGTGATGTCGAGTAACGACTACTACCGCGAAAATCCCCGGATGATCATCGTCTCGTACTGGCTCATGCTTGCGGTGGCACTGGGCGTCGGACGTCTTGTTGTGCGTTACGCGCAAGGCTTGCTACGACGTCAGGGCATCATTCGCATACCCACGATCCTCTTTGGGTCTCCGCTGCAGGTGCGCGCACTCCTTGATGATCTGCATCGGCAAACACGCTGGGGATATCACGTCATGGGGGTCGTAGTCGGCGATACCGAACAGTGGAACGATAATCGTGTGCCAGTCTTGGGATCAGTAGATCGTCTTGATGAGGTTCTACGGGAATTGAAGCCTCGTCAGGTGCTCATTTCCATGACGGCGCCGGACCATGCAAACCTGATGGGAGTTACGGCAACATGCGCCGACCATGGCTGCACCGTGAAGATCGTTCCGGATCTGTACGAGATCTTCTCGGGACAGGCACGTACACAGCAGATCTATGGGTCGCCGCTTATCGAAGTTAGCCCGCAGTTGATGCGGCCGTGGGAGCAGGGAGCGAAGCGACTGTTGGACATCGTTCTTTCGGCACTGGTACTGCTGGTGGGGCTGCCCATTTGGGCCCTTGTCGCCCTTATCGTGACTAGGACATCGGCTGGACCTGTCTTCTACACGCAAACACGTGTTGGTCTTGACGGGCGGGTGTTCAAGATCTACAAGTTCCGGTCCATGTATGTCGACGATCAACGTGCTCCTTCATGGACGGCAGCGAACGACCCTCGAGTGACACCGATCGGACGATTCATCAGAAAGACGCATATCGACGAGGTGCCACAGTTCTGGAACGTCCTCAGCGGAGAGATGAGTCTGGTTGGTCCAAGGCCGGAACAGCCGCATTTCGTCGAGCAGTTTAGTGTCACCTATCCGTATTATCGCAGGCGGCACTGCGTCAGGCCTGGCATCACGGGCTGGTGGCAGGTGAAGTACAAGGCTGACACTGAATCATTCACGTCGATCGACGATCGGCTTCGATATGACTTCTTTTACATCGAGAACATGTCATTCCGACTGGACCTGGAGATCTTGGTCCGCACTGTATTCGTCATGATGAAGGGGCATGGACAAGCGTGAAGACGATCATCTGCATACCGACCTACAATGAGCGCGAGAACATCATCCGAATGATCGATGCTATTGGTGGTATTCTTCCTGAAGCGCATGTGTTGGTCATTGACGACGGATCACCGGATGGTACCGCAGGACTGGTTCGCGAACGCATACAGACCGACGCGCGCATCCATCTTGTTGAGCGCTCTGGAAAGCTCGGTCTTGGAACGGCATACTGTGCCGGCTTCAAGTACTGTCTTGACCATGACTTTGACATCATCATGCAGATGGATGCGGACTTCTCGCATGACCCGAAGGATCTACCTCGGTTCCTCGATGCGATCGTTGACCATGATCTGATCATCGGCTCGCGGTACGTCAGTGGCGTGAACGTGATCAATTGGCCAATGGGCAGATTGCTCCTGAGTTACTTCGCCAATGTCTATACCCGCATCATCACAGGCATGCCCGTTGCCGACGCAACCGGTGGCTTTAAGTGTTTCCGAGCCGATGTGCTGCGAAAGATCGACCTGACCAAGATCCGCAGTAACGGATATGCATTCCAGATTGAAATGAACTATCGCGCGTGGCGCACCAAGGCGCGCGTTCTTGAGATCCCGATCATTTTCGTTGATAGGATCGCCGGTGTCTCGAAGATGAGCAAGAACATTGTGTACGAGGCTGCCTTCTTGGTCTGGAAACTCAAGATCTCCACCATGCTCTCGTTCGGAAAGCGATAGGATGGACCAAGCCGTATCCCGAGCAGCGGCTCCCGTCGATGTCTCCGTCCTGATCGTGAATTACAACGTGAAGGACTACCTCCTGCAGTGCCTGCGCTCGCTCGAAGCGCACTCTACGGCTACGACCATGCAGGTGGTTGTCGTGGACAACGCCTCCACAGATGGTTCCGTGGATGAACTGCGCCCCCTGTTTCCGCACGTTACCTGGATCGCCTTACACGAGAATATCGGTTTTGGGCGGGGAAACAACGTCGGACTCGAGCACTGCACCGGGCGGCATACGCTGTTTCTTAATCCCGATACGATCGTCGGGCCGGATAGCCTTGACGTGATGGTACGATACCTCGATGCCAATCCGATGATCGGTCTGGCTGGATGTAAGGTCCTGAATGCTGACGGAACCTTTCAGGTTGCGTGTCGTCGCGGATTCCCGACGCCATGGGCTTCGTTCTGTAAGCTGTTTGGTCTGCAATCGATGTTTCCGAATTCACCGCTGTTTGCCCAGTACAATCAGACATTCCGTCCGATCGATGAGACTTACGAGGTCGACGCGCTGATCGGTGCCTTCATGATCGGACCAACGGACGTGATCAAGCAGGTTGGAGGATTCGATCCGGCGTTCTTCATGTATGGTGAAGATCTTGACCTCTGCTACCGAGTCAAGCAGACCGGTCGAAGCGTCATGTACGTCCATTCTACGAGTATCGTACACTACAAAGGCGAGAGTACGAAGCGCAGTTCGATGAACGAGGTCCGAGTCTTCTACGAGGCAATGGCCATCTTCGCACGCAAGCACTACGGTCAGTCACGGATCTTTCTTGGTCTGCTGCGCATGGGGATCACCTTGCGCGCCGTTATCGAACACATGCGTCGTCGTGGTCGCGAACTGACCATCACACTGTTCGATCTTGTTGGCGTCTCGGTCTCCCTAATGGCTGCGACTGCTGTCCGCTTCGACGGCCCGTTCGGATTCCCCGGCTATGCGTATCCGACGGTTTTTGTTGCGGTCGCAGGGATCATGTTGACCGCTCTTGTCGCCGTCGGCGAATACGTCGAATACCGTCCTACGGTCCGTAGAAGTCTGGTTGGCTTGCTGGTGACGTTCTTTGTGTTGAGTTCGCTCACGTACTTCTTCAAGGAGTATGCGTTTAGTCGCGGCGTACTGCTCATGACCATTGGCTTCACGGCCGTCTTCATGATCCTGATCAGAGGTGCAGCGGCGGTCTATGATGCATCAAGGGGCAGTGGAAAGACCAGAAGGATCTTGATCATCGGTGCGGGAATCGAGGCGGAACGCATCATCAACTCGCTTCACATGGCCGAACGCAGGAATGCCGATGTTATCGGCATCGTTGCGCATGGCGGAAGTGCATTGACGTCGGTGGCCGGAGTGCCAGTGGTAGGTAGCACCGATTGGCTGGAGCGGATCATTACCGAAATGGCGGCATCGGAGGTGATCGTGGCAGACCCGTCGATCAGACACGATGAATCCATGCGGTTCATGATGGCCTGTGCTCCTACCCGTTCACGTTTTCATATCGCGACCGCCTATGACGATATCGTCACGGCGCGGATCATCAATGACGTTGCAGGTGTTGAACCGACCATCCACGTATCTCCACTCTTGCGCTTTCGCAATCGTGTGGCAAAGCGTACAGCGGACATTGTCGTAGCAATGAGTGTTTTACTAATGACATCTCCCGCCGTACTTTTGTCATCGATGTTTCGTCGCAACCACGGTCGACGCTGGTTTGATGTGCTACGGGGAAAGCTCAGTCTCGTTGGCGTCTTTCCGGACGGGAAGGTCCGCACAACCGGTCGGCCGGGTCTTACAGGTCTCGTTCACATCGCCCAGCCGGCAACGTTGTCTACAGTCGCGATCACAGCGCTCAATGATTACTACGTGGACAAGTATTCGCTTGCACTGGATGTCGAAATCATGTTGAAACAACTTCTCCGTCATCGTGGCCAGTAACGTCATCCTAGAGTTTGAACGTCCGATCGTAGATCTTGAAGCCAAGATCAACGAAATGCGTGCGCTTGCCGACTCTCTTGATATCGCACCGCAGATCGAAGTCTTGGAGCGTCAGGTTCAGGAGCTTCGTGCCGACGTCTATCGAAATCTGACGCGCTGGCAACGTGTCCAAATTGCCCGTCATCCTGATCGTCCGTACACGCTCGACTACGTCACACAATCCTTCGACGATTTTGTCGAACTGCATGGCGACAGGGCTTTCCGAGATGATCCGGCGATCGTTGGCGGATTGGCTCGCATCGGCGGTCGATCTGTTGTTGTTGTCGGCCACCAGAAAGGTCGCGACACGAAGACAAACCTCCATCGCAACTTCGGTATGCCTAACCCAGAAGGGTATCGCAAGGCACATCGTCTGTTTGCCATGGCCGAGAAGTTTGGGTTGCCAATCGTCTGTCTCCTTGACACGCCTGGCGCCTATCCGGGTCTCGAGGCTGAAGAACGCGGCCAAGCAGAAGCGATCGCACGAAACCTCCTGCAAATGGCGAGTCTTCGAGTGCCGATCGTTATCGTCGTTATCGGTGAGGGGGCATCCGGTGGCGCCCTTGGAATAGGGGTTGGCGACAGGATCCTGATGCTCGAGAATGCGTGGTATTCCGTTATCGCACCGGAGTCCTGTTCGAGTATCTTGTGGCGTTCGTGGGAGTACAAGGAGCAGGCTGCCGAGGCGCTGAAGCTTACGGCTCACGACTTGATACAGCACGGCGTGATCGACAGGATCGTTTCTGAACCCGTTGGTGGTGCTCATCGCGATCCGGAAACAATGTTCAGTACGCTCCGCATGGTTATCACCGAGGAGTTGGAAAGGTTGGGAACGGTCGAAGTCAAACAGCTGGTCGAACAACGAAGAGAAAAATTCTACGCAATGGGAGTATGGACGGAGTGATCCATCCGTCTATCCAAGGGGAGTAACAACATGAGCTTGCCTGAGCAAGACGGGCCGGACGAACGCCCACAACACCGTGCTCGGAATACGTCACGCAGCAACGCTGATGACCAATCGGCGTTTTTCGGGCCTGATGCGCGTCGAGCTACCTCTTCGTCCAACCGTGTATGGTCTTCGGAGGACGCGAAGAGTTCCAATGGAACATCCGGTGATACAGACGACGGCTATTTCAACCGTGAGCAATTCAATCGGAGTCAGTTTGGCGCTTCGTCGTACAGGCGTGACAGTGGCGGCGAAGTCGGTCGCGGGCCGCGCACCTTCCGCAGTCGCGGCGAGCGGTCCGAACGCGACGATCGACAGCGGCCACAACGCTCATTCGATGATCGCAAACGTGACGACGGCAACCGTTCCGATCGAAGTCAGGGATTTCAACCGCGAACACGTCGTGATGCACCGTCAGATGGCACGCGCAGAACGGCCGGGCCGGCCTACGGGCGACCGCGCGATGGACGTCCGGCGGGACAGGATAGGCGAGATCGGACCGAAGCCCGTGGTCGTGATGGTGCAAGCCGTCCCGGCGGCGCCCCCGGACCCCGTGGTCGTGCAAGCAACGCTGGTGGGCCCCGTAAGGGTGGATATGCTCCGTCACAGGGACGTGGCTCAGAGCGTCGACGTTTTGATGCCGATGCAGCGGCAGCAGGGGGCGGCCGCCGTCCTCAGCTTGGCCGTCCTAGACAGCAGCCGTTGCATCAACCGAAGTCCACACTCGTAAAGTCACTTGTCTCTTACCAATGGGCATCGCGGGCACTCTCGCTCAAGGCCATTCTGGAAGGCCGCGTGGCGGTCAACGAGCAGACGATCATTCATCCTAACGTGCACATGAAGGTCGACAGCGATGTGCTAACGATCGATGGCAATGTGTTGCTTCGAAAATCAGCCAAGCCCATCACGATCGTGTTCCACAAGCCCAGCGGCCTGGCAGGATCGCGTGAGGATGGGCGTCCAAGTCTGTATACGACGCTTGCGAGTCGTAACGGTTGGTACATGCCGCTTGGTTCGCTTACAAAGGCTGCATCAGGGATTGTCGTGCTCTCGAACGATCCCGCACATAAGCGCGTGGCTGATTCACCCGTGGCTGCGCTGACCTCTGATCTACTGATCAAGGTTCATCGCAGTCCAAAGAAGACGGAGCTTACAAAGCTCAAGAAGGCGCTTACTGCGGCCTGGCCGGCGGATTCAGCGATCGTTGACATATCGCATCACGCTAAGGGTAGTCGAGCAGGATGGATCAAGATCACGCATCGTACCGGAAAGATCCGTGACGTAATGTCGGCGTTGAAGTCCTTGGAGCTCGAGCCGCTACGAGTGATGCGCAGCCGCGTTGGTCCTTTCAACATCGATGCCATTAAAGCCGGGGCATGGTACCGTCTCAGCGATCAGGATACGCTCGCACTTGACGAGTTGGCCAAGCAGCGTCCGAAGAAGGATGACGTTTCGCTGACGACCATTTGGGAGCAGATCACGAGCAAGATCCTCCGCTCGAAGTAACGGTTGATACGTTTAGCTTGGTTGCTGTCCGGCGAACTGCAGACGATGCAGCTTCGCATAATACCCGTCGTTTGCCAGCAGATCTGCATGGGTGCCTTGCTCCACGATCTCTCCATGGTGTAAGACGATGATCCTGTTTGCGCGCTGGATCGTGCTCAGTCGGTGAGCGATGACGATGCTGGTACGTCCTGCCAGAAGCGTTCGGATCGATCGTTCAATGATCTGTTCTGTAGCCGTGTCTACGCTTGAGGTTGCCTCATCCAGAATGAGGATGTCGGGATCGGTCGCCAGCGCCCTACAGAAGCTGATCAGCTGTTTTTGTCCAACGCTGAGTACGGCCCCACGCTCACGAACATTGGTGTCGAAGCCGTTAGGCAGGGCCTTTATGAAGTCGTAGGCACCCAGGGCGCGAGCCGCCTGTTCGACGGCTGCACGATCAATGTCCGGGCGGTCCAGCGCGACGTTCTGCTCGACGCTGCGCGAGAACAAAAAGACGTCCTGCAGCACGATCGCGATGCGACTGCGAAGCGAATCCTGCTTCCATCGTCGGATCGAGCGACCATCGATCAGGATGTCGCCATCCTGAAACTCATAAAAGCGGGTCAGCAGGTTGATGATCGAACTCTTGCCGGCCCCGGTTGCACCCACAAGGGCCACCGTTTCACCCTTCGCCACATCGAACGTAACGCCTTTCAGAATGGGCGTCGTGCCGTCGTAGCTAAAGCGAACATTGCTGAAGGATATGCCCTGCTTCAATCGATCGAACGTCGTGGCATCGTCGGCGTCGTCGACGACGATCGATGTATCGAGGAGGTCGAAGATCCGCTCAGAAGCTATGACACTGCTTTGCAGAATGTTGTAACGCTCCGAAAGGTCGCGAACCGGCCGAAAGAACATTTCGGTGTATTGAAAGAACATGATGATCACACCGATCGTGATCTCGCCACTGGCCATATGCTGAGCGGCATAAAACAGCACGATGCTCACGGCAGTCATGCTCAGGAGTTCCACGATGGGGAAGAACGTCGCGTAGTAAAAAATGTTCTTGTCCTGCAGCTCACGATGTTCACGATTCAACTCGCCAAAGTCATTGATCATCCGAGATTCCTGGCGATAGAGTTGTACAACTCCGATGCCGGAAACGAACTCGTTCATGAACGTATTCATGCGAGATACCTGCGTACGGATCTTCGCGTACACGACTCGCACACGCGCACGGAAGACAAACGACGCGATCAGCAGCAGCGGAAGAATGATGATGGTAAGACCTGTCAGGACGATGCTCGTTTGCAGCATGAACACAAGGATCCAAACGATGGTCATCACATCGGCGATCATATTGACAATGCCCTGCGAGAACAGCTCGTTCAGCGTTTCCACGTCATTCGTCACGCGCGTAACGATTCGTCCAACCGGTGTTGTGTCATAATAGCGCAGGGCCAGTTTCTGCACGTGTCGATACAGTGCCGTTCGTATGTCAAGCAGAACGTGCTGTCCGATCCACGTTAATACCTGCGTCAGCGCGTACTGCAACGCCCCTTGAAGCACCAAGACGACTAGGATGATGCTGACGAACCAAAGCAGGCCCGGCATATCACCCTTGACGATGTGTTCATCGACGGCGATGCGTGTAAGGTAGGGTCGTAAGGGGCCAAGTGCTGATGCTGAGAGCGTCAGTACCACAGCACCTGTGATATGCATTCGATACGGACGCAGGAAGCGGAACAGGCGACGCATCAGCCGATAGTCAATTGGCTGACGCTGGTCTTCGGTGGTGGACATGGCGCGCAAAATACCACTTGCCACTCGGCATCACTGCATCGGCATGTATCTTTGTCCACCATGCACATAACTCCGTTCGGTGCTGCCGGTGAGGTGACGGGGTCGGCTTACCTTGTCACGACCGAGCACGCAAAGGTCCTCATCGATTTCGGCATGTTTCAGGGTGATGCCGAAGACGATGCACGAAACATCGTTCCGCATACGCTTCACGCGCCGGATCTCAGCGCGGTGATCCTTACGCACGGACACCTTGACCACTGCGGTCGATTGCCGTTGCTGACGCGACGCGGCTATCGCGGTGCGATCTATGCAACCGCCGCTACCATAGAAATGGCTAAGCTCATCCTTATGGATGCGGCACATATCATGGAAGCCGATGTCGCGAGAAAACAGCGCAAAGCGCTGAAGAAGGGGATATCCCTGAACAGGCAGGACTTGCCGCTGTATGATTCGAACGACGTTGCATCGACGCTTGACCGCTTCCGTGAGACACCGTACGAGACGTACGTAGAGGTGGCCACCGGCGTTTCGATGCGGATGTTCGAGGCAGGACATATGCTAGGGTCGGCTTCCATTGAACTCGTCGTAACCGAGGGCGATCGCACGGTGGTGGTGGTGTTTTCCGGAGATGTCGGACCGAAGGGACTACCATTCCTCAAGGACCCGGTCACGCCGCCTCGTGCTGACGTCGTGGTCCTGGAATCGACCTACGGTGATAGAGACCATCGTCCGCTGGACGAGACGGTACGTGAATTCGCCGAGATCATCAGTGCGGCCGTGGCTGATCGTGGCAAGATCTTCATTCCAAGTTTTGCGATCGGTCGCTCACAGCAGGTGCTTTATCATCTGGCTGAACTCATGCGCGATCATGCCATTCCTAAGGTGCCGGTGTTTTTGGACAGTCCTATGGCTATCGAAGCCTCGGGCATTTACGCCCGTCATCCCGAGCTGTTCGATGAGCAGGCAACGGCGCTGGCCCTAGGCGGGCAACGCATGCTGGACCTGGCCGGGGTGCGTCTGCTGGCCACCGCAGATGAGTCGAAGGCCATGAATGATGTTTCCGGCCCGTTTATTCTGATCGCTGGAAGCGGCATGTGCACGGCCGGTCGTATCCTGCATCATCTGCGCCAAAACCTCTCTGATCCCGCTGCGCACGTCATCATCGTGGGGTATCAGGCTCATGGTACACTTGGCAGGCGTCTCGTGGATGGTCAGCCAGAGGTCTACGTTCTTGGTGACCATCTACCCGTGAGAGCACGGATCCACACCTTAGGCGGGTTCTCTGCTCATGCCGGACAGGCAGATCTTCTTGATTGGTTCGCGCCCCTTGCCGGATCACGTCCACAAGTGTTCCTGACACACGGAGAAGACGATGCCAGGACTGTGCTGGCAGAACAACTACAGCAGCGATTTGGGTTGACACCTTATCTACCAACGTATCGAGAGCACTTGACGATATGAGAACAGAGACGGATTTCCTGGGCGAGCGGCACCTTCCCGATGATGTGTACTATGGTGTTCAGACATTGCGTGGCATCGAGAACTTCCCGATCACGGGCATTCCGATTAGCACGGCGCCATCTCTCGTCCATGCGTTTGGTGCCGTCAAGAAGGCCGCCGCGCTTACGAATCACGAACTTGGTGTGCTTGATACGGTCGTCGCCAATGCGATCGTCGCTGCCTCGGAAGCTGTGATGCGCGGAGAACTTGACGACCAATTCGTTGTCGATGTGATCCAGGGCGGTGCCGGTACAAGTACGCACATGAACGTGAATGAGGTGATAGCGAATAAGGCACTCGAGGTTCTGGGACATCCCAAAGGGGCATATGATGTTGTTAGTCCCAATGATCATGTGAATCGATCGCAGAGTACCAATGATGCATATCCAACAGCCTTCCGGATAGCTCTGTGGCACGAGATTGGCGGGCTTACTGCCGCCATGGCCCCATTGCGCGATGCGTTTGCTGCCAAAGCCATGGAGTTCAAGGACGTTGTAAAAATGGGTCGTACGCACCTGCAGGATGCGGTACCCATGACGATGGGGCAGGAGTTTGGTGCCTTTGCTACGACAATCGACGAGGATATCCAGCGACTGGAGGAAGCGCGTTCCCTGGTAACCGAGGTGAATATCGGTGCCACAGCAATTGGAACAAGTATCACGGCTCCTTATGGCTATCCGCAGGTGGCTATACGGCACTTGCGCGACGTTACTGGTATCCCACTAACCCTAAGTGCGAATTTGATCGAAGCAACCTGGGATACAGGTGCCTACGTCCAGATCTCTGGCGTGCTGAAACGTGTGGCTGTGAAGCTGTCGAAGATCTGTAACGATCTGCGTATGCTCTCTTCAGGGCCGCGTGCCGGATTGAATGAGATCAATCTGCCGTCACTGCAACCCGGTTCAAGCATCATGCCTGGTAAGGTGAATCCGGTGATCCCCGAAGTCGTAAACCAAGTATGTTTCCGTGTCATCGGCAATGACGTAACGATCTCGTTCGCCTCCGAGGCCGGACAGTTGCAGCTGAATGTCATGGAGCCGGTGATTGCCTATAGCTTGTTCGAGAGTCTACGCATTATGACGCGGGCGTGCACACTCCTGCGTGATAAATGTGTTGTTGGTATCGAGGCTAATGCCAACCGAACGCGAGACATGGTGCTGCAGACGATTGGTATCGTAACAGCACTGACACCGAAGCTTGGCTACAAGACCTGTGCAAGCATAGCACGGGAAGCTTACGAGCGAGGCGAGAGTGTTATCGTCATTGTCTTGGAACGTGGTCTGCTGTCACAGGAAGAGCTCGACCAGATGTTCTCGCCGGAGTCCATTTTGGATCTCACCAAGGTTAGTCATAAGGACTAGTCGAGCACGAACGCGTCGAACCAAATCACGACGTCGGTCGCTCCAGTTCATCGATGGCGTTACGTATGTCGTCCATTCTGCGCAGCAGTGCTGCCTGCGCATCACGCAGTCCGGCATTGTAGAAGTACGGACCGAAGGTGTCGACGATCATGTCAACCAAGAAATCGGCTTCGAATCGACCAAGTTCTAGGCCAAGTTCGCTCTCGACGTAGCTAGCAAGCGTGGTCCGAAGGTGCTCACGGTCGTCTGTAGATAGATTTACGGTTGCCATACTACTCCGAAGCAGGGTGGATGCAGTGGGCTGGAGCAAACAGGTGTGCTCCGTGGGTTTTCATGTTGCAACGCATGATGCTACGATCATTCCAGACGCTACCTTGCCGCGGTCCTAGTCTTTAAGCACGCGAACGGAGAAGCCCTTCGTCTTGTGCAGGAAGTATCGGTTGACGTCGTTGTCGTCCATCGACATGTTCCTAACCCACGCAAAGGTTGAATCTCTTTCGCTTGTGCTCCACCAGTTGCCGAATGATCCGAAGTAGTTAAAGCCGCCTTCGTAGTGTCGACTGCCTCCGGGGTTGGCATAGAAACCGGCCGAGTTGCGCTCTGTTGCGCCGCCGTCCCAACCCGTCTGGTTTTTCAGGGCGCCGCCGGCATCCTCGTCACCACCAAGCGTGTCGATCAAGATCTGCCATTCCGCATCCGTTGGAACATGAAATCCATTCGGGGCTAATCCGCGAGGATCCATCACTGCAAACCAATTGTAGAGTCTGCCGAACCGCGAGGCGTTCTTGGGGTCGTTATCGTAGTAACACCAAGCCGGCGTCTTGCTTTGTGCCGCCCTCTGCCATTCTTCATCCGTTGCGGCATGTGGAATGGAGTCGCCGTTGCGAAACACGCCCACATCAAGATTGCGCGTGGTCCACGTTTGGACACCAATCGTAACAACGTCTTGTGTGGGGATTGACATATCTGCAACCTCGGTCGGTGTTGCGCACGAGATCAACGTCAGGAGAAGCAAGTTCGAGAGAAGGCCAGTATAGCGCACGAATGGTACTCTCAGCGGTGGTTGTGAAAGCGTGATGAGGAAATCTGCGGCTGCATGAGAGCGACACTTACTCCTTGATGCAGCGAACGGAGCGTCCTCTTGATTTTTCCTGACTGTACGTCAGTACATCCTTGCCAGAACTGCTCAGGATAACATGCCATGCATGCAGACTATCGTCGTCTGTGGATGTCCAGATCGAGGCAAACGTGCCAAGCAGTCCAAAGTTATCGTTATCCCGTGCGCCTCCCGGTACGGCCCAGAAGCCGCTGCTGTTGTTGCCATTGGAAACGTTGGCCCAGCCAACTGAGGCCTTAAGGTACAGTCCGGCCTTCTGGCCGCCGCCTAGCTCCTGAACAAGCAACTGCCAATCGTTTAGCGTTGCAACGCGCATTCCAGTGGGGGCAAGACCCCGCGGATCGTGCACCGCATACCAGTTATACAGCTTGCCGTATTGCTTACCATTAGCAGGATCGTTGTTGTAGTAGCACCATGCTGCCCGTTGTTCTCGTGCAGCTTGCGTCCATTCAGCATTGGTCCTAACCTCGGGAATAGTGTCGCCATTTCGAAAGAAAGCAACGTCGAGATTTCGTGTCATCCACGTCTGCGACCCGATCGTTACTTCGGATTCGGTTGGCTCTGTTGGCGTCGTTGTCGTTGTATCACTGCATGCTGTTATCACAACAAGCGCCATGACGGCTGCAATTGTGCAGCTGATTCGTAGTTGTAGTCGCACGTGGGTGTCTTCAATGTCATGAAAGAATGGCCACGAAGATCGGCAGAACAGTGTCTTTGACAAACTCCATTGTTCGTCATTGGCTGCGAAGGGGCAAGGAACGCGCCTCGCGTTCGAACAATGCCCCTTCCTGAACCTCGAGATAAACCATGTTTATAGAACGGATATTATCGGATTGGGCAGAGTCTGCGATCATGGAGCTGGCAGTCTGCCAAGAGATTGCAGGTTATGAATATTCGGAAGGAACTACTTGATTGGAAAACAATGACCGACTAGAGCAAACCGGAAAAAGGTATGTCAAGTATGAAGGATGTAGACGTATCGTTGTGTGTTCGTTTGCTTGCTGATGCCTCCGTATATACGTGCGTAGGTTTGTAAGACGGTACGCTGTGTGCACACGATACGGATCGGTTGCGTGCCTTGGTGCCTGGAGTATGCATAGTCTGCATTCGCTATTTAGCGGACGTGGCAATCATCAAGACGCTGATGCCTTCTTTCTGCCTCACCTACG
>JAULYI010000258.1:0-4726 GCA_032117915.1 Kapaibacterium sp. (SeqCode) | reverse complement strand
GCAAGGCGACCATCTATGATCCTCGTAGCCAGGACAAGCTCGAGACGCTCGTGCTGGATATCCGAGCGCTGCCGCTGGATCTGGGCTTCACCAACGTTCAACAACGGTGGGGCAAGGACAAACCGATTGATATCCGCGTTGATGCTGTCAACCTTGCCCTGGCTGCCGCTGAACCATTCCTGCCTGCCGTGGAGCGCGTGCGCGGTCTGGCCAACGGTCGAGTGACCGTCACCGGTACCGTGCCCGACAACATCCTGTTTGATGGTGCCGCACGATTCCGCAATGCCTCGTTCATTGCCAGTCCAACGGGCTTGCAGTACACGGCAGACGGAGTGCTGCGGCTTGTCGGCAGCGACCTGATCTTTGATACGCTGGCAGTGCGCAATCAGCCTCGCGACCTGCCAAACGGCATTGCCTACGTCTCGGGCGTGGTGCAGTTCAGTGGGCTGAACGTCAAGAACATCGACTTCAAGATCACGTCGCCCGGCGTTCACGTCATGAATATGCGGTCGCAGGCACGAAGCCCATTCGTGTACGGCGACATCCGGATCGCCACGCGTGGACGTCATCTGCGGTTCTATGGTCCGCTCGATGCACCGCGTCTTGACGGTGACATGGACATCCTCTACGGTAACGTCATCTTCCCGAAGGAGCGCTCGTCAACAAAACGTCGTCTTGGCTCGTTCAACTACATCGATGCTACGGACTCTCTCGGCACGCCTCAGAGCGTGATGGACGTGGCCCAATCTCGGTATGACCGGCGTGTGAAGACACAGACCATTGATACGGCAACAGCCTTGGTGGATTCGACGTCCAAGGACTTCGTCACACAGCTCGTCGAACGTGTCGTAGAGCAGCAGGCAGGCGGCTTTGCCGATATTCTTGCCTACGATCTGAACGTCTTCATCTCGGGACGCTTCTTCCTTACGATGGTGCTGGGCAGCATCGAGATCCTGATCGCCGATCTGCAACTGGAGGATCCGAAGCGACCCCTTGGCGTTGGCGGATCCCTGGGCAGCGGCCTGATCCTTAGCGGCAAGATGCGCGTGAAGGAGGGCACGTCGTCGTACAAATTCTGGAAGCCCTTCGATGCCAGTGGTACCCTCGACTTCTCGGCCGGAGGCCTGTTTAATCCGGCGCTGAACCTGAAAGCAGCGTACCGGGGCACACGGTTCATCCCGGACGCGCAGGGAAGTCCGCGACGCGAAGACTACCGCGTCGAGATCGACATCGGTGGAACGAAGGTACGTCCAACGTTCAACTTCCGACTGTTCCGCAATGACCGGCGCATAGAGGGTGACTCCGCCCAGATCGCAGCAGACGCCCTCATGATGATCATCCTCGGTCGCACAAAGGACGAACTGTTCCAAGCAGGCCAGGGCAACCTGGTAAACGAAGTGGGTTCGAGTCTGTCTGCCGTTGCCACGTCTGCCCTCACGGACATGCTCTCCGGCGTTGGCGGCTTCGTGAACAACGTGCAGATCGACCTCGGCGCAGACCTCGCACAGACGCGTATGCAGCTCTCGGGCCAGATCTTCGGTGACGTATCCTATCGCGTCAGCGGCAACGTCGCAGACCCTGCGGCGAATAACACGTTCACCCTAACCGTACCACTCAGCGTCCTCGGCAATGCCGACGCCCTACGCTACTTCCTGCTCGACGTGTCCCGCACGATCAACCAGACAGGCAACATCACCCGCCAGCAACGCGAGTGGGAGATCCGCTTCGGCGCCCGGCTGCCGTAGAAAGGCTAGCCCAGGGCTTCAGCCCGGGGAAGGCGAAAAGGCAACGCCCCAGAAAACATCAAAACAATATCCCCCGGATTCATCCGGGGGGTATTTACAGCTCCTTCAGCAGCTCGCGAGCGATCACGATGTGCTGGATCTCGCTGGTGCCTTCGTAGATCTCGGTGATCTTGGCGTCGCGGAGATAGCGTTCAACCAGGTATTCGCGGACGTAGCCGTAGCCGCCGTGCGTTTGGATGGCTTCGAGTGCCACGTCAACGGCGACCTTGGAGGCCATGAGTTTGGCCTGCGCGGCAGCCTTGATGTAGTTCAGGTGCTGGTCCTTCATCCATGCCGCACGATAGACAAGCATGCGAGCGGCTTCGACCTTCGTAGCCATATCGGCGATCTTCAACTGAATGGCCTGCAGGTCCGAGATCGGCTTGCCGAAGGCTTTACGCTGCGTCGAATAGCGGATGGCTGCTTCGCTAGCGCCCTTGGCAATACCGAGTGCTTGCGCTGCGATGCCAATGCGTCCACCGTTGAGTGACTCCATGGCGATCTTGAAGCCCATGCCCACGCCACCGAGGATGTTCTCGTTAGGTACGAAGACGTTCGTAAGACCGATCGAGCAGGTGTCACTCGAGCGGATACCCATCTTGTCTTCCTTCAGTCCAGGCTCAAAGCCCGGCGTATTGCGGTCAATGATAAAGCACGTGATACCCTTGTGCTTCATCTCGCGATTTGTCTGGGCCATCACAAGGTAGGTGCTGGCCGTGGTACCGTTCGTGATCCAGTTCTTCGTGCCGTTCAGCACCCAGCCACCATCGACCTGTTCGGCCGTCGTGGTCTGCTGCGTAGCGTCGGAGCCGGCCTCCGGCTCGCTCAGACAGAACGCACCATGCACAAGGCCCTGGGCGAGCGGCTTAAGGAACTTCTCCTTCTGCTCGTCCGTGCCGTAGGATTCCAGACCCCAGTTTACCAGTGAGTTGTTCACGGACATGACGACGCCAACAGAGGCATCGACGGCCGAGATCTCTTCCATGGCAAGCACGTAGGCAAGGGCATCCAGACCCGAGCCGCCCCATTCCGGCGATACCATCATGCCCATGAAGCCGAGTTCACCGAGCTTCTTGATGATGTCGGTGGGGAACTCGCCTGACTTGTCACGCTCGATCGTTGATGGTGCGATCTCGTCCTGCGCGAACTGTCGCGCCGTGTCGCGGATCATCTGATGCGTCTCGGAAAGCTCAAGGTTGAACATGATGGTTCCTTTGATTGGGTGTGTCGTGGGAATGCGGCGCAAAAATACGTCTCAGGGACGAATGAGCGCACCTTCAGGGGGCATGGCAATTGTCCCCAATACGGCCTTCTGCGATGCGCCGGTCACAGACGGTACGTTCCCGTGTCTGCCGGCCATGGTCCGCCAGGCCAGATAAGCCCAGCACATGGCCTCTTTCGCATCGGCAGGCACGCCAACGTCATCCGTACGCACTACGTTCCGTGGAGCCACGAGTGCCTGCAGACGCTCCATCAACCAGGTGTTGTGCACACCGCCCCCCGACACCACAACGCTCTGTGCATCCGGTAGGTAGGTGGTGATGTGATGCGCAATGCTCCATGCCGTGAACTCGGTGACCGTTGCTATGACGTCTTCGGAGGGAATGGAGCCGTGACCATAGCGTCGCACCAGTTCGCGCATGGTCGCATCGTTAAACGCCTCGCGACCGGTGCTCTTCGGCGGTGTCTGCTCGATAAAGGGATGGGTCTTCAGGGATTCGAGCATGGAGGTAATGACGCGTCCGGCGCGGGCCATGGATCCGCCATCATCCCGTTGCTTTCCAAACAGCATCTTGCATGCTGCGTCGATCAGCACATTGCCCGGTCCGGTGTCAAAGGCTGTCACATCGTCCATGGCTGCGGAAGGGGGCAGTGCGGTAACATTGGCCATACCGCCGATGTTGACCGCAGCCACATGGTCATGGGGATGCGTCAGCACGGCATGATCGAAGAGCGGTACCAGAGGCGCACCCTGTCCGCCAAGCATCACGTCTGTCGTCCGCATATCTGCCACCACAGGCACGCGCAGCAGGGCCGCCAGTGCGGTGGCGTTACCGGCCTGCCACGTTCCTACGGGCGGCTCATGCCAGAGCGTCTGTCCGTGCATGCCAACAGCGTCGAGCGTCTCGGGTGATATCACCGACCGAAGCGCATCGGCATAGGCCCAGGCAAGGTCGACCTCAAGACGTATCACCTCGGCAGCCGTCAAGGGCTCTGCCAGGGCTTTTCGGACGCTTTCAAGGACGTGGTCGGGGTAGGGAAGGGTCGTAAACGATTCGAGGACGATGCGCTCCGGCGCACCGTCCTCGATTCCACATATGGCAATATCAATGCCGTCCAGTGACGTGCCCGTCATGATGCCGGCCACGCGTCGCCGCTGCGACGTCCAGCTCACAGCGCCTGGACGAGTTCTTCGCGTGTGACATCACCGCTGTCCGTACCCAGGTTGAGCAGTGGCGGATGGCTCTGCTTGACCTTGTCCTGGATGTACATCAGGGCATTCATGAGGGCCTCGGGACGTGGCGGGCAGCCCGACACGTAGGCATCTACGGGTAGGAACTGATCGATGCCCTGAACCACGGGGTAGCTACGGAACATGCCGCCGGTGGACGTGCAGACGCCCATGGCGATGCACCACTTCGGATCGGGCATCTGGTCCCAGATCTTCTTCACCACCCACGACATCTTATACGTTACCGTACCGGCCACGATCATCAGGTCGGCCTGACGTGGCGAGAACGAGAAGCGCTCAGAGCCAAAGCGCGATGAGTCGGCCCGGGGTCCGCCAAAGGCCATCATCTCGATGGCACAGCAGGAGATACCCATGGGCATCGGCCACAGTGAATTAGCCTGCGCCCACGTGATCAGTGACTCAACGGTCGTAATGGCAAATCCATCACGGCTGATCTGTTCGTTCAATCCCATTTGAGAGCTCCCTTTTT
>JAULYI010000257.1:0-2596 GCA_032117915.1 Kapaibacterium sp. (SeqCode) | reverse complement strand
CGCTCCCATGGGCGTTGAGACCGTCCGCGTGACAAGCGCTCAGGAGATGTTCGAGGCGACCGTTGCCGTGGACTACGACGTGGCCATCCTTGCTGCAGCCGTGGCCGACTTCCGACCGGCACAGCGCGTTGACGGTAAACTCAAGAAGACCGATGCCGGCGAGACGATGACGCTGGAGCTGGTGCGGACGACGGACATTCTTGCGACACTCGGACAGACGAAACGTCCCGACCAACGTCTGGTGGGCTTTGCCCTCGAGGCGACAAACGTCGTGGCCTATGCCACGGAGAAACTTCAACGGAAACAGGCCGACATGATCGTGGCCAACCAGGCCGGTGCTGAACGCAGCGGCTTTGGCGGCAACGACAACACTATCACGATCGTGCGCCACAATGCCGATCCCGCCTCGTTCCCACCCATGTCCAAGCGCGCTTGCGCCGACGTGATCCTGGATGCCATCACGACCCTATGATCTCACTATCAAATATCACCGTTGACTTCGGCACTCGCGTGCTGTTCAAAGGAGTCAACTTCCTGATCCAACACGGTGACCGCATCGGCCTTGTAGGCCGCAACGGCGCCGGCAAGTCCACGATGATGGGCATCATCGCCGGAGAGCTGCAGGCAACAACGGGCGACGTGTCCCAGCAGAACGGCATCCGCATCGGACTGCTGTCGCAGGACCTAACGCTGGACGTGAGCAAGACGCTTCGCGAGACGGCCATGATGGCCTTCGAAGAGGTGCTGAAGCTGCACGATGAGATCGAGCGGCTACAGCACGAGCTTGCCACGCGTACAGACTACGAAACAGACGACTACATGCAGGTCGTCCAGCGCCTGACGGATGCGAACGACATGTATGCACGTCGCGGCGGCCTTACCATGCATGCCGACATCGAACAGGTGCTCATCGGTCTTGGCTTCGAACAGCAGGACCTCGACAAGGGGCTCACGGCATTCTCAGGCGGCTGGCAGATGCGCGCCGAACTCGGACGTCTGCTGCTGCTGCACCCGGACTGTCTGCTGCTGGACGAGCCTACCAACCACCTTGACATCGACTCCGTGCGTTGGCTGGAAGACTTCCTGAGTACGTACGACGGCGCCGTGGTGCTGATCTCGCACGATCGGACCTTCCTGGACAACATCACGAACCGGACGATCGAGATCACCAAGAACAAGGTCTACGACATCCCCGCCCCGTACTCGGAATACGAAGACATCCGCGCCGAACGCCAGGAGCTCCAACGCTCCATGGCCGCACGCCAGCAGCGAGAGCGCGACCGGATGCAAAAGTGGATCGACAAGTTCAAGTACAAAGCCTCGCTCGCCTCGCGCGCCCAGTCGCGCATCAAAGCCCTGGCACGCATCGAAGTGGTCGAGGTTGACGAAGTGGACACCTCCAGTATCCACTTCTCGTTCCCCCCTGCCCCCAGATCCGGACGCGTGGTAGTGGAATGTACCGGCATCCACAAGTCCTATGGGGCAAAGAAGGTGCTGAAGGGCGTAGACTTCGTGCTGGAACGCGGCGAGAAGCTCGCCTTCATCGGCAAGAACGGCGAAGGCAAGACCACGCTGGCCAAGATCATCGCAGGCGTCGAGCCTCCTACGGCAGGCGATGTACAGATCGGCCAGTCAACATCCATCGGCTACTACGCGCAGCAACAGGCCGATATGATGGGCGGACATAACTCCGTATTCGAAGTCATGGAACAGGCAGCCCCGCCGGAAATGCGTCCTCGCATCCGCACGCTGCTGGGAGCCTTCCTCTTTAGGGGCGATGACATCAACAAAAAGGTAGGTGTGCTGAGCGGCGGCGAAAAATCACGTCTGGCACTGGCCCGCCTTCTACTGCAGCCCTACAACCTGCTGGTGCTGGACGAGCCGACGAATCACCTGGACATGCTTTCCAAGGAAGTCCTCAAGGAGGCACTGATGGGCTACGACGGCGCCATGATCGTGGTGTCGCACGACCGGGACTTCCTGGACGGACTGACTGACCGCATCATTGCCTTCCGCATGGGAACCCTGAAGGAATACGAAGGCGACGTCGATGCCTACCTGAAGCTGCTTGGCGACCCACATGTACAGAGCGCTCCGGTACCCACCGAGATCCCGCTGCACCATGCGCCGGCACCCGAGAAGTCCGCCGCGCAGCTACGCGAAGAACAAAAGGCTCGCGACCGCGAACGCAAGAAGGCTGAACGTCGGATCGAAGAGATCGAGAAACAGATCAGCGTCCAGGAGAAGACCATCAAGGACCTCGAGCTTGTGATGGCCGACCCGGAGCTGTACAAGGATGGCGTAAAGCAGCACCAGACAACGACACGTCACGACACGGCCACGCGCATTGTTGCGTCGTTGATGCAGGAGTGGGAATCACTCCAGGCCTCCATCGATCAATTATCCCGGGAAGACTGATATGCGCAACCTGATGCTGACCCTTACGGCCATACTGGCAGTGACGCTGCAAGCGCAGACCATTGACACACGCCGCACCGTCTCCTCACAAGGCGTTGCCGAAGCACGAATGAAGCCCGATCGCGCCAGCATCACGCTGGGCGTAGAGACCGAAGGCAAGAACGCTTCTGCGGTCAAG
>JAULYI010000256.1:0-7289 GCA_032117915.1 Kapaibacterium sp. (SeqCode) | reverse complement strand
GACGCCACCGTCTTACCCTGAGCGTCGAGCTTGAGCGAGACCGTGCCCCCTCCGCCCAGCGTGTTATGCAGAACGAAATTGACCGCCCAAAGGTTAGGGAGCTCAAAGCGTTCGACCGGACCAAGGCAGATGCCTTCGAAATGCTGTTTCACACGCTCTGTGGTGAGTGTATCGCGAATGATGGGATACCATTCCTCGCGAAAGGCGATGACACCACAATTGGCAGCATCTCCCTTGTCGCCACTGCGGGCGTGAGCAAGTTTGGATAGAGGAACCTTCATGGCATGCAAAATACGTACAACGGCCGACCCCGTGGTTCGTCAACGCAAACTCGGTAGTTTTGCCTGTCGTTCACTCAAGGAAGACCAATGAATCGCGTCATGTTCAAATCGAAGCTGCACCGCGCGCGCGTCACGCAGGCCGAACTCTATTACGAGGGTAGCCTTACGATCGACGAGAACCTGATGGAGGCCGCCGACCTGATCGCTTACGAAAAGGTTGCCGTGGTCAACATCAACAACGGTGCACGATTCGAGACGTATGTGATCCCGGGCGCTCGCGGAAGTAAGGACATCTGTCTAAACGGTGCAGCAGCCCGACTAGGTGCCGTTGGCGACGAAGTCATCATCATCAGTTACACAACACTCAGTGATGCCGAGGCACGATCGTACCAACCCACGGTTGTGCTGGTAGATAAGAACAACGACGTCGTGTCAACAACGCATTCCGTTGAAGCGTATACCATGATGCAACCTCCCAACGGCAGCCACGCATGAGCATGGACCGTCCACTGGCCGTTGCCATCCTTGCCGCAGGCAAGGGTAAACGCATGGGTAACCCGGATCTCGCGAAGGTGCTGGCACTGCTGGACGGGCGTCCACTGCTGGGCTACGTTCTGGATCAGGCTACAGCCTTGAACCCCGCGACGGTTGTCGTTATCGTCGGACACCAGGCCGATGCCGTCCGGTCCTACGTGGCGTCCCATCTCCCTTCGGCTCGCACAGCCCTGCAAGCCGAGCAGCTCGGCACAGGACATGCCGTGATGCAGACGAAATCGGACATCGTGCAGCTCGATGCGGATGTACTCATCCTGAGCGGCGACGTCCCGCTCGTACGAGCTTCTACCCTTTCGGCGCTGGTCAATGACCATCGTAGCGCACAGAGCGATTGTACGGTACTTACCACGTCGATCCCCGACCCCACCGGTTACGGTCGCGTCATGTCCAATGCCGATGGATCCATCGATCGCATCGTTGAGCATAAGGACGCAACCGACGGCGAGCGTTCCGTCAATGTCATCAACTCCGGGATCTATGTCGTGAACGGAACATTACTGTTCGACGCGCTAGACCGTGTGCGTAACGATAATGCACAAGCCGAATACTATCTCACGGACATCGTTCACATTCTGCGCGCCGACGGCCGACGGGTGCGTCATTACCATGCAGCCGACCATACGGAAGTGTTGGGCATCAACACACCAACGGAACTGGCCGTGGCATCCGACGTTCTGAAGCAGCGAGCCATCACGTCATGATCCAGGCCATCGACCACATTGGCATTGCCGTGCGCGACCTCGACGCATCCATGCAACTCTATGGCACGTTGTTCGGCGTCAGCGACTTCCACCGCGAAGAGGTCACCGACCAAGGCGTTGCCATCGCATCGTTCACCCTGAGTGGCGTTCGACTGGAGCTCACCGCCCCCTTGCATGACGACACTCCCATTGGCAAGTTTCTGGCTTCAAGGGGCGAGGGTATCCACCATGTGGCATTCCGGACGGATGCGATCGATGCTGACCTGCAGCGCCTGCAGGACTCGGGTATCCGTCTGATCAACGAGCGCCCCCAGCCAGGGGCACATGACATGCTAATTGCGTTTCTTCATCCGAAATCAACAGGCAGCGTCCTCATGGAACTGTGCACGCCCGCCAATGACGTCTAACATCCCTGACCTGTTCTCATGGCCTTCCTTACGCTTCTTCGACACGGCGAGTCCCAGTGGAATCTCGAGAATCGTTTCACCGGCTGGGTCGACGTCGACCTTAGTCCCAAGGGCGAATCCGAGGCACGTCGTGCAGGCATAACGCTGCGCGCCGTACCCGTTGACATGCTCTTTACGTCCGTACTCAAGCGTGCCATGCGCACAGCCGAACTCGCGCTCACCGAGGCCGGCCGGATCGACGTGCCTACGATGCGCGACGTCGCGTTGAACGAACGTCACTACGGCGATCTGCAGGGCCTGAACAAAGCCGAAACAGCCGAGAAGTTCGGTGTGGAGCAAGTACACGTCTGGCGCCGCAGCTACGATGTGGCACCGCCGGGCGGCGAGTCGCTGAAAGACACCCGAACGCGCGTTATGCCGTACTTCGAGTCCGAGATAGCGCCACGCCTGCGCCAAGGAACGAATATTCTTGTCGTTGCACACGGCAACTCATTGCGATCGCTTATCATGGCCATCGAAGGACTCTCGCCAGACGAGATACTAACGGTCGAGATTCCGACCGGCGTGCCAATCACGTATGAACTCGACAAGGATCTCCACGTTGTCACCAAAACGGTCCATACGCCTGCGACATAACATCGCGGCCATTTTCGCAACCATCGCGTCGGTCATACCCGCCGTTGCTCAGCCGGATGTCGTGCTTCGAGCAATGCGCACAGAGCTTGACCGCTCCATGCATGAACTTGGCGGCCGCCAACAACCACCCTACTTCGTAGCGTATGCCGTGACGGAAACGCGGACGACGTCGGTAGCCGCGTCATTTGGAGCCATCGATGCTGACGTGCACGATATACGCCGTGTAATGGACGTCGATGTGCGCGTTGGCAACCACGAGCTTGACAATACGCGTAGCATCCGTGGCGTGGCCTTTGAGGTTGGCCGTGGTGGACGGAACATCGCCGTCCCCCTCGGAGCAGACGAGCCGGCTCTTCGGTCGCTACTGTGGAGCGCAACCGACAGGGTGTACCGTGATGCGATCGAGCGCTTTGGCAAGGTGACGACAAATCGGCAGGTAAAGGTTCGCGAAGAAGACACCTCGGCCGATCTCTCGCGCGAGATCGGCTATCAGCATTACGACCAGGATGTATCGTTCCGGTTTGACACTGCAGCCTGGCGTTCACGCGTACGGGCACTCTCGGCCATGTGCGCAGACAATGAGCACCTGCTGCAGGGACGCGTGACATTTCAAGCAGACTATGTAGTAAAGTGGTTTGCCAACAGTGACGGTTCTTCGATCCGCACGGTCGAGCCGATCGTCAAGATGTTCGTCATCGTCAAATCGAAAGCAGACGATGGCATGTCTCTACCACTCTACAAGAGTTACTCGGCATTCCATCCAGACCGGCTTCCGACGGAAGCACAGATGAAGGACGATGTGCGTACGATGATCGCCTTGTGTCTGCGCCTCCGTACGGCTCCACTGATGGAAACATACACCGGACCGGCCATTCTGTCAGGCCGTTCTACCGGAGTATTCTTCCATGAGATCTTTGGGCATCGTGTGGAAGGACACCGTCAAAAGGATGCCAATTCCAGCCAGACATTCAAGCCATTCCTGAACAAGCGCATCCTGCCGCCGTTCATCGACGTCGTGTTCGATCCAACCGTGAAGACGCTCGGTGGCGAGGACGTCGTTGGATACTACGTGTTCGATGATGAAGGGATCCCCGGCAAGCCCGTCGTTGCCGTCGAGAAGGGCATCTTCAGGGGATTCCTGATGTCCCGCTCCCCCATTGACAGCTTCCCTGCATCGAATGGACATGGAAGACGTCAAGCCGGATTCAGACCCGTGGCGCGTCAGTCTAACCTCATTGTTAAGACCTCTCAGAGCGTGACCTACGATTCACTGCGTGTACTGCTGCGTGAGCAATGTGTCAAGCAAAACAAGGAGTTTGGGCTGCTGTTTGACGACATCCAGGGCGGCTTCACCTTCACGGGCCGAACCGTACCCAATGCCTTCAATGTACAGCCGCTTGTCGTGTACAAGATCTTCGCTGACGGACGGCCCGACGAACTCGTGCGTGGCGTCGATCTGATCGGCACGCCGCTGACAACGTTCAACAACATTGTTGCTGCGGCAGATGATCTTGGCATCTTCAACGGCGTCTGCGGAGCAGAGTCGGGCGGTGTTCCTGTCTCAGCCTCGGCACCAAGCATTCTGGTCTCTGCCATCGAAGTGCAGAAAAAGCAGAAATCGCAAGCGAAGCCACCGTTGCTCTCAGATCCGACGATCCAATCGGAGGGCCACCCGTGATGCATCGCCCCTTGATGAACCGACTGCTCCCTGTTGTTTTGCTGCTTGCCGGTGCAATGCATGCTGCGGCGATCGATACGACGATGGTCTTCCGCGCCATGCGCGCCGAGATGGATCGAACGATGCGGGAACTGCGCCTTGGCAACCTGGCCGTCCCCTATTACGTGGAGTACACCCTTTCACTGCGGCAGCGCGTGGGCATGCATGCCACGCTTGGCAGCATCACCGATGTTGATACGTCACGCGTTGCCCTGCTAACAACGAAGATCCGCGTTGGGGACACGACCTTCGATAACACGAACTTCTTTGACGTATCGCTGGGCTTCTTCGGGAGTAGTGATGACGAAGAAGGATATCGCAACCGACGTATACCCTTTGAGCTGACCGAGCAGACGCTGCGGCGCGAACTGTGGCTATCAAGCGATGCGTGCTTTAAACAGGCAGTCGAGATCTATGCGAAGAAGCAGGCAGCCGTTGCCAACCGTACACGCACGGACACTACGCAGGACTTCAGACTTCTGCCAAGCTCTCATCGCTCTGACACGCGACACCAAGGGACAATGGTAAATCTTGAAGCATGGAAGCAATCCCTCGAGCGAGCATCTTCCGCGATGCGAGCATATCCGAGCATCCAGGTCTCGCGAGTCGGCATGGAATACGTTCCGGAAGAGATCTTCTACTGCACGTCTGAGGGCCGCACCGCACACAAGATCGATGTGTTCAGCGGCGTCGAACTCGTTGCTATCGGCCAAGCTGACGATGGTATGCCTGTGGGAATGACATACTCGGCATACGGTCTTACACCCGAAGATCTTCCGTCGACCTCGGCAATGGAGGCCGCCGCGAAGCGCGCTTCGACGGTCTTTGACAGCGTTCGACGTGCTGCGACCATCGAGGCATACTCCGGTCCGGTACTCTTCCAAGGCAAGGCGGCGGGAGCGTTGCTCGGGCAGTTCTTCGTGCCTAACCTGTGTGCGCAACGGCAGCCGCTCTCTGACGGAGGGTTTTCGATGAATGATCGAAGCATGGCCTTCCAGAACAAGATCGGTGCTCGCGTCGTACCGGAATTCCTGAGCATCAGCGCCACTCCCTCACGGGAGCGATCCGGATTGACGGCTGTTGCAGGGCACTACAGCATCGATGATGAGGGTATGCCGGCCCAAGATGTGCAGCTCGTTGACAAGGGATACCTCCGTGCGCTTCTTTCAACACGGGTGCCTACAAAACGCGTCAAAGAATCAAATGGCCATCAGCGTGGTGGCGGCCCCATGCCGTCTGTCATCGAGGTTACAAACAACGATACAAAGCGCAGGCTCTCACCCGCTGCACTCAAGACCCGACTTCTCAAGCTCGTCAAGGATCGTGCGCTGCCATATGGCATGATCGTTCGGCAGGCCCTTGACCAGAACATCCTGATGACGGGAATCATCCCCCTCGTCGGCTTGGACTACACCATTCCGCAGGGCGAGGGAAAGATGGGCCTGCTGGAAGTTGTACGCGTGTTTCCTGATGGCCGTGAGGAACTCGTCCGCGGTACGGAGCTTGCAGGCATGTCGGCACCGCTGTTCAAGGACATCCTTGCAACAGGGCAGACGTCGACCGTCCACAACTACCTTGCCCCTGCCGTTTCCCCATCCTTCCTGACCGGTGGATCGGCCTACGGCATCAGCACGGTGATCACGCCGGACCTGTTGTTCGAAGACGTCGAAATACGCCCCGTGGAAGGCGACTTTGCCAACCCACCCTTCCTAGCCAATCCGATCACCGAGTAAGTGCGTCTTGCGGGAAGGTTCACGCGGAACGTTCCCGTGATGGGCACATGACCAGGCTACGGCGTCCACCTGATGCCTGCAAAGACCATACGTGGATCGGTTGGACCCCACGTCATCGCTGCGTCAAAGTGTGGGCCGTATGGCCGATCCGGTGTAGTGATGGGATCCATCTGTATGAAGTTTGTTGCGTTCTCGACACCAACGTAGAGCTCCAATGATCCAAAGGAGCGAGCAACCTGTCCGTTCAGGCGCGTGAATCCGGGAAAGCTTGATGGCCGTCGGTCTTCCACCGGCAAATGCTCTGTCGACGGAAGGCGACCACCGCTGTGGATCGACAATGTTGCATCAACGCGCCACACATCGCCCGGTGTTGCATACGATGCCGTGATGAGCGTACGCTCACGCACAAGCATTGGGCGCTGCCGCAGGATTCCGCCAAAGGTCGCCTGCACATCGACCCAACGGTAGGCAACAACAAGATCGAGTCGCGGAAGCGGCGAGAACAAGACTTGAGCCATCGCGCTGGTTGCATAGCTTCTACCGCCTTCAAGGTTGCGGAAAAGTACCTTACTTGGCGAAGCATCAAAGTCAACAAGCAGCTGGTTCTCGAACAGCGTATGGTACAACTCGGCATCCAGCGTTATTGCACGGCCACCGATCTCGAACGTATGCGTACCACTCACGCCCATGTTCCACGAGATCTCCGGCTTGATGGGGCCTCGGACCTCTGGGATCATCGATGTGATGAACGCCGACACGTTCTCGGCCACCATCACCGGAACGCGATAGCCCTTCCCGACGGATGCACGGAGTGCTGTCGACTCGGTGACCGCCCACTTCAGGTGCATGCGCGGCGTCCAGAACGTACCGAACAGATTGTGCTGATCGACCCGAGCACCAAGGATCATGGTGATATCATCCAGGGGCTTGATCGTCGCTTCGGCGAAGACGCCCGGCACCCGCTCCACGCGGTCGAGGTCAATGCGGAGGATGGACTCCTGCACATTGTCATACAGATACGACAGACCACCAAGGAAACGGAAGGCTTCGGAGTAGCAGAGCGACAAGATTGCACGGGCCTGTACCGACTGCTGGCGGCCAATGTACTGTCTGGTGCCAAAGACCGAGGCCATGTCATTGTGTGAGCCATTGATTACCAGGGCGAGGCTGCTCTCATCCAGCGACGGAAAGGGTTGCAGCAGACCGATCTTCACGAAGCCGTCGTAGCGCTCTAGTGATGACGTGATTCGATAGACTGA
>JAULYI010000255.1:0-7392 GCA_032117915.1 Kapaibacterium sp. (SeqCode) | reverse complement strand
AGAGATGACACTGTAAACATCGCGTTTTCAATAGATTGTGATGGATACCACATGCAACATAGTAAAACCAGCTTCATCACACAGTCCTATGTTTCTCGTACTTCGATACGTGTTCCTGACCTCCATAATGCTGCTTGCTACAACGCTGAGGGCGTCAACCTCCGAGGCCTGGCGAGCGCTGCTGGCAAACGATAACGAAACCGCCATCACACTGTTCAACCGGGCAACAATGGCCGACGCAGGCGACTGGAAGTCCTGGCTTGGTCGGGCCTATGCACAGGAGATCCTGGGGCGCACCGATTCTGCCTGGAGCGCTTATCGTCAGGCCATCCTCACTGCCCCTTCATCCGATGCCCTGGTCTTTGCAGCATTGTATGAATCCCTCTTCGACACAGGGTTGCGAAACGGTAATGGGGGCAGGGAGATCCTTGAGCAGATGGCGACGGAACGCCGCGAGATCGGTATCCTGTCGGCAATGGCATCGATGCGTCTTGGCAAGTACGAACTATCGAAGGGTAGGATCAGCGAGGCGAAATCGTGGTTCGACCGGATAGGCTTCATCAAGGCATGGCGCGTGATCGGTCCGTTTAACAACGTGTCGGGGTCGGGGTTTGACAAGGTGTATCCGCCCGAGACCGAGGATAGACCGGACGCGACCTACCGCGGTGCAAACGGTGCATTGGTACAATGGACATCGCTGAAGGAGACCGGACACACCGGCTGGATCGACATGAAGCAGTATTACACGTCGGTGGCCGGCGTGTTCTACGCGTCGACGTACATCTACGCAGACCGTGAGCAGCGTGTGCATGCACGCCTGGGCACCTCGGGCGCATTTCGCCTGTATCTGAACGGGACCGAGGTTCACAGTACCGTAGAGGAACACAACAACGACCTTGACACGTACATCACTGCCGTGACCCTACCAAAGGGCTGGTCCCACGTACTGGTCAAGCTCTGTACCTACGACATCACGTCAAGCAACTTCCTGCTTCGGTTCACCACGGAACAGGGCGAGTCGATCCGTGATCTCGAGGTCACAACCACACCGAAGTCGATTACAAGGACGTCAACGAATCCCGTTCTGGTAGGACAACCCATCCTCGACGCGCTGCGCGCCGACGTGGCTGCGAACGCCGATGATGTGATCCCGGCCATTCTGCTGGCCAAAGGTCTGCTGCGGAACGATCAGGCCATCGAAGCCGAACTCGTGCTGCGCCCCGTCGTCGATCAGTATCCAACCTCGGTGCTTGTTCTTCAGCTCTATCGCGAGGCACTGATCCGTGGTGATAAGATGGACGAGGCAAAGGCCGCTTACGAGACGATGCTCGACGAGCGTCCGGACCTGCCATCGGCCATCAGTTCCAAGCTTGAAGAGGTCTTGGAGCAGGGTGACCTTCAGGCGGCTGATTCGCTGGTTGCCGCACTGGGACAGCGCCTGCCCGGAAGTCTGTCGTATTACCGCGCCGCTCTGCAACCTTCGGCGCGTCGTAATGATGTGGTAGCCATTCGTAGACTGATCGACGTCGGTGCCGCTACGTATCCGGAAGACCTTGGGTTTACCATTGCCGCAGCTCGACTAGCTTCCATGGGGACCCGACGTCTGGACTCGGCGATCGGTATCATCAACCGACATCTGCAGCATAGTTACTCCCAGGAGGGTCTGTCTATCCTTGCGGAGTATCACAAGCAAAGCGGCGACATCGACAACTACGAACGCACTCTCCTGGATGCTCTCAACCTGTCTCCAACAGCTAGCATTTTCCATGTGAACATGGCTGTAGCGAGAGCAGAACGAAGTGAGTATGATGTTGCGATCAGACATCTGAAGCAAGCTGCTGAGATCGCACCGTCGGTCGCCGATCTATGGAAAGCCCTCGGTGACATCTATCGCACCACGACCGACCTTGCCCAGGCACGATCCTGCTTCGAACGAGCGCTGAGCATAGATCCGGCCGACTTCGACGCGCGCGAGCGTATTCGCCAGCTCAAGGGCGATCCGGCACCATTCTCCTTACTGCCGCTGGCCAACGTTGATTCGCTCATTGCCGCCTCTGCGGCGTTTGAAGAGGCTGCCGACGTAGATGCTGTCGTCCTCTATCGCAGTCAGCAGCGTGTGGTATATGACGGTAGCCGTAGCGAACTGCGCGAGGAGGTCGTCATGAAGATCACGTCGATCGACGGAATCGACACCTACAAGGAATACACGGCATGGTCCGGCGATGAAGACGGTCTGTCATTCGAAAAGAGCGTCGTGCGGAAACCGAACGGACGCGAGGTGCCGGCCGACCGAGATGGTGGCTTCCTCGTGTTCAAAACACTGGCCGTTGGCGACGTCATCCATGTCCGCTTCCGCGTGCGTCAGGCATCCTACGGACGCATGGCCCAGTATTTCTCGGAAGATGTCTTCCTTGATGATGACGTGCCGGTCCGTATGTCGTCATACCATCTGATCGTACCAACACACGAGACGTTCCGATGGGTCGCGTCGAATTGGGACGTGCAGCCGACAAAGACATCTACGCTGTACGGAGACCATTACGTATGGACGTTGCAGGATGCACCGCCGATCAAGCCCGAGATCGGCATGCCCGCATTCCGTGATGTGGCGCGACGTCTGCAACTCTCAACCATGCAGTGGTCAGACATCGTGGATTGGTATCACGACATCTCACGGACAAAGGCCCGTAAGACCTTCGAGATCGCGGAACTCATGGATAGCCTGGCTCCGCGCACGGCATCGTTGGACGACGACGAGATCATCCGTCGGGTCTACGACTACGTCACCACAAACGTCCGCTACAGCGCCGTCTCGTTCAGACAGTCCGGCATCATTCCGCAGCAGAGCCGCAAGACGCTGATCACGCGCATCGGCGACTGCAAGGATGTGTCCACGCTGTGTATCGCCATGCTGGCTGAGCGCGACATTCCGGCACACATCGTTCTCGTGAACACCACGATCTCGCCCAACGCTGACGAGCCGTTGCCATCCACCGATTTCGACCATGCCATCGTGCGCATAAAGCGCAAGAGCACACCGCTCTTCATGGACCTGACGGCACCTGATATTCCCATGGGCTGTCTTCCCGGCGGCGACGTAGGCGCATTCGCCCTGATGATCGATCCCGGTACAACGGCACCTGCGCGCTTGCTACGGTCGATGTTCCCTCCATCTAACGCAACGGTACGGGTCACAATGTCACTCAACGGTGATACTGCGACCATGCGCTTCCGCCAGACGCACAGCGGATCTGCCGTGGCATACCTGCGCACATCGTTCAAGCGTGAGACGGACGAGGAGATCACCAAGGACTGGACGGAATCGCTGACGTATGAATTCCCTGATGTCCAGCTCTCGCAGTTCGTACACAACGCAGACGAACCCTCGACAGACGCCCTGTCGTTCGGCTACGATGCCACAGCACCCCGTCACGTCATTCATGCAGGCGACTTCCGCATCGTCAAGATCCCCTGGTACAGCGACTACACGCCCGATGCGTCATTGTCTGCCGAGCAGCGCACCTATCCCATCGAACGCGAGCCTAACCTGGACACGGTTCGAGAGTCCATCATCATCGACATGCCCGAAGGGTATGAACCGTCAGGTCTGTCACGCTCCTTCGTGCGAGAGCACCCCACGGCTACCGTTCGTGTGAACACTTCGGTGAACGGACGTACCCTGCAGATCGATCGCGTGAGCGTCCTCCGCAGCGCCTACATCAAGCCCTCCGACTACACGGCCTATCGCACGTTCTACAATGACGTGGTCGAGCATGACCGGCGCTACCTGCTGCTGGTGCCGATGGGTACGGTCGTCAAACCACCCTCCAAGCCCGCCAAACGATAGACCATGCCCTCATTCGCCTATCCCAAACGCGTCATTTGTCTGACCGAAGAAACGGTCGAAACACTCTATGCCATCGGTGCTGACCACCTGATCGTCGGTGTGAGCGGCTTTGCCGTGCGCCCCAAGCGCGTACGCAAGGAAAAGCCACGCGTCTCGACGTACATCGATGCCAAGTTTGACGAGATCCTGGACCTCAAGCCCGACGTCGTCTTCACCTGGAGCGACCTCCAGGCCGACATCAGTGCCGAGCTGATCCGGCGCGGCGTCGAGGTTGTATGCTTCAACCATCGCTCCATCGACGGCATCCTGGCCATGATCGTCCGCCTTGGCTCCTACGTCGGCCACGCCTCGCAAGCCGAGCAGTACGCGTCCGTCCTCCGCCAGCGCCTAGACCGAGCAGCGGCTCTCGGCTCGATGCGTACATCAAAGCCCCGTATCTACTTCGAGGAGTGGTATGACCCCCTCATCACCGGTATCTGTTGGGTGAGCGAGCTTATCGAGCTGTGTGGCGGCATCGACATCTTTGCCGAGAATAGGGTGCATCAAGGGGCAAAGGAGCGCATTGTGGCCGACCCGTTGGAGCCGGTGCGGAGGAATCCCGACATCTACATTGCATCATGGTGCGGTAAAATGTTCAACGAGTCGAAGGTTCGCAGCCGACCGGGATGGGAGACCTTCCGGCCACTCGTGGAAGGACAGATGCACGAGATCGCTTCGCCGGTGATCCTGCAGCCCGGCCCCGCTGCATTGACCGACGGTGTGGATCGTCTGATGCAGATTGTTGACGCCTGGGAAGAACGATGACACCACTACGATTTACCGAGCACAGCTTTGACGCCGTGATCGTGCTGAACGGCGATCTGCCGGACCTGACCGTGCTGGAACAATTGGCGGATGTACCCTTTGTGGCGGCGGACGGTGCGGCGAACACCCTCGTAGCACTCGGCGTCATGCCGGAATACGTCGTGGGCGACCTTGACTCCATCTCGGTTGAAACGCTCCGCCACATCGACGCCATGGCGGAGATCGTGGTCGAGCCCGACCAAGACAGCAACGACTTCGAGAAGTCGCTCCGCTTTGCACAGTCGCAGTTGTGGCGGCGTCTGCTCGTGCTTGGGCTGCACGGCGGCGATCTGGAGCACACCCTCAACAACTGGTCGGTGCTGATGCGCTACGGACAGCAGCTATCGCTGTGTGCCTACGACCGCGGACGCTATGCCATTCCAATGTTCTCGTCCTTCCTGCACACACCCAATGCCCAGGAGCTGCTTTCTCTGATACCGCAGCCCATGGCCCGGCTCACCACGCGGGGTCTGCAATGGGAGTTACAGGACGAGCCCTTGCAGCTGGGAGCCCGCGAGGGCGCACGTAACCGTGCCGGGGCCGACGATGTGCATGTGACCATCCATGATGGCTCGCTCCTCTTCATCTGCGATGCTCGACTGCCGGCAGCCCCATCCTTCGGCCAAAGCACGACCGGCGGGTAGCATCGCTCGACTTCCGTAGTTTGACCGCCATTGGAATCTAGGAGTACCCATGCGCAGAGACATTACAACATGGCACAGTCCGGCACTCGACAAGAGCATGGAGATCGTGGCCTATGGTCACTATGGCACGGCTCTGCTCATGTTTCCAAGTGCTGCAGCCGACTATCTCGAATACGAGCGATTTCAACTGATTGACGCGATAAAGCCGTTCATTGAATCCGGCAAGGTCAAGGTATACTCCATCAACAGCATCAACAGCGAAAGCTGGTTGAATGATCAGATGGACGGCCGTGCGAAAGCCATCCGTCATCAGGAGTACAACCGCTACATCGTCGATGAAGTGGTGCCCTTCATTCATCGCGACTGCAACGGTCCCGTGCCCATCATCACCGCCGGAGTATCATTAGGGGCATTGCATGCCGCGAACACGCTGTTCCGCAGACCCGACCTGTTCGATGGCACCATTGCCATGAGCGGGATCTACGACCTGAGTGCCTATACCAAGGGCTACTTCGACGAAGACTGCTACTTCAATTCGCCGGTTTCGTACCTGCCAACGCTGCAGGACCCACACTACCTGAACCTGCTGCGGTCCAAGCACCACATCTACTTCGTCAGCGGTCGCGGTGCCTACGAAGACCCCGATGCCTCCGTCCTTATCGGGCGCGTCCTGACCATGCAGGGCATCCCCCATGACGTAGACCTATGGGGCACAGAGTGGACCCATGACTGGCCCACATGGCGCGCCATGCTGCCACACTACATCGGCACGCGGCTGTAAGCGCTGCGCGCTGCGCGAAACGCGGATCTTTTCACGCAGTTTCTCGCGAAGCTTCTCGCGAAGCGTGATTACTGCGCATGGTGCGTATCGCTGCGATGACCAGGCGGTGGGCCGATTCGGCAGTCGTTGCCATTCGGGTTGCTTCGTCGGGTTGGATCAGTTCGAGGTCATCCAGGAGACGCAGCGCGTACTTGACGTGACGGATGTGCATGTGCACGGTGTGCAGATGCATTTCGAACTCGAAACCGTCTGATGCCGTGACCGCTCCCGAGATATTCAGCCCTAGGCCAATACCGATGTCGTGAATGCGCATCCGTAGGTCCTCGGGCACGTGATGGGCGTCGAGGGAGTAGCGCACAATGGCCAGCGACAGCGCATAGCAGTGTTCTTGCAACGGAGTATCCATGTCATCAGTCCTTTGATTGGTGATGACATACGTGCTCCCGGCAGGGCGAAGTGTGACGTTAGGAGGCTCGCTTTGCGGTGAATGCACCGTTGCTGACGGTCAAGGTTACCGGGGCTCCGGAGAGCGTGCCGATACCCGTGCCGTCAAAGGTCCCCTCGACCTCGCCGCCGATACTGTCGTCATACTTCGTGATGACGATCTTGCCCTGCGTCATCGCGGCATAGACCTCTGTGCCCCATTGTACGATGATACCCTCCGTGAGCGAGGTACCATCCAGCTGACGCGTGCTCTTAGACGTGCCCTTGAAGGCGATGACGACGGAGATGGCCTTGCTTTCGACCTTGCCATTAAATCGGATCGTCGTCATGTCGTCGTTTGCATTGTAGACGGACACTGCCGTCGAATCCTTGAACGACAAGACCTTATTGGAGAGACTACCGCCGTTGAGCGTGAGGGTGATCGTTTGATCGTCGTCAGATGGCGTTGGATCGGTCGGAGTACTGTCTTCATCAGAGCATGCCATTACAACAACAGCGATGAGTGCCATGGCAAGCCAGTGCGCGATGCGGCCAAGAACGTCAACCATTGGGAATCCTCCGGATTTGTCGTGATGTGTCCGTGAAAATACGTCGTCCCAGCCATAACACACGGTTCCTCTATGCCCCTTGTCGTAATTTCGCACCACTATGTCGATAGATACCCTGATCACGCTTCCGGTACTGGGCGAACCTCAGACGGCCGAGGCAGCACCAACGAATGGCCGCACGGTCTATGTCGAGACGTACGGCTGCCAAATGAATGTCAACGATTCTGAGATCGTCCTGGGCGTGCTGCATGCGAATGGCTACACTCCTGTAGATACGGCAGACGA
>JAULYI010000254.1:0-10886 GCA_032117915.1 Kapaibacterium sp. (SeqCode) | reverse complement strand
GAGTGCGACGGTGTAATCGCGTGGGCCCTGTGCTGTCAGGGTACCTGCCGCAACCATTGTTGCAAGGAGGAAAAGGCCGAGTCTGCTGCTCATAGTGGTCGTTGCTACGGTGATTATCGAAGGTATCGTAAGCCAAATTAGTCGCTCGTGCCTCACCGACCAAGATTTTGCATGGCGTGACTTCGTATCTTTCGCGTGCATGTGCGCGCCTGAGCGCACGCGCGACACCGGCGGCGGCGTCTCCGCCATTGATTTTGCGTTGCATCATCGTCGAGGCCCCATGCGCATTCGATACGCCTCTCTCCTGGCCCTGCTCATTCTTTGCTCGAGCATCGTGCCTGTCCGTGCTCAGTATCCCGCGCAGTGTGACACGCGGAAGGACTGCATCTTCAATGCGGTCCAGAGTACGGTCACGTCGGGCCGGAACGCCCACTTCATCGAGACACAGGTGGCGCCCACCAAGGCACAGCAGACAGCCCTTACGGTTGAGATGTGGGCCAAGATCGAACGTCAGCCCGGCAAGAAGGTCTTTGTTGCCGGTCTCTGGGGGCCTCTGCAGGATTTCAACGATCAGTGGCTGCTGTCCATCGATCAGCAGGATCAGCTTACGTTTGAGATCAATGGTGATGTCACCCGCCTTGGTGCTACAGATAACACCATCGCTCGTGCGTCCTTCACGGAGTTCTACGACAAATGGACGCACATTGCCGGCGTCTTCGATGGCGGTACGTCATCCGTAACGCTCTATATCAACGGTATCGCGGTGGCCGGTCCCGGCACCAACGCCGCCTATCCGGCAACGTATCTCAAGGGCATGGAGCGCGGCGACCTTACAACGCAGTTCGGCTCCTGTAATGCGCTGGCCGACGATGCCAATCTGTATCGTACGCTCAAGGGCTTCATGGACGAGATCCGCGTGTGGTCGCGGGCAAAGTCTGCCACAGATGTGTTGTGCCAGAAAGATCGATCATTGAATGGCAATGAAGCAGGACTCGAGCTGTACTATCGCTGTAACGAGCCGGTCAACAATGTTGTGCAGATCTGCGATGCCACGGGGAAGAACCGTCCGGGTTTGCTCCGTGCCGGTGCATCCAATCAACGCTCTGATCGTGTTGCACCGAGGACGATGACGGTGACACCGTCGGTCGTGAATGACACGCTGCGCTGCGATTCAACCTGGACGATGACGTTCAGGATCCAGGATACGTCTGTATGTGGCTCAAGCGTGACCATGCGTGTCAGGGGGCCGGATGCCGGGTCCTTCAAGATCTCGCAGACTAGTGCGACGCTTGTGCCGGGGCAGCCCATCGATGTCACGGTCACGTATAACGGCGTCAACGTCGGCTACTTCCTTGATACCCTCGAGATTCGTCCCACGGATCGCTGCGGCCTGCCCGTGACATTCGTCAAGCTGAACCTTACGCGTCTCACAGAACTGGCCTACTCACGTTCGTCGATCCTGTTCGACACACTCTACGTGGGATGCATCACCAAGACGACGATCGATTCGACCGTGACCATCTGCAACACGTCCGACATTCTTGGTAATCCACGGACGGTGACCGTGACGAATATTCTCGGGAAGGACCCCGCGAGCTATCGGGTGATGAACGTGACCTTCCCGCTGCAGCTAGCGCCGGGGCAGTGTACAACGCTCGTCATTCGATCCTTTGTGCGCGATACGACGGCAGACTACACGGATACGCTGCGTATCTACTCTGATGACCGATGCCAGAAGACGCCCGGCCGTATTTCGATCACCGGTCGAACGCAGGAGGTCATTGCGATCAAGAACCCAGGTGGAACACGTCGCATCGACAACATCAACTTCTCGCCGGCCTGTCCGGGTACGCTCAGTAACCCGGTAGAGTACGTCTGGGAAAATCTCACGCTCGCTCCGATCACCATCGACACCATCATCGTTCCCAAAGACTTCACGCACTACCGTGTGCGCTTCCCGAATGTTCTGCAACCGAAGACCGGCTATGCGCCGATTGCCGTACGATTCCGGCCGCTCTCCCCTGGAATTGTTCGTGACAGTATCATCATTCGAACAAAGATTCAGGGATGCGATATCGAGCGGAAGATCTATGTGAATGGACGTGGCTACGACAACAAGGTCGAATGGGAGCTCAGTACGCAGGTCGACTTTGGTGATGCCATTGTCGGCCAGCAGACGCAGCTGAATGTTCGTGCCGTAAACCGTTCTACGATCGACACGATGAACGTCTCGCTCTACGTCGAGAAAGGTGACGCCTTCCAGTTGGTGCAGACCGGCAGGCGAATCCTGCCGGGAGAAACGGTGAACATCCCGGTGATCTTCCGTCCCACAGACTCGCTTGAGTACATCGATCGCCTCTGTCTGTTCGAAACACGCTGTTATGCCGTTGATTGTATCGAACTGCGTGGCCGAGGTATCATGGAGACGTTCCGGTTCTCGCCTCTGGTGATGGAAACGCAGAATGTGGTGGCCTGTGGCGCAGAGAACGACACGGTCTATGTCGTCAACCTGTCCAACACACCCCAGACGATCTCCAACGTCACCCTGACGAATCCCTCCGGTAAGTTCTCGGTTGTGAGTCCGGCACTGCCGTGGACGACCTTTACGATACCGGCCCGAGACTCCATCCCGTTCGTCATGCGGTATACCCCGGCCGACGTGACCCGTGACCGTGCCGACCGCGCCTACATTGGGTTTGAGTCAAGCAATCAGGCGAAATGGCAGGTGCAGCTGATCGGCACGTCAGCTACGCCAAAGATCTTCGTGACGCAGCTTACGTCATTCGGTACCGTCGAGGTAGGTGACCGACGACGAGCGAAGGTGGCTATCGAGAATACGTCGTCGATGCCCATTCGTGTCGATAGCCTGGCGATCGCAGCGGGCTTCATCATGGTGGATACGTCCCGTGCCGTTCCAGCCACGCTGAATCCCCGCGATTCCATCGTCGTCGAGATCGAGTTCGTCCCCACGGGCAATGCGAACTACAGTGGTGCCATTCGAGCCTTCTCGTCACAGCCATGCGCTATCGCCGGTAGCGGTCAGCTTGAAGGTCGTGGCATCATCGTCGAACTCGAGAGCGCACTCAGTCTTATCAACTTCGGGTACGTACGGCCGTGCGAATGCACGTCACGCATGCTGCCGCTGCTCAACGGTTCCCTGGTCCATCCGATGACCGTCGATTCCATTTGGTTTGACTCGACAGGGGTCACTGGGGCTCGACCACAGTTCTTCACGTGGAAGTCCGTGTACTCGCCCAATGGCACGCTGCCGTTCACCATTCCGCCCGACACTCGCGACACGGTCTTCATCACGTTCTGTCCGAATACGCCAGCCGATGCTGCAAAGCTCGACGTCCGTGCAACGATCAACGTGAAGGCGCGTGGCAGTGGTTGGTCGAAGGCAACGCAGACATTCCTTGCCGGCAAGCGATCGCTCACGTTCAGTCCATCGCCCCTTGCCGTTCAATTCCCCTACGGTGTAGTTGATGTTGTGAGTCCCGTGCCACAGATGATCAAGGTGAAGATCCCGGACTTCTCCACGAATCCGTACCAAGACGATGTCGTGATCGATTCGATCAGCTTCCTGCCGGACGAGCGGGTCTTCCTTGTAGCAAACACCATCCCAACCGGCTGGCCGATCCGCATCACGCCGGGCGATTCGCTGACGATCGAACTGCGACAGCGTCCGCGCGCTCCGCGCGACTACGAAGCGAAGATGGTGATCCACTACAGCAAGCCCTGTCGTGGCGGTGACACAACGGTGCTGGTGAAGGGCGGCGGTTTTGCGCAGCCCAAGGGACTGGCCTTTGCCTTTGACCTTGCGCGGATGGAGCCGGACACGTTCAACATGTATTCCTGCGATACGCTCACGGTGCCCGTGTACTCGTCGATCACGATCGATGCATCGGTGGTGGACATGAAAATGCGCGTGAATTTCGATACGACGCAGCTGCGTCTTCTTGAAGTGACGTCGCCACTGCTGGGACGCACGTGTACGACGCAGACAGGCAGCATCACCTTCAATCCCACGATCGTCACGACACCGTCGCCGTATGGCGGAACGAACGTCGTTTGTAAGAACTTCTGCGGTGTCGACTCGTTGGCACCCTTTATGTATGCACGGTTTGTGACTGTGGCGAACAACCGTGTGGACAGTCCACTGACGATCGACAGTATCGACTTTGATACCGAAGACGTGATCCTGTATCGACTCGTGGCGTCGGGCGAGCGCGGCCGCATCATTGCGCGCAAGAGTGAGATCGCCTTCCCGTCAACACTCGAGTTCGACAGCGTTCGCGTCCTTGACTGCGTTGATCGTACGTTGACGCTGGTGAATGTTGGTGATGTGTCCAATACGCTTGACTCGCTGTTGCACCTTCCGGAATTCATGACGCTGGTGTCAACCGTTCCGGCGCTTGCTGATAGTGTGCGCCCTGGCGACTCGGCCATCATTACCGTACGGTTCTGTCCGCAGCGTGAAGACACGGTAATGAGCGACGTTATCGCTGTCTCGTCGGCACCATGTGATACTCGCGACACTACGATGGTCTCGGGTCTTGGCTTCGCGCCGGAACTTGCTGTGTTTACCATGGCCACGCAGACGTTCTTCGTACCTACGCCGATCAGTGCTGCCATTGGCGACACGATTACCATTCCGGTGATGATCGACAAGGATATTCAGGCCGTCTACGGTCGTGACACGTTCTGGCTGAACGGTCTTGATTTCGATGTCGAGGTCACCCACGATAAGCGCTCGTTGAAATACATCGGTCTGGCGTCGCAAGCCGAGCCGAATACGACGGTCACCGCTGTACCGGGGCTGATCCAGCTTGCCATCCGCGATGCCGACACCGTGCGCTCCGGCTCGCTTGTCGCGTTGCGCTTTGTGACGGCTGTACCGGAGTTCGATCAGACGCAGATCAGTGTTGCCGCACGTGGCTTCCTGTCGAACGATCTGCAGTTCCTGGACATTGTGCCGCGCGATACGTCAACGCCGTTCGTTACAACCGGCCAGTGTAACATCACCCTTGTAAAGTTCTCCGATGCGGGATCACCGATGGTCGATGTTCGTCCCAATCCTGTTGCCGGCGATGCAACAGTGCTGTTCCGCATGTATGAGACAACAGAGGTCACGGCATCGATCATCGATGCGTCGGGTCGTATGGTACGCCAGCTGCTGGACGGCTCCGTACGGCTTGTCGGTGGAGAATATGCTCTGCGGTTAACGACCGACGATCTGCCTGCAGGCGTGTATACGCTGCGTCTTGACGCCGGCGTATTCTCGTCCGTCAAGCCATTCGTCATCGTGAAGTGATCGGTACCGCGTGATCGACGTTATCGTTCTTGGTGCCGGCGCTGCTGGGCTGATGTGCGCTGCCGTGGCTGCGGCCAACGGCCGCAGTGTGACAGTGCTCGAGCATAATGATCGGCCTGGCAAGAAGATCCGCATCAGCGGCGGGGGACGCTGCAACTTCACGAACGTGGGCACCACGTATCGCAACTTCCTTTCGCGGAATCCCGAATTCTGTCGTTCTGCCCTCGCACGGTACACGCCGCAGGATTTCATCGAACTCGTCGACCGTCACGGCATCGCCTGGCATGAGAAGACGCTTGGACAGTTATTCTGCGACGGCTCGGCGCAGCAGATCATCGACATGCTCGCTGATGAATGTCTGCGCGCAAATGTCAGACTCGCCTACGGCATCAACGTTCGTGGGGTGACAAAGACTGACGTCTTCCATGTGCAGACATCGGCCGGCGTGATTGACGCACACAACGTCGTTGTGGCCACCGGAGGACTCAGCATCCCGTCACTCGGCGCCTCCGACCTTGGATACCGTATCGCCAAGCATTTTCACTGCTCCATGGTCGATCCCGAACCGGCACTTGTACCGTTGACCTTCGCCCCGTCATACGGCAAGCAGTGGGGGGCATTGGCCGGCATCAGCGTCGACGCTACGGTCCGTGCCGACGGTGCCACGTTCCGCGAGAACCTCCTGTTCACGCATCGCGGCCTCAGCGGGCCGGCCGTCCTGCAGGCATCCTCGTACTGGCATGGCGGTAAGCCCATCATGGTCGACCTTCTGCCGGACACGGCCACGGACGATCTGTTCCCGCAGCCGAACCGCGAGCCACGTACCACGCAGAACGTGCTGGCCACGGCGCTGCCGCGCCGTGTGGTGGACGCATGGGAGTCGCCCGTGCTTGACCGACGCGTTGACCAAGTGTCCAAGCGTGATCTTGAGGCGCTGATGGCCGACCTGCATGCGTGGACGCTGTGGCCGAACGGTACAGAGGGCTACGCCAAGGCCGAGGTCACTCGTGGCGGTGTCGATACGGCCGAACTGTCGCAGTCCACCATGGAATGTAAACGCGTACCCGGTCTGTACTTCATTGGCGAGATCATCGACGTGACCGGCTGGCTGGGCGGATACAACTTCCAATGGGCCTGGGCCTCGGGTGTTGCCGCGGGAAAAGCGCTACAGTGAGTCTATCAGCCCAGCACGCATCGCCCGGCGTCGGGTGATGGTATTGATGGCTTGACGCAGCGAGGCGGTCACGGTCTCTAGCGCCGCTCGTGTCCACTCGCGTTCCACGTACCATGTGTCAGACGACGTGGCGGCCTTGGTGAAAACAAGGCGTGTGCGCACACGGTCGATCGACGGATGTGCCATCATGGTAAGCCAGGCATAGACCTGCATCTGTTCCGTATAGGCCTCAGCCGCTGCTGCAACGGTCATTGTTGACGTGATCGTCGTTGTCTTCCAGTCCCAGATCTCCACGCAGCCGTCTTCGGCTTGCAGCATCACGTCCATCACGCCGTACACAGACACGCCTTCAAGCATGGCAGTAAGCGACGTCTCATAGCCGGCATGTGCAAGGCGGTCGGCATGACTGCGTACAAGAGGCGTATCCAGCACGGTCATGACTTCGGCGATGGCGGCCTCGCGTACGGTATCGGTGATCACGCGTGAGGCCAGCAGGTCCGTGAGCTTCGTCTTGCGCTCGTCTGCCATGGCGCTACCCACGCTGCGTGCAGCGTGCTGCAGCAGGTAGTGGATGACCGTACCGTAGGCCGCGCCGCGAGTTTCATCAACATCATCCGACACGGTTGTTGCACTAGGTTCGTCGCGCATGCGTTCGGCATCAAGTAGCTCCGTGGCCGAGACCATGTCTAGCGAAACGTAGTCCACAAGGGACGCATGCAGGTCGTCCAGGTCCGGCCTTATTGACTCGCGCATCGGTACGACTGTCGTGATGCCATCGTCGAGCACGGCACGGGCCTGCACGGAGACCATGGACGCTATCTCGTCAGGCTCGACCCAGGAACGCTGGTTGAACACAAGGTTCCACCCGTCATCCGTTACCTCGGTCAGAGCGATCCGGTCATGGAACACTTGCCGCAGCAGACCGCCCACGCCGGATGCAGCGCTCAGTTCACCTTTTGCAGTCAGTCCATACGGAAGAGAAACGAACAGGTGATCCTCCACACGCGTCAGTCCGACGTAGGCAAGGCGCCGATCCTCGGCCAGATCACGGGATGCCATGACCTGCTTACTGATCAGGTGCGACATGGCCGAACCTCTCGGCGCAAGCGTCGTAGGATCACTCACCGGCGGTATCGCCTCGGCAAGATTCAGCGTTGGACCGATGATGTCGTTCATCCGCAGCGACGTTGCATTACCTCCGCCCTTTCCGCTGATACCGGCAAGGAAGACGATAGGGAAATCAAGTCCTTTGGACGCGTGAATGGTCATGATGCGTACCGCATCGGCTCCGGTGTCGTATTGCTCATCGGCCTCGGTATCGGAATCCGGCTCGGTGATCGACATGATGACGTCACGTACAGACGCAAGGCCGTTCCGCGAGGCATCCTGGACGAGTTCGATGAGTTTCTCGACATTGGCCAGTTGTTGCTCGCGACGCGGATCATCAACCAGTGTAGCATGCCATTCGCACGCCGACAGGGCGGTGCGAATGAAGGTTGGCAATGGCATCACACGCACATCCACAAGAAACGTCTCCAGGCGCGCCAGAGCCGTCAGCACACAGTCAGACGTCTGTGCATTGTCTCGTGCCCGCAGGGCACGGTCCCACATGGCCCCCTTACCCTGACATGCAAGGTGGTGAAGGTCTGCGTCATTGCAGCGCATCAACGGCGACCGAAGGAGGGCCATGATCGCTAGATCGTCGGCCGTATCTGTTGCCCACAGGAGCAGGTTGCGGATGTCGGCGATCTCCGGACGTGAAAAGAAACCACGTCCGGCCAGCACATGGCACGGCACATTCCGGGCTCGCAGCGCCTCGGCCATGGTCATGGCTGCATCGCCACTGCGCACAAGAATGGCGATATCGCCCGGGCCGGCCACACGGGTCTTCTTGGGATCCTTGCCAACGGTCAGGGCATGGGCAGGATCCGAAACAATCCGTGCGATCACGTTGGCAACATGGGAAGCCTCGAGTTCCAACAGGGGTACATCGCTCCCGTTTGCATCGTTGGTAACGATCACGGAGAACGATCCAACGCCATCGGCAACGGCGGTGCGTCCGCAGACGATCGGAGCGTAGGCCACATCGAACTCGCTCTCTCGCGTCACGATCTGGCTGCACACGGCATTGATGGCCGCGGCACAGTTCGGTGCCATACGGAACGAAGCATTAAGCTCCACACGACCGCTTTGCCAGCCACGTCGAGCATTGGCTACCTCGATCTCGTTACCCGCGCGCTCAAACAAGCGAACATCGGCATTCCGGAATCCATAGATGCTTTGTTTACCATCGCCCACGATGAAGAGAAAGGGGCAGTGCTGTTGGGACGGTTGCGCCGCCGAGGCAAGGTCGGGTATCAGGTGCGAGACAAGCTCGTACTGGGCAGGATTCGTGTCCTGGAACTCGTCCACCATCAGATGAACGATGCTGCTGCGTACGGCATTGGCCACGCGAGCATCGTCACGCAGTAGCCGTATCGACTGCAGGATCAGGTCGTCGAAGTCCACTCCGTTGCGATCGCGTTTTGCTGCCGCATAGTGCGAAGACGCATCGTTGGCAAGCGCAAGCAAGGTATCGATCAAGGTCACTTGCAGCTGTTCCATGGTGTCGGACCAGGCAGACTCGGCCAGTGTACGCAGCGTTTTGAGTGCGGACTCGGGCATGACGACACCACATTTGTTGTCGCCATGGGTCTTTCGGATCGTACCCTTGCCCACAAGTAGCTGACTGATGAGCGCATAGAGCTCGTTGCAGTGGTCGTGGATGTCTTCGGCCGGTGCATTGTCCAGCTGCATACGTCGCCCGATGATCTGGCTGCGTACGTCCATGCCGCTGGGCAGCAGCGGATCGCCGAGAGCGGTCAATGCCTCCAGAATCTTCTCGACGGCTTGGCTGAACGTCGATCGCAATACCTCCAGGCATTGTTGCTGACGTGCCTCGAGCATCGCCTCGACCGTCGTAGCAGCGCTGCGCCACTCTTGGATGGAGCGAAGCTGTTCGGACGAGCCGACGATTTGTTTGACGGTGGCATGAAGGGCACTGATACCGAGCTCATCGATCACATGCAGCAGCTGTTCACGCAGAGCCTCATCGTCCATCCATCGCCGGACGGACACGGCAATGCTCTCTTGCAGCATGCCGGCTGTTTCCCTGGGCAGCAGCTCCCGCACATCGGGATTCAGGTGCGCCTCGCGAGCGTACTTCCGCAGGAGAGCACCACAGAAGGCATGGAAGGTACTGATGCGTGCCGTGGACATGCGGTTGAGCACGGACGTGGCGCGGAGGATCCGATCCTGTCCGTTCGCACCGTTCGCATTGGCGATGATCTCGCGGAGCTTCTCGGCGATGCGCACGCGCATTTGCGCGGCAGCCTTATTGGTGAACGTGATGGCCACGACCTTGTCGAGGTCCACACCATCGTCGAGCACAATACGCAGGAAGCGTTCGCTCAGGACGGCTGTCTTGCCGGCACCGGCATTCGCCGTCACAATGATGTGACGGTCGCGTTCCAGGGCCATCTGTTGCGCCGGAGTGAACATGTCGCTCCCGTCAGTCCTCTGACGGCAGGATCAGGCAACGGTGGAAGCGATCGGGCGACAGCAGACGTCGGGCCACGTCGTGGACCTCGTCAAGCGTCACCGCATTGATGCGTTCGATCGTTGCGTAGGGGTCTTCCGGACGTCCAACTTCGAGCATGCCTTTGCCGAGCAGGGACATGCGGGCCGAGAGCGACTCGAGCGACATGATCTTGGACGCACGGAGTTGGTGTTTGGCCCGGGTAAGCTCTGCACGGCCGATGCCGCGTTCAACCAGCAGCGCGAGTTCCTGCTCGAGCATGCCATGGACATTGTCGACATGGCGTTCGTCAAGGCCGGCATAGATGGCAAACACACCACAGTCGGCAAACAGCTGCAGCTGCGAGTAGATGTTGTAGGCAAGGCCTTTGCGCTCGCGAATGCGGACGTTCAGGCGCGACGACATACCGTCGCCCATCAGTGTATTCAGCAGCAGCAGCGCATAGCGTGACCGTGATCGTTGTCCGGGTGTGCCTGCCTGCCACAGCACGTGAGCCTGCTGCACCGGACGATGGAGCGTCACGGGCTGGGTCTTTCGCAGACGTGGTGCAACGCGCTGCGAAACGCGCGTCTTGCGCGGCGTCGCCTCGAACAACCGTGCGGCCATATCGACGATCTGCTCGGGGACGACGTTGCCGGAAACGGTCAGCACAATGCCGTTTGTATGGTAGTGGCGCGTATGGAAGGCTCGCACATCGTTGGCCGTGATACGTTGCACACTTTCGACCGTACCCACGATCGGCGGTCCCAGCGGATGATCGCCGAAGACCTGTTGTTCGCCCATGTCGAAGATGAACTCCTCGGCCTCGTCTTCGTACGAGC
>JAULYI010000253.1:0-6262 GCA_032117915.1 Kapaibacterium sp. (SeqCode) | reverse complement strand
GCGTCAGACACCGAATCGGCATGGGGTCCGATCTTGGCCAGGATGTCCTTCGTACCGGCACGTAATTCGTCGAAGACGGGCGTCAGCAGCGCCACCGTCATGCCCGGCTCATACGTCTCGACAAGATTGTCATAGGGATGTGCCGCATCGCCGAGCAGCTCCGCTTCACGACGCTTCAGCTCGACGGTCTTCGTCAGTAGCGGCTCGAAGATGCTGAAGTCACGAGCATCTTTGGCTCGCTTCCAGGCATCCTGGGCGTATGAGGCCACTCTGGCCTGCTCTTCGACAAGGTCGGCTGGCAGCTTCGTAGCTCGATCGACGTCGTGGGCAAAGACCGTCGCAACGCGACGGGCTTCGTCGGACATCTGCTCTGCCTGCGCCACCACATCGGCGGCTACGCTGCGGGCTTCGTCGTTCGTCGAAAAGCGGTGGATAAGCGACGAAAGCGTAGCGAGTTGCTCGGCACGGCCGGCAACCGCCCCATCGGGCATGTACGTCTCCTGGTCCCATCCCAGAACGGCCGAGGCAGCGCCAAGGTCGCTCACCGTGTGCATGATCTGTTGCATGCGCTGGTAGGCTGGCGTCATCGTAGTACTCGTGTTGTGGTGAACGATCAGATGATCATCATGGCATCGCCATAGGCGAAGAACCGGTAGTCGCTCTTCATGGCACGCTTGTAGGCCTTGAAGATCGAGTCCTTACCACCCGCATAGGCCGTGGCCAGCAGCAGCGCCGGTGATGCCGGCTGGTGGAAGTTCGTGATGAACCGGTTGGCGATCTTGAACTCGTACGGAGGATGAATGAACTTATCCGTCCATCCACGGTTCGGCTTTACAATGCCGCTCGTGAGCACGCTCGATTCAAGGGCACGGACCACGCTGCAACCGACGGCGTAGACGTTCTTCTTGGACTTGAGCGCTTTGTTGATCACGTCGGCCGAGTCCTTCGTGATCTCGAAGTACTCGCTATACATGCGGTGCTTTGTAAGATCCTCGACTTCGATGGTCTCGAAAATGCCCTGACCGATGTTCAACGTCACCGTGGCGATCTTGATGCCCTTCTTGATGGCTGCCTTGATCAGCTTGTCGGAGAAGTGCAGACCCGCCGTGGGCGGTGCGATACTGCCGACCTTGCCCGGATTGGCGAAGACGCATTGATACGTCTCTTTGTCCACATCCGTAGGCTCGCGCTTGATGTACTCCGGCAGCGGCATCTGGCCGATGCGCTCGATCACCTCGTGCAGGTCTCCGTCGTAGGAGAACCGCACCGTACGACCACGGGATGTGGTGTTGTCGATGATCTCGCAGTAGAACTTGCTGTTGTCAAAGTAGATCTTGTTGCCGATACGAACCTTACGGGCCGGCTCCACAAGGACGTCCCAGATGCGCTCCGGAGCCTTCAGCTCGCGTAGCAGCATCACTTCGATCTTGGCATTGGTCTTTTCCTTCTTGCCGAAGAGGCGCGCCGGGAATACCTTCGTTTCGTTAAGCACGATCACGTCGCCGGCATTCATGTAGGACAGAATGTCCTTGAATTCCTTATCCTCGATCTCCCCTGTCTCGCGGTTCAGGACCATCATCTTGGAACTCTCCCGAGGCGCTGCCGGATGCTTGGCTACGGCGTTCTTGGGGACGGAAAACTTGAATTCGGAGAGTTTCATGAGGGTTGCCACACACACGGAAGTTCGTGAAAGGCCGCAAAGATACGGCGATTTTGCGCCGATCGCCACCCCAAAGGCCACCTATTTCGTGGTCACGAGGGAAAATCCTTCGGTTGACCACCTGTTATGCCCGCGCCCCTATCCCCTTTTGATGGCAAAGTGTTAAGCGTCCCTACTACGAGATACTCGAAAAATTGCCGTGTCGATGACGGAACTGTCAACGAAAGGCCGTACGTTGGTAGGATGTTCCTGCTCACCAGAACCGCTCCATGTCGGCCTTCGAACTCGTAACGAAATACCTTCCATCCGGAGACCAGCCTAGGGCCATTACCGAACTGGTGGAGGGACTGGACCAGAAGCGCCGCGACCAGACCCTGCTGGGGGTTACCGGTTCGGGGAAGACGTTCACGATGTCGAACGTCATCACACAGGTGCAGCGCCCCACGTTGGTGATCTCGCCGAACAAGACCCTGGCTGCACAGCTCTACGGAGAGTTCCGGTCGTTCTTTCCGAATAACGCCGTCGAATTCTTCATTTCGTACTACGACTATTATCAGCCTGAGGCCTACGTGCCGACGACGGACGTCTATATCGAGAAAGACTTCTCGATCAATGACGACATCGATCGGCTGCGGATCAAGGCCACAAGCGCTCTGGTGGAAGGCCGTCGCGACGTGATCGTCGTGGCCTCGGTCTCGTGTATCTACGGCATCGGGACCAAGGAGGAGTTTGCGGCAAGACGTCTGACGCTCCGCGAGGGTATGACGCTGACGCGTCAGCAACTTCTCTACCGTCTGACCGACATCTACTATTCGCGGAACGACTTTGAGTTTCAGCGCGGTACGTTCCGTGTGCGCGGTGACGTGGTGGACATCATGCCGTCGTACGAAGACGCGAAGTTTATCCGCGTTGAACTCTTCGGAGACGAGATCGAGAAGATCACGTGGGTGGCAAAGGACAGCGGTGCAACGATCGAGCGTACAGAGTTCGCCATTCTCTACCCTGCCCGTCTGTTTGTGACCTCGCAGAGTAATCTTGCCAGTGCGATCACGAATATCAAGGATGAACTTGTGGCCCGACTCAAGGAGCTTCGGGACATGGGTAAACTGCTGGAAGCACAGCGCCTGGAGCAGCGCACGATGTTCGACATCGAGATGATGAAAGAGGTCGGATACTGCTCCGGTATCGAGAACTACTCGATGCACCTGTCGGGCAGACAACCGGGCGAGCGGCCATCATGCCTGTTCGACTACTTCCCGGAAGACTATCTGCTGATCATCGACGAGAGTCACGTGACCGTTCCGCAGATCAGAGGCATGTTCAACGGCGACCGACAGCGGAAGATGACGCTGGTCGACCACGGATTCCGACTCCAGTCTGCCCTGGAGAACCGCCCGATGCGGTTCGAAGAGTTCGAGCAGATGGTCAATCAGGTGATCTACGTCAGCGCCACGCCCGGCCCGTACGAGCTTGAGCGCTGCATGGGCGCCGTCACCGAACAGGTCATCCGTCCGACGGGTCTGCTCGACCCAATGATCCATGTTCGCCCCGTATCCAATCAGATCGACGACCTACTAGCGGAAGTGCGCGCACGCGTCGAGCTGAAGGAGCGGGTTCTGGTGACCACGCTTACGAAGCGTATGGCCGAAGACCTGACGGACTATCTGCATAACCTGCACATCCGGGTGGCATACATCCACAGCGATGTGGATGCGCTGGAGCGCGTCGAGATCATCCGCAACCTGCGACTCGGCCACTTCGACGTCCTTGTCGGCGTAAACCTGCTCCGCGAGGGCCTGGACATGCCCGAGGTATCGCTGGTGGCCATCCTTGATGCAGACAAAGAAGGATTCCTGCGAAGCGAACGCTCACTGATGCAAACGGCAGGTCGCGCGGCGCGGAACAAGGACGGACTGGTGATCTTCTATGCCGACCGGATGACGGACTCCATGCGGGCTGTGATCGATGAGACCACGCGACGCCGTGAGCTGCAACACGCCTACAACGTTGAGCACGGCATCAATCCGACGACGGTCTATAAGTCTCTCGAAGAGATCCTTGATGCCACGTCCGTGGCCGACATTCAGGCGCAGAAGACGTCCCGTGTGGCCGAGAAAGAACGCGCGCGCCTGCAGCGCGCAGCGGAACCTGTCGTGAAGTACCTGACGAAGGAACAACGCCAGGAGATGCTGGACCAGATGTTCGTGGAGATGAAGAAGGCGGCCAAGGACCTCGACTTTGAGCGTGCAGCCGACCTCCGTGACCAGATAGCGCGTCTGCAGGCCGTCGATCAGGGCTGATCGCCTGCCAGCCGGTGCTGGATCTCTGCTGCCCATACCGTGAGCTTGTCCACAAAGGCACGCCAGCTATACCGCTCTTCGGCAAAGCGTTTCGCCGCCAGCCCCATCGTCCGTGCTGCGTCGGCGTCGAGCAACAGACCGATACAGGCCTCGGCAAATGACGCTGCATCGTCGGCGATCATCAGATGCTCTCCATGCGTGGCAGGAATACCGTCGGCCCCGAGCGACGTGGACACGACCGGTCTGGCAAGTGCCATGGCCTCCTGGATCTTGATGCGGATGCCGGAACCGCTGAACAGGGGCACAATGCTCACAGCACACGAGGCACGCATCGCCGTGGCATCGTCGACCTCGCCATGATAGATGATGGACGTGCCATTGTGATGCGCAGCCACACGGTCGTCATGACCGCGTCCGGCAACGTGGACCACGGCATCGGGTACGGCTGCCGTGATGCGCGGCATCACCTCCTCAAGGAACCACAGCGCCCCTTGCACATTCGGTGCCCATTCGAGACTGCTGAGCAGACAAAGCGACTTGGGGCGTGGTTCGATCGCCAGATAGGCCGGATCCGGTGTCTGGACTCCGGGGGCAATCGTCAACACGTTGACATTCGGATTCATGACGCGGAACATTGCCGAATCGGATTCCGTCACACTCTGCACGCCATCGAAATGTCGGATCACTTCATACTCAAAGCGTCGCGTGCGATAGGCAAGGAAGGCGCGATACAGACGTTCGAGCAGTGGCCTGCTGGATTCGTGGGCCATGCGCTCCTGGATCTGATACTCGACGTTGTGTGAGCGAAGCAGAACGGGACGTCGAGGGATGCGTCCCTCATCCATCATGCGAAGGATCTCGAAGCCGTAAGGACACGTGAACAGCGAGTCGCAGACGTAGGCATCATAGGGTTCGCGCTCCGTGACCAGTTGCTCCATCATGGACAGCACACGATCATGAACAAAGCGTTCGATCCAGTATGAAAGGGGCACGGACCGACCCCGAAGGCGCCAGCCGCCGACGCCGCTGCGACGCGGAGCGATCACATTTCTGAATGCACCAACGGCCGTGACGGTTGTATCGATATCGACGGACGTCACGTCATGACACATCTCGCGCAGCACGGCGGGGTCATTCGCATGTCGCTTGGTGTTCAACACCAGCAGGTCGAGTTCATGTCCTGCCTCATGTAAGCCTTTGAAGGAACCGACCATGCCCAGGGCACCACCGTCGCGGGCAGGGATGGGATTTCGTGGGATGATGAACAGCAGTCTCATGCGTCAACAGCCTTCCTCATGATTCGATACATGTCGTTTGCCGCACGGTCCCACGTATAGTACTCGGCAATAGCCGGCGCCTGGGCGATCACACGGGCTCGCATGGCGCTATCCCCCAGCGTGGCATCGATCAACGAGGCAAGCTCGTCGGTGGTACCGTGTTCGGACAGCAAATAGCCGTTATCGCCGTGTCTAATGAACTCCGGCATCGCATATGCATTGCGGCCGATGACCGGAATGCCGGAGCCAAGCGCTTCGATAAAGGCCATCCCGAATGCCTCGAACCGCGAGGGCATACAAAAGACGTCGGCCAGCTGAAGCTCATAGCGCACCTGGTCGAACGACGCGTCGGGCACCAGCGTCAGCCATGACGGAAGCGGATCGGGCATCGGCAGCCATGCGGGGCCGACGATCACCAGACGGATACGACGTCCGCCGCTGTGCAGCTTCCGAACGGCGTCCACCACCATATCCCCCGCCTTTGGCTTGATGAACCGCCACGGGTCACGTCCAACGAAGACCACACGAAACTCCTTCGAGGGGTCGATGTCGGCATCTGCCGGATCCAGCGGCATTGGGTCGACGTTCATACCCGGCGGAACCACATGAATGCGATCTGGGTCGATCAGGCCGGATGCCGCCATGAATTGTGCATCCCAGGCACTCATCGTCATGATACCACGGTGAGTGCCGATCGTGCGACGTTGAATATCGATCCGCTTGCGGAGCATGCGCTCGCTGTGATAATCATACTGCGGTGTCCAGAAGCCGTTGCGGGCGTGATCGTGCTCGAGATGGAGGTACGAGTAATCCTGGTACACGAAGGACGGCAGGGGCGCGTCACCCCAGTCTCCGATCTCCAGCAGGACGTCGAGGTCGGCATTGGCTACGGACCTGAGCATTGATGCGTGGTGGTCGCGGTAGGCCACCGGCGAGTGACCCCATCCGCTCATCCATCGCCCCTGATACCGTGTGATGTGCCAGGCCTTCAGGGCCTGCTTTCGCCATGACGGCATCGTGAGATG